>CACYKE010000114.1 GCA_902774925.1 uncultured Prevotellaceae bacterium | reverse complement strand
CCAACTCTCCGACCGCCGGATGCAGATTGAGGTGAAGGAGATGGAACTCTCGCAACTCGAAGCCCAACTGCGCAACGAACTCTACCTTGACAGCCTCGGCTCCGGCACCCGCGACCGTGTGCGTCAGGCCGAGACAACCTTAAAGACCGCCCAAATGCAACTCTCGCAACTGCGACAGCAGTACCAGAACGAGCAACGTGTGCGTCAGGCCGACCTCCGTATGCAGCAACTCCAGAACGGCATCTTCGATAAGGGACTCGACGAGAAGCGCCGCACACTCGACGATGCCAAGATCCGCTCGCCGCGCCGTGCCACGCTCACCTACATCAACAGCGAAGTGGGCAGCACCATCGGCGCAGGTCAGAAGATTGCCGTAGTGAGTGACCTCAGTCACTTCAAGGCCGAGTGCGAAATCTCCGACAGCCACAGCGAGCGCGTCCGCGTCGGCGGTGCCGTCATCCTGCGCATCGGCAAGGAGCGCCTCACGGGCATTATCAACACCGTCACGCCCCTGAGCCAGAGCGGCGCCATCACCTTCACCGTCGTGCCCGACAATATGTCACATCCACGCCTCCGTTCCGGCCTCCGCACCGAGGTCTTCGTCATCACCAGCATCAAGGACGACGTGCTCCGCATCCGCAACGGCTCCTTCTACAGTGGCCCCGGCGACTACACCCTCTTCGTCCTCGACGGCGACATGCTCCATCCCCGCCAAGTCCGCCTCGGCGAGTGCAACTACGACTACATCGAGGTCGTCAGCGGCCTGGAATCTGGCGAGCAGGTCATCGTCAGCGACATGACGAAATACAAAGGCAAGGAGAAACTGAAGGTGGATTAGGATGACATATATGCAAGGATTAGAGAAACGCGAGCCAATTATGTCCCCCAAAACACATGAAATTCTTAAAATAGTTTTAGACTTTCACTCTTGGCGCACAGTTTATAGCTTTATCGAAGACTAACTTGCATGAATATGAACAAGAAATCAATTATTACGATGATGCTCGCCCTCGTCACAATGGCGGGGCAGGCACAGACAAAGACAGCAACTGTCACTGGTTATTCACCCGCACTTAAAGACGGCACGTTGGTACTGGCCGGAACAGGCACTATTGGGAATGTTGTAGATACAGTCCAAGCTGGACGGTTCGCCTTCACTCTACCCGTAGAGGAACTCACCGAAGGTTTTCTCGGTTTAATGGGTGAAGGTTGTCCCAATTTTAATTTAACCCTCTTCCTACGTCCCGGTGTGACTGTGAAATTGACAGGCAATGACTGCTTCTACCCTTTATGGAAAGTGGAAAGCCCTTTGTCAGAACAGCAGACTCAGAGCCGTATAACGGAGTATTGCCGTGACGTGGTAGCAACGAATGGACATCCTGCCCTCACTGCCTGTGGACGCAGCTACGATCCGTGCACTATGGGGCATATCCATGACGGCAAAGAACACTCCAAACTTCCCACACATGGAGCAGTTAAAGCAACTGGAAAAGAAAATTGTCGCACGGGCTCCTAAAGGATTTGAGGAGCAACTGGCAGAGATTCACAACTATGTCTATCCACCACGACTTTTGCAGGTGGGTGATGAAGCTATTGATGCCGAACTCCTTGATATGCAAGGACAGAAACACCATCTATTTGAAACCTTTTCCAATGACAAATACGTATTGCTCGACTTCTGGGGCATCGGTTGTGGTCCTTGCATGATGTCTGAGCCTGAGATGAGAGAGGTCTACGAGAAAATGAAGGATAAACTGGAAATCGTCGCTATCAATCAGAACAAACTATCTGAGTGGCAGAAGCATGAATTCAGCAAACGCATCGTTGGGAAAAACTGGAACAACGCCATGAAGGACATTAGTAGCCGATACTGTGATGTGGGTGCCATCCCTTATTATGTAATGATTTCGCCTGATAAGCGCATCGTCTGGAAGGCAGTGGGCTATCAGTCTGGATATTTCCTGGGTATGGCTGAAGCCCTCAATGGGCCTAAGCAGGACAACAGTTCCAATCTCCAGTTCGCCATCCGGAAAGTCGAAACCAAAGTTGATGGAACCACTATCAGTTTCCGCTATTATGGCCATAAGGATTACTGGTTCCGTATCGCCAAAGACTCCTATCTTAACGCTAATGGCAA
>CACYKE010000113.1 GCA_902774925.1 uncultured Prevotellaceae bacterium | reverse complement strand
GGCTATCTGCTGATTATACTTGGGATTCTTAGGAAACGTTAATCTGTTAAACTCTGCTAAAGTCAGTTTGGTTTTGAGCGATATATGCGTCTAATAGGTGTAGCAAAGAATAAATGGAAAGAAGTGCATTTGAACAGAAAGCCCGCACGTGGCGAGAGAAAGCGCTCAATGTGAGCCGACACTACGGGGCGGGCGAAGATATGGCAGAGGACATCGCACAGGATGTGATGCTCCGTCTGTGGCAGATGCACGACGAACTGGAGCGGTTCCGGTCAGTAGAGGCTATCGTTACGCTGATGGCGAAACACACGCTGAGGGATCTCCAGAGGCGGCGAACAGCCGAATCGCTTGAGGAGGCCACCGTCGTCAGTCTTACCAGCAGTCCGCAAGAAGAACTGGAGGCAAAGGAAAACGAGGAATGGCTCATAATGAAACTACAGCAACTGCCCACCACGCAACGCACCTTATTATATATGCGCCAAGAGGAACGACGGAGCCACGAAGAGATTGCCCAACTATTGGGTATCGAAATGACATCGGTAAGCACGCTGCTGGCAAGGGCAAGACGAACACTATTGGAAGAAATAAAACGGAGGAATAAACGATGATAAAGTACACAAAGGATTATATTGCAAAGCTGCTGGACAAGTATATGGACGGCACTTCGACTCTCGAGGAAGAAGACATCCTTGCAGACTACTTCCTTCGCGGAAATGTACCCGAGGAATGGGAGGACTATAGGCAACTCTTTAGAGAGATAAAGGCGATGAAACCAAAGCGGCTAAAGAGAAGATGGGCTTTCTGGGGCGTAGCTGCTGCAGCTGTCGCAGGTTTGCTTTATATTGCAGTACCAACTAAGCAAGTTGGCCTGCAACCTGAAGGCACAGATCTGACGGCTAAGACAGACACAGCAAGGACGATGCAGCCGAGAGAGACAGAAATGGAAGAAAAGGCCGATTCTGTAGAAATCATGCGTGATGAGCCTCGTCCTATTCAGTCCAGGAAACGCCGTCTGCGTAAGACAGAACCCACCATCAACGACTATGCCAAGACATACACCATGATAGCTGATGCAGCAAAAGGACTGCAAGAGGCTGAAGAGCAGATTGCACAATGTCGGCAAGAACTCACGGAGGCACGGCTGTTGTCTCTCGGGTATGTCCCTGTAGAACAAGAAGACGGTACCATCCTATATATTAACGAACAAACAAAGTATTTGGCTTATGAAGAATAAACTATTTCTGGCAGCAGGCATCCTAATGCTGATGCCCCTGACAGCCCATGCACAAGGGTTTATTAAGCGTGCTTTCAACGTGCTGATAACAAGTGAACCGGCACAAGTGGAAAGTAGTCACAAACTGAACAAAAACCCGGAAACGGGAGTCAAGGAAGGACAATTAGATGTCTATGAGTTTACAATACCCGCATCCCACCACGACTTGGTTGAGGATGTAGAGCGTGCCTTTGAACAGGACAAAGAGAAAGCCTACAGTCTGAAAACGGCATCTTCCGCAAGCAAGAAGTCATACGACTACACGAGTTTGGCCGTAGGTGGTGATGACAGCGGCTATCCCTTGGGCGACATCAAGGGTTCCTGCTATATCTACGCGCTTTTCCTTGATCTGGAAGATATGACCAAGGCCCATCGTTATGCATACGCTATGGAATGGCGTAAAGACGAAAAAGAAATTGTAGGAAAGCTCATAGAATCTTTAGAATCAACGGCAATGACGTGAAACTGAGTGCCAACGGGTTTTCGTTTGGAGATGACGATTTGTTTAGCGGATTCTTCTCGATGGGCGAGGGTCTGTCAGCCTTTGGCAGCGACTCCACCTTTGTTAGCAGTAGCATCGGTTCTGAATCATGGCTCAGCCAGTTCAACACCTTCAAGAATCTCTTCCTGAAGAACCCCAATAGCACGGCATCCAATTACTATGCCTCGCACATATACAAGATGTGTAAGAAGGCCGACGCACTGGACGATATGGAGAAGAAGATGGTAATCAAAGAACTTGAAAAAGTGATGAAGGCTACCAACGATGAATTCTTACAAGAAATGTTCCAAGCAAGTATCGAACGGCTAAAGAAGTAAACCGATGAAACATATTGGAATAATGGCACTCCTGCTGTTGATGGCAGCGGGAGCAGGGGAATCTACTGCCCAGACGAAAACAGATACGACCAAAGTAAAGAGCGATTCCATCACCTGGAGTAAAGAACTCGATGGTGTGGTGATCAAGGCACAGAAGCAGCTTGTCAAACAGGAAATAGACCGCATAGGCTATGATGTCCAGGCTGACGAGGAATCGAAAACACAGACAGTAATGGATATGCTTCGCAAGGTGCCTATGGTGACGGTCGACGGACAGGATAATATCCTTGTCAAGGGCAATAGCAGCTATAAGATATACAAGAATGGGCATTATGACCCCAGCCTGTCGAAGAATGCCAAGGAAACCTTCAAGTCTATGCCCGCCTCGATGGTAAAGCGTATCAAAGTAATTACCGATCCTGGAGCACGTGAGGATGCCGAGGGCGTGGATGCCATCCTGAATATCCTGATGGTTGATGGTTCGAAGATGCAAGGCATGACGGGTGTAATATCGGCTACCTATAACTCACTGAATCATCCAAACTTCTACGGCTCGCTGACGGGACAGATAGGTAAGCTGCTGACATCTGTGGAATACGGCTACGGAGGAATGTCAAGCCGCGAGACAGAGAACAGTACCTATACAGACCGCACTTATCTTGATACGGGCAATCGAATGCTGTCCCAGTCTGACGGTACGAATCCTGGCTCCATCCATTATGCCGACATCAATGCGAGCTACGACATCGACTCGCTGAACCTGCTGTCTGCCTCATTTGGGGGATACTTCTACAAGCTCAACGTGCAGGGTGATAGCCGGACATCGCTGAACAACTCATCAAGCGATATTCTCTATCGATTTAATAACCACTACTGGATGCCCGGCTACAGCCATCACTCTTGGAATGGAAGGCTCGATTACGAGCACAAGACGCGTCGGAAGGGCGAGCGGCTCACTCTCTCGTACATGCTCGCCCTGACGCGTCAACATTCGGACCAGGAGAATACGTACACAGAAATAGTCAATGCTCCTTTCAAATATACAGGCAGTCTCCAGACAGAACGTGAGCGATTTACAGAACACAC
>CACYKE010000112.1 GCA_902774925.1 uncultured Prevotellaceae bacterium | reverse complement strand
TAGTCCTTACTACTGTATACCATTTGTCTCATTCTTAAAACGAGCCCAAAGGTATCATTTTCCCGCTTCATGTACAAGACGTCAAAATTGACAGTTTACAAATAATCATATAAATTTTATATTATATATATAATTATAATTATATATATAATATAATTATAATACCCTTTGTTTTCCGTATTTCGCAGATAGCAGATGTTACGGTGATACGGTGATACGGTGTCAAGACACATGCGAATAGCCTCTCAAAATTTGACAAAAATAAAATTGCTTTTTTTGAAAAATAATCGGGGGAAACTATTGTTTTGCATCTGGATTTTTTGTACCTTTGCATCGTCAATGAAGATAAAAATTTGCGCCCCACGAGAGAAATTTTTCTCGCCCACGGGAGAGATAAAAAAGTTCTTCGAACTGGCGCGGATGACCTTCGGATTTGATAAGGAAGATGGAAGACGGAAGATGGCTGATGTCAGATGGAAGAGGTAAGATGTAGGCGCCACAGCGAGCTAAAAAATCTTGACACAATGCCCCGTTAGGCCTGAACCTTTAGTATAGAACCATGTAAAAACACAAGACAGTTATGGCACTGAAAGTAAAAGCTAAGGAACAGTATCAGAACATCGGCAAGTATGCTGGTAAGTATCGTTACGTGATGATGCCGGAGCTCTACACGGCTCTGACTCAGGACAAGGTGATCAAGGAGGCTGCTCTGCGCAGCGGCGTGAGCAAGGGAGTGATGCAGGCTTGCTGGGATGCAGCCGGTGAGGTGATCAAGGCGTGGGCCACTGAGGGTCATAGCGTGGCTCTGCCCGGTCTGGGAACCATGCGCTTCGGCCTGCGTGCCAAGTCGGTGGCAAGCGTCAACGACGTGCGAGCATCGCTCATCACCAGCCGCCGCATCATCTTCACCCCTGATGTTGACCTGAAGGACGAGCTGAAGAACACCGCCGTGCAGATTACCTGCTACGACCGTGACGGCAAGGAAGTGAAGCGCGTGACCTCGACCGATGACGGCACCGTGGAAGACCCCGAGAATGAGGGTGGCAACACCCAGAACGGTGAGAACGGCGGTTCGCAGGAGGGTGGCAACACCAACCAGGGCGGCAGCGGCTCAGAGGGTGGTTCGCAGAACCAGGGCGGCAACAGCGGTAGCCAGAGTGGCAACAGTGGTAGCCAGAGCGGCAACACGGGCGGCAACAGCGGCTCGGAGAGCGGCACCGAGGGTGACTACCGACTGGTGATCTACAAGTACGGTAACGGCACGTCAACCGTGACGGACGACAGCGAGCAGGAGATCAACAGCAACGACAACGTGCATTCCGGCTCTAACGTGAACATCAGCGTTGTGCCTGTGGAGGGCAAGGAGCCTATCGCCAAGGTGAACGGCAACCGCATCACGCTGACTGAGAACGATGGAACCTACACGGGCTCGTTCCAGATGCCTACCAAGGGCACCGTACTGGAGATCAACTCCGAGCCCGACGAGTGGGACTACGCCGACCAGAACTAACGAAGCATGAGGGCTGAGGGCTGATGTCTGAGGCTACAGCCTTCACCCTCGCTTCTAGTACTAACCTTAAAATCTGATGCTATGAAAAAGGAAACTTGGAAGACCGTCATTCAGGTGATTGTGAGCATCCTCACAGCAGCCCTGACGGCACTGGGTACAACCAGTTGTATGGGCCACGGCCCAATAGCATTCTGAGAAAAGAAATCACGCTCTCTACTACGAAAGAATTTGAATATTTTTCGTAACTTTGCCCACGCAAATGAGAACGACATTGAACAGACAGGTTATGAACATTGAGCAGGTCAGAGAGTACACGTTGTCACTCCTTGGAGTGACCGAAGATCAGGCGTTTGGTGAAGACATCCTTAACTTCCGCTTGGAAGGAAAGATATTTGTCTGCCTATGGTTGGGCGGTGGCAGGTATGATATGAAGGACGGGGTTTCAAGAATCGCCTTGAAACTGTCGCCAGATAGGAATATCGAACTCAGAGAGCAATTCTCAGCCGTGAGACCCGCTTATCATTGGAACAAGACGCACTGGAGCGACGTATATTATGAAGAAATGGACGAAGCACTTTGCCAACCCCTCGTTCTTCTCCAAGTATTTCCGTCGTCTCACGGGGATGACACCTGGAGAGTATAAAAACTACAGTTGATTTTTCCCTAAAAACTCGCTGGGAGTAAGCCCCGTGATGCGCTTGAAGAGACGAGTAAAATGGTGGGGGAAATCGAATCCGAGCAGGCGGGAGGTCTCGCTGATGTTGTGACCCTGCATCAGCAGACTTTTCGCCTGATTGATGATATAATTATGTATGTAGCCAATGGCTGTGCCGCCTGTTGCCTTATGGACGATGTCGCCAAAGTAGCGGGGCGAATAGGCCAGTTCCGAGGCACACCAGGCAACGGTAGGTAAGCCTTGCGACAGTTGGCGGTTTTCGCGGAAATAGGTTCGGAGCAGGTTGTGAAAGCGCTTCAGCAGGTCAGCCTCTCCCCTGTCCTCTTCGAACAGTTGGCGCTGGTAGATACGATTGCAGTATTCCAGAATCAGGCGCAAATAAGCCAGCAGCACATTTCTCAAAGACGGGGAGTCCTCGTGTGTCTGCAACTCTTGTCGCATCTGGGTCACCAGTTGCGTGATACAGAGCCATTCGTCGGGCTCC
>CACYKE010000111.1 GCA_902774925.1 uncultured Prevotellaceae bacterium | reverse complement strand
TTGCCCTCGTCGTTGATACGCAGCACCTTCACCTTGTTTCTGTCACCGTAGATAGTCATGTCGCCTGCGCGGCTCAGGGCTTGCATCAGGGTGGTGCGGTCGCTCTTGATCTCGTAGAATCCAGGCTCTTTTACCTCACCGATGACAGAGAATCCCAGGTTCAGGTACTCGATGGTCACAACGGCATCCTTGGCCACGCTCTTCTCTTCCATCGTACGCTTCAGGTGCTCAGCCAGTTCGGCACGTGTCAGTCCGGCAGCCTTCACCTTGCCTATCAGTGGGAAGTCGATGTAGCCCTCGGGGTCGATGGTGTAGCCCGATGTGCCTCGGCTCTGGTTGGTGGATTGCAACTCAGAGTAGCCGATAATCTGCGAGGTCACAGGCAAGTTCAGCACATTGTTTAGCTCTGCCGATTTCGTGTTTACCACAATTGACAGCTTATCTGTCGGTTTCAACAAGATACCCTTCGTGTAGGTCATCTCGAGCGATGCACCGTCAGCGAGTTCCGGGAAATAGGCTACGGTCTTCGGTGTGAGACATGAAGTGATGATCATCGCCCCACACACCGCCAATATCAAATGTTTTATCTTCATACTTAATAAAAAACGGATTATTCACCTTATTATTATAGAAAACGGGTGCAAAATTACGAAAAATAATCCAAAAACTTTGCAGAATTCTAAAATTTTCGTATCTTTGCCTCCTGAAATCGTCGGCGGACGCTTTTTTGCTACGACTTTTTCTTCGACATGGGGTTGTTTGGATTTGACAGCGGGTCGAGATGGTACGTAAGCACGCGGAGGCTTCTTTGGTTCCCTCCATAATCTGAGTCAGAGAAAAATTAATTGGCGAAACACGTTACGCTCTCGCTGCCTAATCGAAGTACAGTAGATTACTGGCTTTATTCTCTTACTAGGTGAGAGAACGAGACGTCGCTCCAAGGATGTTGTTCCGAATCTGAGGATCCAGCGGCGCAGGTTAAATCGGGAATAGTCCATGTAGGCTCCGATGCATGGATGAAGATTTAGGAGCTAAGGTGTCAGTTGGTGGTCCAGGTCTTGCTGACACTCGAAAACCGAAGTCTGGAATAAGCGTGTAGAAAGCGTATGGTTTCCCTGTTTGGACGAGGGTTCGACTCCCTCCAGCTCCACAAAGTTTTTATTGTATATCACTGACTGTCAATCGGTTGGTGATATTTTTGTTTTACCTTTCGGGGGCGATTTCGGGGGTGATTGGGGGGCGATTTTGCTAAAAGGCGCTATCGCTATAGTCTGTCCATCTATCTGTGATTTGCGTATTTGTCTGTAGGTGAGATATTTATGTTTGTGTTTTGGTCTCGATGCTATTCTGATACGACATTTTGGGGACAATATTGGTGTGCTCTTGAACCTTCGACTGCATTTTCATGTAATTGCATGTATTTACATCAAATTACATGAATTTACATGTAAAGGTAAGACAGTCAGCCAAACTGAACCCGTCAATGACTTGTTCGTATTACTTATTGTACTTGACGAAGATGAAAACGGTAATATCCCTATGCAAGAATAGGCGATTTCCGTGTCCAATTAGGAATAATCCTTTTGATAGTTCACCAAAAGTACCGATCTTTGCACTGTGATTCAGAACATAGGAGTCTGGACACAGAACAAATGTTGAACTATTAAAAGAAGAAGATTATGAAGATAATGAATAAGGTGATCGCAACCATGATGATGATGGCCATCACAACCGCAATGCCTGCAATGGCCGGTAACAAGAATCACAACGACAAGAAGGATAAAGTCGTTGCAGTGAATAACGGCAAGAAAGAGTCGAACTTCGACAAGGTAGACAAAAAGACGATTCATTTCGACACCCATAAGAAGAATACCTATCGTCCTGACATGAAGACTTACACCTTTAAGGTAAGCCGTCACGACTCTCATACGAAGGTTGTTGCAAAGATTGAGAACATAAGTGGAATCCGCGTACTCGTGAAGTGACGGTTATCTACGATGCAAATGTGACATCAGTCCGCAATATCAAGCACTTCATGGCATAGCAGTATGCCATTCCATATATAATCCAGAAGGCCCCGGCTTGCATCTGCAGGTCGGGGCTTTGATTATTATAAGTGTTCAGAGTCATTCTACAATTTCCTGTTGGCATAATGCTGTATGCATTCAGGGTCTATGCGGGTGTATGACTCATCTCCTAGCAATGTGGAGGTAAGCAGCATATCAGCCGTGGTACGGTTCGTGGCAAAGGCAATGTTGTAGAGCGAAGCCAGTCTGCTCAGGGCTGAAACATCGTTCTGATGACCCTGTACGGCAAGGTTGTCGCAGAAGAAAATCAGCATGTCTATCTTACCTTCGGCCAGCATGGCACCAATCTGCTGGTCGCCTCCCAACGGGCCACTCAACAGGCGTGTCACCTTGTCCTTGAACGGATATTCCGGTTCTTCCTCTGTTCCGAAAGCAAGCTCACTAATGAGTCTGCCTGTGGTACCAGTAGCGTAAAGATGGTGTTTTGA
>CACYKE010000110.1 GCA_902774925.1 uncultured Prevotellaceae bacterium | reverse complement strand
TACGGTACCCTGATAACCCTTCATCTGATAGATGCGATAGACCACGCTCCACGAGACGTTTCCCCACCAGTGTCCGTCTTTAATGGTCTTCTCCACAGCACAGACCATCGCTTCGGGAGCAGGCAACTCCCCGCCCTTATGATGGGCTGGGTGCGAAGCATTTTCAGCGCTATCTACTCCCTTCTCTTTTGGGAAAGGCGACGGGTCGGCGACCGAAGGTCGGGAATTGGGTCGGGGGTAGGCTCCAATATTAAACTGTTTATCCACGTACTGGCTGCCTGGGGCATAGATGAACACGGGGCTGCCTTGGTGAACCTTGTCTTTGCGGTGCAGTTGCTCCAGCAGTTCGTTCACCTTCTTCAGGACATCGGCGGGCAGCATGTCGCCGAGTCCGCCCAGAAAGTCTGGGACTTCTTCATTGTGATTCATATTCACGTTTTTCTCAAAAATTAAACAATAAGAGTATTTTGGAGAAAAACGGAGATTGTGGGGTTATGTTTGGGTTTCTCAACATTCTTCACAGGTTTAACCACAAACCTTTCACGGGATGTTGATACGGCCAAAGCCCACGCCCTCCGTATGGATTGCGTGAGCAGGCAGCCGTCTTTTCCCGTGATATTCTTTGGAGTGGTTAATTCGTGAAGAAATCGAGAAAGCTGGTTGCTCAGCGGGTGCAAAGTTACTCCATTTCTTTGAAACACCCAAATGTTTTGCTATTTATTTAAGGACTCATAACTATTTCAGGGTTTAAAGGGTTCTACTTCATGTTATTTTATGCGAATTCTTGGTTTATTCGATTTTTCTTTGTATCTTTGCCCCCGAGAACAAAAAGATTACGATTATGACGCAGATATTAGTGACATTGAACGAGGATGCGACAACGCTGCATGTACGCAAGGCCATTGAATTGCTTCGCGGTGTGGTATCGACTACTGTGTTCAAGACCAAGGATGAGTCCAACAAAAAGACGCTCCGCCAGCAGGCATACGTAAAGGAGTCGCTCGAAAGAGCGTTCGACGAGATGAAGCAGGCTCGTCGTGAAGGCCGCAAACTACAGAGTGCGGACGATTTCATCAATGAACTGGAAGCAGAAGAAGCCGTATGAAAGTTGAGATCGTATTGGGCGATGAATTTAAGCGCCAGTTTAAACGCCTTGCCAAGAAGTATCCATCGTTGAAGGATGACTTTATTACCTTTAAGAAGGAACTGGCAGACGACCCTTTTCAAGGATCTGATTTGGGTAATGGTACCCGTAAGGTGCGGATGGCCATTGCTTCGAAGGGGAAAGGCAAGAGCGGGGGCGCTCGTGTTATCACATTCAATTTCATTCAGCACGACGATGACTCTATTGAGATAACATTGCTTACGATTTATGACAAGGGTGAAATCTCCAGCGTGACGGATAAGTATATTAAATGGCTCGTCTCGCTGATCAATGGATAAAGTGATTACTTCACCCCCATACACCATCCCTCTCCCCTTCGCCGGCGAGAGGGATCTTTCGTTTTTGCGATATGTCCGTCGGCCAACGATGCCCATGCAGTTGCCCTCAGCAGCGTACTTTTCAAAAAGCGCCCTTCCTATGCCTGAAGTTGCTCCAATAACAATTGTTTGTTTTTCATTTTTCGTGCTCATTTATTCTCAGAAATTACCACTATTACTTAGTTGCTCAAAAAGAAACGGTATGAATGCATAGGTATTGTCATGCTTCCCGATTCTAACCATAATGAGATTTTTATAGGGATTGACATAAAGCACCTGCCCACGAATGCCATGAGCATAAAAGCCTGGATATTGAGGCTTATCGGCACCGATGCTGCTCAGGTTGTACCAATTGAAATGATAGCCGTCATTGTCGGTTGCATAGTCGGTGGACTGGCGTATCCATTCTTCACTGACGATGCGCTTACCATTCCACACTCCACGGTTAAGGTAAAGACGGCCAATCTTCGCAAGATCCAGCATTGCCGCCGAACGCATGGGCGACATCGTGCTTGCGACTGTCTATATTAATAATGGCCGGGGACTCCATCTGCAACGGCTTCCACACCTTCTCGCTGAGATAATCGGCATAGCGTCGGCCCGTAGCCCGTTCGATAATCACGCCAAGAATTTCTGACGTCATACTCTCATAGCAATACTCCTTGCCAGGTTCGCAACGGAACTTCAAGCCACGAATCTGCTTCATCATGTTGTGACCATAATTCAGTTTCGCCATCGCGTTGAGCCGTTTGAAATGCTTCAAACGCAGGGAATAGGTGTCGTCAAAATCCAGTCCGCTCTGCATGTTAAGTAGATGGCGAATGGTGAGACGCTGCCACATGGGGTCTCGTTTCTTCAGTTCCGGCAGATAGTCGGTGACTGCATCATCCACGTTTTTGATGCAACCCTCATCAACGGCAATCCCACACAATAGCGAGGTAATTGATTTCGAGACAGAAAACACCGTTGCCATCCTGTCAGCGGAAATATCTCCCCAATATTTCTCGTAGATGATGCTGTCGTTCTGGATGACGAGAACGCCCTGTGTGTCAGTTTTACCAGTCACAGCCTCCTGCAATGTGGTGTTCTTGTAGTGCTTTCCTTGATTGAAGAAATGCAGGGTGTCAATCCAGATGGCTTGTTGCTTTGCGTATGGGAAACGAAAAGGAAACGTCCCATTATCAATGGTGTCGTGAACATGATGCTCAAAACTATAAATATCCGGGCCGCTCTTGCCATCTGCTCGATAGCCTCTTACAATAGAGCAAGAGGCGAGGGTTGAAGCAGCAACTATTATTAAAGCGAGCCCCCAAATCTTTTTTGTTTTCATAACTACATATTTTAGTCGTTTCATTCTGATTTAAGTATTCTTAAACACCTTTCTACAGTTGACACGTTTTTGAATATCAAGTATTTATAATCAATCCTCAATTTATCTGATAGGGGCATCGGACAGGTTGAAGTTTCCAAAATGCCGATACAGACAATATTCGATATAGCGAGCAGAACCTTCCATCGTTTCATACAACTGCTCCAAGGCTACGATGTCTATACCAAGTTCCTTTTTCACCCTTTCCCTGCGTTCGTTACGCAACTTAAAGAACGACTGGATATAGGCTCTTGACGTCTCAATATCGTTGGCATCAATTGCTTTTAGCAGAAAGTCGTTCTCCTGAGTGATGCTTTCTCTGTACCAATCATGACTGGCGGCTAATTCGATTAGAGTATCTGGCAAAACCGCATTGGTGATTGTATCGTAAATATCCAGATAGCCATCGTTCTTGAACTGGAAGCCATGAAAATACTCATGCATCACCATCGTAGCCCATTCGTTGACAGAAGTGACATCTGGAATAGTCTTACTCGTCTGCTCCAAACTGCTGCACCTCATAATGGGTGTGCGGTAGTCGATGTTGCTTTCCTCATCTGTGAAGGTTACATGCATGTGGAATGGTTTATCATCGACTTTCTCCGTCTGATAAATCTGGATGTT
>CACYKE010000109.1 GCA_902774925.1 uncultured Prevotellaceae bacterium | reverse complement strand
GCAACAGAGAAAGTCCCATCGTCGGAAGAAATGGCATATCCTAAGAGGGTGCTATCGGGGAGGCAATAGACCATGATGTTGGTAAAAGACACGGCGGAACCGTCATCAGCATTGACAACAGCCCCCTTCAGTTTAATGTCCTGCGCCGAAGAACGAACAAGGCAGAGCAGCAAAGAAACAATTATGACGGCTACCTTCCTCATGCACAATTACTGTGACGAACGTTGCTTCAGACTCTCAATTGTGCGCCGTCTCAGGCTCACAAATTCTTCTTCCGTCATTTTCTTGGCTCTCTTGGGCTTTCCCACTTCGCGTGTCGAATTGGTATTGATAGCCGTGCATGAATAGACAGTCTGCGCGTCCTCCAAGTCGAGGATAAGCCCTGGCAGTCCGCAGTATAAGCCTGGCCCGTCCTGTACGGGGATAGTCGGACAGAACCACGCTGTAATCGAATCACCAATGGTGGCCTTATACGCTTGAAGTCCCATAATCTCCTTTGACTCAGTGCCGACATTCCACTTGTAGCGTGGCAACGGATGCGTGATGGAATAGGTTCTTGCCAACAAATCCTTCAATTCCGTCACACGCATATCTTCAAGATTCTTATACACGGAGACGCTTTCTTCGCTATAAGAAGGATTCACAAGGATAATCTTCGGGCCGTGGTCGCCTGTCAGTTCTTCTTCTGGCTCTATCTGCTCAAACGATGACATCCTGCCGCTGACAACCAGGCAGAATGAATCCTTTTTCTCTGCCGATAAGCCCGACAGCAACCCTTGATACCCTTGATTCTCCTTCGCACCTTTTATCTTGTTAATAGCCTCTGCCCGTTTCTTGGAGTACACGGAATACTTCACTTCTATGCTCTGTGCGAAAGTGAGCATAGGCAATACCATCAACAGAAGTGAAAATAACCTTCTCATAATCATACATAAATTTGAAATCGGGTGCAAAATTAGGGTGATTTCCTCTCGTAGCCGAAAATAAATATTACTGAATTATTACTATTTGGCATTTTTAGGATTTTTTCGGGCGCAGGTTCATCATAAAATATGTACTTTTGCAGCATGGAAAGAAGAATTAAATTCATATATGGCCTGACAATCTGCGCTATCGTAGCCTACACACTCGTGCAAGGCTATTGGCTATATAGCCGCTACCAACTATCGTTGGAAGAGTACAAGAGTGAGCTATATGACACAATTATCGCCTGTTTTGAAGAAGATATAGCCGTGAGAAAAGCCTTGCCGAGTTCCCCAAGGCTTTACGGCAACCGATTTAGGAAAGCACACAATCAAAAAGATGACGATGAAACCGAAGCATGGACGTGTGAGATAATTGCCTTCGACACACTGCATCACTCCCTTGTCATCCCGAAGGACGTTGATGCCCCTACGTACCTCTTGGAGTTTATTGCCAATCATGGCGATACCCAGCAGTCTGAGATGCCTGATGGAATGGAACGCTTTGAGTTTACATGCGAGAACAAGGAGGGTGCAGGGACAGACCTGTTGTTGAAAGCTCTTGACCGTTTCATCGTCGACCTCCAGCATCCATTCCAAAAGGAGAGGCTCGACAGCATCCTGCGGTCACGAGATATAGATACTCAAAGCATCACTACAACGAAAGCCGACACGATGATTTGGCAACCGTCCATACAAATAGATGGCTCCATTTGGCAACCCTTCATGCTTGTGTCGTATCCTTACGACATCTTCGAGGGGCAGGAGGTTGTGGTGACAACGGCCATCAGTATTTCGCCAGTCATCCGTCGTATGGCCTATACATTACTAATGCAGATATTGCTATCGTTCATCCTTATCTTCTGTCTGTTTTATCAGATACTGACTATCCGAAAGCAACGGCACATTGAGGCCATTAGGCAGGAGTTCCTGCACACGATGATTCACGAACTGAAGCGACCCATATCAACGTTGAAGATGTGCGTGTCGTTTATGGGTAACGAGCGGATGATGGAGGACGAAGAGAGTAAAAAGCGCATACTGGCAAGTTCGCACAACGAACTGGACAATCTGACTTCGTATTTCTCGAAACTGCGTGATATCACGTTGAGCGATACTGCTGAGATTCCGCTGGTGAAGTCACGTTTTTCGCTTCGCAGTCTGATAGAGGAATGTATTGGCAAGCAGAACATTCCCAGCGGTAAAGAGGTGAGGATGGAGATCGTGGCCGAGGACGATTTGGAGATACGGGCCGACCGTATGCACCTGGCAAACATCGTCTGCAACCTGCTGGAGAATGCCATCAAATACTCCCGT
>CACYKE010000108.1 GCA_902774925.1 uncultured Prevotellaceae bacterium | reverse complement strand
ATAACCTCATCCTTCAATACTTCACGTGCTTTCTCCAAAGAGAACTCCTTGCTGGTGACTACAGTCTCCATAACGCCACCAAAATTCATTTCTGCCATATTAGCTTAAAAATTTAAATGTTATACATATCCCTTGCGTACCATGCCAGCCCTAACCCGAGAGCCGTCCTCTTGCTGTCCGCTCGGTGCTTACTCGAAACGCCGACGAGGGGGTTAACTTATAAAATCGTGTGCGAAGGTACGAAAAATTTTCGAACCCACCAAACGATGAGCCCGATTTTTTTGTTTTAGGGCTATTTGCGGAAGGGATAGATGGTAATGCCGACGGTGAGGGCGCGGTTCTTGAAATAGCCGCTGAGGTCAGACGTCAATGCTATAGGCGAGCCTGCGATGTCGTGGAAATCGCCAAACACATTGCAGTAGCGCCCCAGGTCTTTGTTCACTTTGAGGGAGGCATAGAGCCAGGGGTGCTCGTCGTACCGTCTCTTTCGGCTACTGTAAAGCAGCAGCGATGACAGTCGCCAGCCGCCACCGAGGGTCAGCGTGGGAGCCAGTTTCAGATGATAGTAATTATCGTTGAAGCCGTCGCTAAACGCTCCTTCATCTACATGCTGGTGATAATAATCCGCACCTGCCGTGAGCCTTAGCGGTCCGTGACGCCAGGTGACCGAAGTCCTGATGCCAGTGACCTGTTCATCGCCGGAAGTTTCATCTCTCTCCCATTGACGCAGCACACTGGCTGACGCAAACAACTTTGATGTCTGATAGGCATAACGCCCCTCCACCTGCCAGACGAGGTTATCTTCGATATCTGTGGTGTACAGGCGCAGGTTCGTTTGCTCCTCCATGTGGAAGAAGTCGCTTATCGAGGGGGTATAGAAATTACGTCCTAAGTTGCCTTGCAGGAAGTGTCGCCCTGCCTTGTAACCTACACTCGCGTGGAGTGCATGGTCGTTACGACTGTGCGACCATTCCTGTTGCCCAGCTTCCATGTTGGCCTCATACTTGTCCCAGATACCAATCAGTCTCAGTCGGTCGCCAACGGTCAGCAACCACGGCCCCATCGCATAGTCGAATTGCAGATAGAGGTCGTTGTAGAGATATTGTTCCCGGTCGAGGGTCTTGGTTTCATTACTCATGTAGTCTATTTCCCAACCTGCTGTTACCGTCAGGTGATCCGTAAAGAGCGGGAATCCTGCTTCCACATTCCAGATGGGTGCCCAGGTCTGCACGTCCAATGTGTTTTCCGTCATATTCATATAGTCAAGCCCGCCTTCTAAGTAGAGATAAGCCCCACGGTCATTCAGCGTCCGCTCGTAGGTAGCCGAAAACTCCCCAAGACGTTCCCGGCTTGCATCCTGCCCACTTTCCCCGTCAACATAGAAAAGGTCGGCCTGATCCAGATAACCTTGTATCAGCTTGAATTCCAGTTTGTCGCGCTCTGTTGGTTGCCAGTTCAGGAATGCCGTTGCGTTTTCTATTCCTCTGCGCGAAGTCACACGCATACCATCATTGATGCTTCCCTTGCCATAGCGAAACTCCGTGTTCAGCATACCCCTTACGCTGACCTTTTCGCCACTCTCGGCATACGAGGCAAACATCCTGCCATTGCCGTAGGTGCTGCCTGTCAGGGCAATCTTCGCATCACGCTGTTCTGCATCCTTGAACGTGATGTTGATTTCGCCACTGATGCCGTCGTCGCCATTAGCCACAGTCGAAAAGTTATAGATGTGTACTTCGTCCAGTTCTATGGCTTTGATGTTCTGCAGCATGCCTTCCCAATTCCCACCGACGGAGATGTCGTCGATGGTGAGCACATAGTCGGCCGTGATGTTCTTGCCGTCGGTGGTTATGAATTCCGGACAAATCTGCAGCACGTCGAGCAGCGTCATCTCCGCGTCAGGCTCCAGCGCATCTGCGTGAATGGTGTAATGGTTGCCATGATACTCCACGATCTCTTGCGCACAAAGCTCCCCCATGCCCACCGTCCAAATGAACATCATACAGAGCAGGTATCTTGTTACAGGAGTTAGCATGCTATTGAAATATGGGTGCAAAAGTACGGAAAAAATCCGAGCCCACCAAACGATGGGCCCGATTTTTTGTTTACTCGCCGGAGTTTACTACCCCTTCATCAGCCTTATACGGCGCCTGTTGGCGAAGGGACGGACAGCGAAGTGAATCCAGAGGCTCTTAGCGCTTTGCTCTATCAAGAGCTCGTCGAAGTCCTCCTGCGACTCGTCGCTGATATCTAACAAGATGCACGCATAGCGTATCGCCTGTTCCTTACCCAACACGTGGATATCCACCGCACAACCCGTCAAGTGGTTCGACCCAGCCGCACCGCCCACGGCCTTGTTCACCGCCTCAGATCGGTATCCAGAATTAATAATAATCGGCTCCTCTTGGTCTCTACTCCCCTCCCTCGACAGGGAGGGGTCGGGGGAGAGTCCTCCA
>CACYKE010000107.1 GCA_902774925.1 uncultured Prevotellaceae bacterium | reverse complement strand
CGTCGTATTCTGAAGCTGAAGCAGAGCATCAGGAAATAGGCAGCCCCCAGACGGACTATCTGTTCTGGTGAACGTCGTTAATAGCTTTTTTGCAATTCCAAAAAGAAAGTTAAATACGTTAAATCAAACTCGTGCCGCAAAAAGAATGCTCACAGACTTAGGACTTGATGCCTGGATTACTATCGTAACACTTGTTGCGTTGATGGCTACGCTGTTATTTACGCGGCTCAGGTCTGACGTGGCCTTTCTGGGTGCCATCGGCATATTGTTTTTGACGGGTGTGCTAGACTCCACCCAAGCTTTTTCAGGTTTCATCAATCCGTCGGTCATCATCGTGGGTGTCATGTTCGTCATAGCCACAGGACTATCCTACACGGGTGTGCTTCAGTGGATTACGAAACATGTGCTTGGACGGCCGAAGGGCGAGACTGCGGCTCTGCTGCGCCTGATGCTGCCCGTAGGAATGCTGAGTGCATTTGTGAACAACACCTCCGTTGTTGCACTCTTTGTGGACGTTGTCAAGTTCTGGTCCAAGAAAATAGGCGTCAACCCCTCCAAGCTGCTCATACCCATGAGCTATGCCAGCGTCATGGGCGGTTCTCTGATTGCCATCGCCACGCCGACGACGTTGTTGCTCGTCGGCATGTATGAGCAACAAACTGGAGAGCCCCTGGGTATCCTTACCTCTTTCCTCCCCGCATTGTTGTGTTTTGCGGCTACCACGCTGGCACTCATCATCTTCCGCCGATTGTTGCCCGATATTACCAGTTCGGAATTGGTTTTTGACCGTACCAGCGACTATACAGTCGAAATGCTTGTCACTTCGAATAATCCCCATATCGGCAAGACCATCGGAGAACTGGGACTGAACCATGTGCAAGCCGGCAGTCTCGTGGAACTCATTCATTTTGACAACTACCGGCAAATGTCGCCAGTGAGTGACGACGAGCCCCTGATGGGCGGCGACAGGCTGATCTTTTCGGGACAGATTGACGATTTGCTTGAATTGGCTAAGGAGATGGGGTTTGTCTCTTCCGATCATCCCGTATTCAGCGTCAGTGGAAAAAGGGGTAAGCGGCAACTCAATACGGCCTACGTCTGTTTTGGCAGCAACCTGATAGGAAAACGCTTGAGTGATACCACTTTCGAACGAGACCATGAGATAACGCTGGTTGCCGTATCGCGACGGGGTGAACGCATCAAGGTGCCTCCACGCGATGTCGTCCTGCATGCCGGCGACTCACTGCTCTTTGTCCATCAGCCACACCAGAAGATCAATACGGAAGCTATGAAATTACAGCTGGAGTTCTTTGATTCTCCTGAAATTCCTGTGACTGGTCTGAAACCGCTGGTCTCGACGGTCATTATGATCAGCATGGTGCTTTTGGCCACTACAGGCGTTATGTCGCTGCTGCAGAGCGCTTTCCTCGCCGCTAGCGCCATGTTGGTGTTCCGCTGCTGCACGCCAACGCAGGCCATGAACTCCATCAATTGGGAAATCATCATCACCCTGGCAGGCGGTATCGCCATCAGTACGGCCATCCAGAAGACCGGCATTGCCGATTATGTGGCGACGGGCGTATTCAGTCTTTGCGGCAACAATCCTCTCCTGGTATTGATTGCCCTTTGTGTGATGGCAGCGATAGTCACTGAGTTCGTGTCCAATTCGTCAGCCATCGTATTGATGTTCCCCATCGTCTATGCAACCACTGTAGATTTAGGGTGTCCGCTACTTCCGTATGCCATCGCCCTTTTGCTGTCGGTCAATTCAGCCTTCCTGACACCCGTCAGTTCACCGCTCAATCTGCTGGTCTATGGTCCGGGAGGTTATCGTGCAACGGACTACCTGCGCATCGGCCTTCCACTGAAACTGGTTTATCTGACGACCGCTATCGTCGCCATCTGCCTCATCTATGACACGTACTAGTCCCTAGACATACTCGCAGCAACCTTTCTACAGAAGTCGCCCGCAATTCCGTAAAAAAGTAGAAGAAAGTTTGGAACTTTCGATAATTATGCCTATCTTTCACCTGGTGAAAATACTCTCGTTCGAAAAAAATCAAATAAATATTTGTTTTTTTGCTCACTTATTCGTATCTTTGCCCCGTTAATGACGATGAATATGACAAAAGACGAATGTATCACTCTGCTTAAAAAGTATATGAGCATACTTAAAGACAAGTATGGCATAACGTCTTTGTCTCTTTTTGGCTCAACGGCAAGAGGAGAACAAAAGGAAGGCAGCGACATCGACTTGTTTGTTGATACAGAGACACCAAATCCGTTCCTTCTGATGGATGCCAAGGAGTTTTTGGAGGAGGCGACAGGCTCTTCTGTCGATATCGTCCGCAATCATCAAAATCTGAATCCTCGTTTAAGAAAACGTATTTTAAAGGATGGAATCTTTGTCTTCTGAGAGTAAAAGTATAGCGTTGGATATTCTCGAAGACATCCTTACTGCCATCGAGAAAGTTGAAGAGCGAGTATGACTAGGGACTGGTACCTGTCATACCCAATGAAACACTCACTGAAGTGAACCCAGAAAGTTGGACACAACTTAAGGGTTCAAATGAAAAAGGAATTTAGTTTAGAAGAGAAGTTGGAAGCGATTTCTTTAGTGTTCCA
>CACYKE010000106.1 GCA_902774925.1 uncultured Prevotellaceae bacterium | reverse complement strand
TTGCTGAACTACTTCGACCAATACCATAGATATAGGTCAATGCGATTTCGCCACGCTTCTCCTGGGGCAAATCTACTCCAACAATTCTTATTGCCATTTGCTAAATGAATAAATAAATGATATAAAAAAATTCGAATTTCCGCTAAAAAGCATGCAAAGGTACGCAGAATTTCCGAGACTCCGCTACCTTTTTATGCTTATTTAACATAATTTTTTAACCCTGACGCATCTTGTACTTGGGGTTCTTCTTGTTGATAACGAACAAACGACCCTTACGACGCACGATCTTGCAGTCGGGTGTACGCTTCTTCAATGATGCTCTTGTCTTCATTTTATTGTCTCCTTATTTTATTTGTATCTGAATACAATTCGTCCTTTTGTCAGGTCATACGGACTCATCTCAACCTTCACCTTGTCGCCGGGCAGAATCTTAATATAGTGCATACGCATCTTACCCGAGATGTGTGCGATGATGGGCACACCGTTCTCCAACTCCACTCGGAACATCGCATTAGAGAGAGCCTCTACAATCGTTCCGTCTTGCTCAATAGCGCCTTGCTTTGCCATATAAACTTAATATAGTTTCCCTTCTATGTTCTCTACTTCTTCGAATGAAGATAAAATCTCTGCCTTACCCTTGCGGACGACCAGCGTATGCTCGAAATGAGCGGCGGGCTTGGCGTCCCGTGTGCGGATGGTCCAACGGTCTTTATCGTCGAGCCAGATGTCGCGCTTGCCCATAGTAATCATCGGTTCGATAGCAATACACATGGAGGCTTTCAACATCACACCGTTTCCACGACGTCCGTAGTTAGGCACCTGGGGATCCTCATGCATCTCACGGCCAATACCATGTCCGGTCAGTTCGCGGACGATACCGTAACCATGAGCCTCGCAATGGTCCTGCACTGCACTGCTGATGTCACCGAGGTGACGACCAGCGACGGCGTTGTCGATACCCTTATACAGGGACTCCTTCGTAACGCGGAGCAACTCTTTGACATCTTCGCTGACTTCGCCGACACAGAATGTGTAGCAGGAATCGCCGCAAAAGCCGTTGAGCAGCGTGCCGCAGTCGATGGAGATGATGTCACCGTCCTTGAGCACTGTCTCAGCATTGGGGACGCCATGCACGACGACGTCGTTTACTGAGGTACAGATGCTGGCAGGAAACGGCCCTCCATATGGATTGGGGAACCCCTTGAAAGTCGGAATTGCTCCATGGTCGCGAATGAATACGTCAGCCACTTGATCCAACTGGAGGGTCGTTACACCAGGCTTGATATGCTTTGCCAATTCGCCAAGGGTCTTACCAACGAGTTGGTTGGCCTGGCGCATCAGCTCAATTTCGTCTTCAGTCTTCAGAAATATCTTCATACTGGCTTAGTACGCACTCATACCACGTCCGTGGATACGGCCTGAATTGAGCAGACCGTCGTAGTGACGCATGAGCAGATGGCTTTCAATCTGCTGCAGGGTATCGAGAACAACACCCACGAGAATCAGCAGTGAGGTACCACCGAAGAACTGAGAGAAGGCATCCTGCACGTCGAGCAGTCCTGCGAGAGCGGGCATGATGGCAATGAAGGCAATGAACAGCGAACCAGGCAGGGTGATGCGTGACATCACTTCGTCGATAAAGTCGGCTGTCGGCTTACCAGGCTTGATGCCGGGGATAAAGCCATTGTTGCGCTTCATATCCTCAGCCATCTGCGTAGGATTGAGCGTGATAGCGGTGTAGAAGTAGGTGAATGCAATGATCAGGAACGCAAAGATGATGTTGTAGGTCCAGCTGTGATGATCGAGCATGGAACGGACAAACCAGTTTGCATTTTCCGGAGCTGCATACTGTACGAAAGCCAACGGAATGAACATCAGAGCCTGAGCAAAGATGATAGGCATCACGTTAGCAGCGAACAGCTTCAGGGGGATGTACTGACGTGCACCGCCAACCTGCTGACCACCGACAATGCGTTTTGCATACTGTACGGGAACCTTGCGGACACCCTGTACGAGAACGATTGCTGCACATACGACTGCATAGAGAATGATAATCTCGACGAGGAACATCACGAGACCACCACCGCTGATGGCAGTGAAACGTGAGGTCACCTCCTGGATGAATGCCTGCGGCAGGCGGGCAATAATACCAATCATAATGATCAGCGAGATACCATTTCCAATACCCTTATCGGTAATGCGCTCACCCAGCCAGAGGATGAACATACTGCCGGCAGCGAGGATGATGGTAGCTGGGAATACGAATACAGACCAGCTGATTCCTGATGCCAGAGCAGCACCGGCCTGCATCTTCAGATTGATGAGGTAACTCGGAGCCTGGAACAGCAGAATGGCTACTGTCAGGTAACGAGTGTAGGTCATAATCTTCTTGCGGCCGCTCTCACCCTCGCGCTGCATCTTCTGGAAATAAGGCACAGCGACAGCGAGGAGCTGCATAACGATGGAAGCAGAGATGTAAGGCATGATTCCAAGCGCAAAGATGGATGCGTTGGAGAATGCACCACCAGAGAACATATCCAACAGCGACATCAGACCACCGGCAGTCTGTGACTGCAGCTTGTCCAACAGTGCAGGATTGATACCAGGAAGCACTACGAATGAGCCGAAGCGGTAAATGGCTACGAACAGCATCGTGATGAGGATGCGCTGACGCAGGTCCTCAATCTTCCAAATGTTCTTCAGTGTCTCTATTAACTTCTTCATTGTCTTGTTTAGATTATAGTTGCGTTACCACCAACTGCCTTGATAGCTTCCTCGGCAGTCTTTGAGAATGCGTTTGCTTCAACGTCAACCTTGGCTTTCAGCTCACCGTTACCAAGTACCTTGACAAGCTCCTTGCCATTGGTCAGACCAGCAGCAACCAGCTCGGCGATACCGATCTTGGTCAGGCCCTTCTAAGTACTCCTTGTGGTTGATGTTCTTGAAGCCGAACTTCGGCAGACGACGCTGCAGAGGCATCTGACCACCTTCGAAACCAACCTTTTTCTTGTAACCTGAACGAGCCTTGGCACCCTTGTGACCACGGGTAGAAGTGCCACCGAGACCAGAACCTGGTCCGCGACCGATTCTACGACGTGAATGGGTTGAGCCCTCAGCCGGTTTTAAAGTATGTAGTTTCATAATCGTAATACGTTTTAATTGTTTGATGAAATTAATCGATAACAGTCACCAGATGGTGAACCTTCTGGATCATACCACGGATTGAAGGAGTATCCTCTACCTCAACAACCTGAGAGATCTTGCGGAGACCGAGAGCCTGAAGCGTACGCTTCTGGTCTACGGGATAACCGATCTTACTCTTAATCTGCTTTACCTTAATTGTTGCCATAGTTCTTTCTCCTTATTATCCTCTAAATACTTTTTCCATACTGATACCACGTGTACCTGCGATAGTGTAGGCATCACGCATCTGACTCAAAGCCTCAATGGTAGCCTTTACCAGGTTGTGGGGGTTAGAAGAGCCCTTCGACTTAGCGAGGACGTCTTTCACACCAACACTCTCCAGTACGGCACGCATAGCACCACCAGCTACCAGACCGGTACCGGCTGCAGCGGGACGGAGGAATACGTGAGCACCACCGAAACGGGCTTCCATCTCATGGGGAATAGTACCCTTGAGCACGGGAACCTTCACAAGATTCTTCTTGGCTGCCTCTGTACCCTTGGCGATGGCTGCGGTGACTTCACCGGCCTTGCCAAGACCCCAGCCAATGATACCGTTGCCGTCACCGACAACAACAATGGCTGCGAATGTAAAGGTGCGACCACCCTTTGTTACCTTCGTAACACGGTTGATGGCAACCAGTCTGTCTTTCAACTCTACGTCGCTATTTATCTTAACTTTGTTCATTGCCATAATCGTTTAAAATTTAAGTCCACCT
>CACYKE010000105.1 GCA_902774925.1 uncultured Prevotellaceae bacterium | reverse complement strand
TTGGTCTCTACTCCCCTCCCTCGACAGGGAGGGGTCGGGGGAGAGTCCTCCATACCGCCTATTATACTCACTGCGAAGCATCTCCAACCACCCGCAGAGTCGCTTCAAATTCTCGATATGTACGTGCGAAGGGATGTTTTTATCTGCCGTCTTCGCACTCGTTTTGGTTAGCTCCCCCAGCGTAAAATGCTGGGAGAGTCGTGCTTGCTTATTGATTTCTACTTGTGTCATAATAACATTGATTTTTCAAATGACGCGCCGACGCGGGTAAACGCCGACGCGCCTAAAGTTGTTAAAGAATAATGGTTCCTGTCTTGTGATACAGGGCGGGTGCCGTGCCGCGCTCCTCGCGAATTTTCTCTACCAAATGGTCGCGAATCAGGCGACTGACCTTGCCCCTTGCCGACGACGTGCTAGCGAGGTTGAAGCAGCGCATCACGTCCTCGTTCGTGAACTCCTCTGGCAGTCGGCTGAAGGCTTCGAAGGTCTTTTGGCGACGCTGCACATTCACGCTGGCATCCTTCAACTTGTTGTCGAAATAGTTCTCAGCCATAGCTCCAAAGTAGTGACGCTGACAGGCGAACTGAATATTCGTAATGAGCTCAGCCAGTCGCCAATCGACCTCGTCCGTTTCAAACTCACCACACCAGTACTGGCCATCCTGCTTCATCTGATCCCAATGGCGCATCACGATAAACGGAGCAGCAAAGTTCAGGCCATGATAGGCACAGCGTTTCAGCAGCATTTCATCAGCCTTCGAATCATTCTCCTTGGCATCCTCCATACGGCGTGCCGTCCAGTCATAGAGTTCATCCACGATCTTCTGAACGCTCAGTTCGCCCTTCATACGATCCAGCTTCTCGGCCCACTCCTTCAGGCGCTCGTCGCTGTCGTAGTCCACAAAACTCTCACGACTCATCATCTCAAAATTTGTGGCAGGCAGAGGGATACAGGTCAGACGGGTAGCCAGTCCAGAACCAAAATTCTGCTCGTTCACCATCTTTTTCAGCGCGATGGGCGTACCCGTATAGATGAAGTTCCAAATCACATAGAACTCTTGGAACACGCTGTCCACATTGCTATAAGCCTGACCGTCTTCCTCATTGTGGAACGCTTTCAACTGCAACGCCTGTTTGTCGATGTACGCACCACCCTTCTGCAGCGACAGCGTATTGTCCAACTCCGTATCAAACGTCAGCATGTGCAACTGCATCGGCTCTCCATTCACATCTTCTACTGCGTTTACCATATCCTGAATAAACTGCGCATTCGAGGTTCGTGCAGGGTGAATACGCACCACCACCTTCGGCTTCTTGGGCTTCTCCTTGTTGGCACCCTTCGTACGCATCTGTTCACGATAGGCATTGATAGCCTCCTTGCCAATCTTATCGGCTGCCACGATGGGCGAAGCCAACAATTTGAACAAACGAGTAGCAAACGACTTACCACTGGCAGGATCACCAATAATCAGTGTCGAGTTATTCAGTCGTCGCAACTCCTCAGGACGATGGTAGAACCTGTAAGTACACCTTGTCATCAAGGTCATCAGCAGGCCACCGCCCACGAACAGAGCCGCAGGATACTGGTTGCGCTTCAAGCCCTTCGTGATGTCCTTTATCAGCGGAAAGTCCTTGCTCAGCTCCTCTATCTGTGCGCCCCATTCCCAGAGCATCTGATTGATATTCTGTTCAGAGGTAGCGATAATAGCACTGCTAATAGCACCCTTTTCGCTGAGTAATTCTCGCATGATTTTGCTGATTCCCTTCGGTGGCTCCTTGCAGGCCGATTCCACGATGCTGTGCAGTTCCTGCTCGTCCAGTCCCAGGCGTGGCATAATCTCCAAGAGCAGCTCGCGGTTGTTGTCGCAGATGGCCCTCAGGTTCACTGCCAACTGGTACAGCTTCACGTTCCTCTCACCCTCCTGCGGTTCACCACCATTGCGTTTCCACCACTCGCTGATGATGTCCGAATACGGGATGCCCTTGAATTTCTTTTCTGAACACGAATTGCTCGAATTGCACGAATCTTTTTCCTGTGTGCAGCCATTCGTGAGATTAGTGAGATTCGTGTTCGTTTCTTCCCACGGTCTGTAGTGTTTGTTAGCCTTTTTCGCTCCTGCAGGCACTTGTTCCTGCTTCCGCATCACGCGAACCTTCAGCAGGTTATACTCTTTCTCGCACTCGTCTGCCGTCATGGGTTCCTCGAAGAGGCAATTGTCCAGATAAGGCAGGTCTTCCTCACTGCCGCTGGTTGAGAATACCACCCGCTGCAAGTCCTTCGCGCTTGTGTCCATTTCCAATTTCAGAATCGTTGCCACGCGCACCTGATTCTCCAGTATTGTAGTGCCCCTGCGGCGCTCGCACACCAAGTGCCACCCTCCGCTGGCCGAGCGTTCGAGCATCTTCAGGCCTATCTCATCCTTCTTGCTCAATATCAACTCTTTGGTCTGTTGCGAGTGTTCCTTATCGTAGCAGTCCACGTCGTGGAAGAAGTAACTTCCAATGCTCTTGCAGCCCGCTATCAGACCGTTCACATGACCGATGTTATACGCCAGTTGCAGCAGGTCGGCCTTAGCTTTCTCGTTGCCCTGACGTGCCTTGCTCAGGTTGCTAAGATTCTGCTGCGAGTCGCGCAATGCCATCAGTTCCTCGCGATTCTTTACGGGGAGGGCAAACTTGCGCTTGCCCTCGTAATAAATCCTGTATATCATACTGTCTAAAGTGTTTGAAGGTCAGTAATATAGAATGCGTTCTCGTGTCGTTCCTCGCCGTTCTTGTCCTGCCACGTGCGATGCTTCCAGAAACCCTTTACAATGTAGGCCATTCCTTGCTGGAACTGCGTGTCACGGTTCTTCGAGGCCAGTTCCCCAGTCATCTCACCATAGATTACGTCACCACCACGCTTCATCGTCACACCACGGCTCTTGAAGTATTCAGAGCTGCCGTCCTGCTTCTGATACTGGCGCTCAGCGTATGCGCCTACCGCAATAATTGTTACTAATGCTTCCATAATGAATTGATTTTAAGGTTTAACAAAACTCGATGATATCCAGTTCGCGTTCAATCAGGGCGTTCTTCGCATCCTGGTTGTGCTCGTTGAGCAACTCGATGACCTGCGCCGTGCAGAAGTCCTTCGGAAAACTGCCGAACACCTTGATACGTTCCATCGACTCCTTCACCCAGCCCCACGGCAACTTTTTCACCATGCGGTCCTTCTCGCGAACACGCGGCTGGCGGTTGTAGGCATTGAATGTTATCATACCCGTCCACTTGTCACGATGCAGTGAACCCTCCACGTACTTTCCACTAACGAGGCGTACGTCATAATCGATTCGAATTAGTGAGCTTTGGAAAGCGGGTTTTAGTTTGAGCTCAATTCGTACGTACACATTTCCACGCTCATCCTCCGACTCGGTTATTTTTACCTTGACCTGTGGTCAAGCCTGCTCACGCTCGGCAATGCTTAATCAAACTTATCATTGCTCTCGCTCAATCGCAGCCTTATTAACTCTTTTTGGACCATACCTGCGCACCATATACTTCATGTGGTTTGCAAACATCAACTGCGGCATATCCTCCTTCAACATCTTGCTGATGGTCTTGAAGTGCTGCGTAGCCACGGCACTCTTAAATGTCATCTTCGTACCAGTCATCACATAGACCACCAAGGCATAAGCCATTGCCGCACGATCCAGAGGGTGATAGTATTCGAGCATCTTCTCTACGCGCGCTCTGCTCTCCTGTGTCAACCAGAGTTCCAACAACTTCACCATCATCTTGGTTGCCAGAGTGGTTTCCCACGCCCCAACAGATTCCTCATCGTCAGTCTTTTCAATCCAAGGAGCCAGATATTGCAGCACCTTACTGATTTCTGAGTTCTCTACGTTGCTACATCTTTCAGTTGTCGTAGCTTCCAACATTTCAATCTTTGTCATAAATCTAAAACTTTTATTAGTGATACAAAAAAAATTTGCCAACGGTCGTCATTTCTGATTTCCGTTGGCAAAGATTCTAAATCCTGTTTCAGATTTACAAGTCTTTCCTATAAAATTTTCATCTCTCCTAAATTACTGATTTTTAACCTTTTAG
Source organism: uncultured Prevotellaceae bacterium (assembly GCA_902774925.1). GTDB lineage: Bacteria > Bacteroidota > Bacteroidia > Bacteroidales > Bacteroidaceae > Prevotella. The sequence continues at coordinate 3,064 of CACYKE010000105.1, read as the reverse complement.
CTGAATCCACCGGCATTTTGAGAAGTGGATTCAGGTGGATTCAAGTGGATTCAGTCTCAGGATACTTCTTTAGCAGCCCCTGAAGCAGTCCAAAAAGCATATTTGCCTCTGCTGAATCCAGCTTATCACTCATGCGCTTCACTGCACTGGCTGGTTTATTATAATAAGGTACGAAAGCGAATTCCAAGTCAGTAAACTGGAGATCACGTGCCCTCAGTTCCTCAATTTGTAGCAGTTTACCAATAAAAGGAGCCACAATCATCACACCATCATATTTTGAGGTAATGCTGAGAAACTCGTTTATTTTAGCCTCATAGTTCTTCCTCAGGTCATCCATCATCTTCGCTATACGCCTACCATCCACAAAGAACACATACTCGCCCTGCCATGCTCTGGTATTGGTCTTGATGGTCTCGCCATTCTTCTTAGCAGCCTCCATCACAATAGCCTTCACCCTGTTCACAAAAACGTCGGCAGGTGGCAAGTCTGGCTTCACCTTTACTTTAGGCGCACTATTATCCTCAGCCGTTTCATCCACAACCTCTTCAAAGTCAGCAAACTCCTTCTCTAGTTTCTCAGCCTCCTTTTCCTCCTGCTGCTTCCAGTCACCCTTCCGCTCAGGCACGTTATATTGTGCGAACTTAATCATGATGCTCCCAGCCTGGTGCACATGCTTGTCGCCCTTGATATATTCCTTCGTATCACTCATCGTATTTTATCTCCTTCTCCTCCAGCAGGTTCTTCTGTTGTTCTGCTATGCGTGCAGCAATCTCAGCAGGGTCAGCACCTTCAGGTATGCCCATCTTCAGCAATTGCGCTCCACTTTGCAACTCGTTCTTGTCGCCATAGTAAATTTCAGTAGGTTTATTCGCCACCTCCTTTACCGTTTCCATCATCTCGTCCTGCCTCTGCTCCTGCCTATCCTGCTGCTCCTTCTGCTGAGCCAGAATCTGTTCCTCGATTTTTGCCGATTGACGCTGCCATGCAGGATGCCAGGCCAGCAATGTAGACACACCTCCAAACATGCTCAAAGCAATCTTTGTGGGGAACTTCAAGAAAGAACTTGCCAAGTCTTTCATGGAAAAATCGTCTGCCGCTGGTTGTTTGTCCTGTCCGTAGTCAGCCTCCGTCATGGGTTTCATGGCGATGCCCAGTTCGCTACACGTTCTTTCCCTCAACGCCAACAGCGAGAGTATCGTGGTCAGCGCGGCTCTGGGAATACAAAGGTAATACATTTGCGAAAAAACCATTTCCAAGTGGTCGATATGCTGATACAAGTTGCCAGGCAACTGGCGCAATATGTCGTCAATCAACCTCAACCCATACCACAGCTGTCCGTTTATTTGTCCACGCCAACGCTTCCACATGCCTGTAGCCTCGTCAGATTTCAGCAGACGCGGCCACCATTCAAGCGTGCGCTCCTCCAACCGATGGAGACAGCACATGCTCGCACTCTGGTGCTTCAGTTCGCCAGCCAACGCACGCACATCAGCACGCTCCGATTCCTCCAAAAGCTTGACGTACATCTTTCGTTGGCAACTCGCCTCATAGCTCATGTCGTGCCGGCTGCCCTCCATCCAGATGTCCAGATACGCCTGCAGTTCAGCGATGTCGGCTACTGCCAGCCTTGGCAACAGCTCCTCTTCCAGCATATATTCAGCCTCATCCTCAGCATGTCTGGCTTCCGACGATGGCAGCAAGGGAATGTCAGCCTGCCATCCACTCCAGTCGAAGCCAGGCTCCTGTTCACCTTCGTCAACAGCCTCATCACATTTCACTGTAACGAACAGATAGCCGTGCTTGTAGATGACCACATCGCTGATGTCGCCAGCCAGCATGCCACGTTTCGACCGCTTCAACATCCCTCGCACCTTGTCGCGCTGGTCCTTACACACATAGCCTATTTTCCTGCCCATGGCCCTGGCCATCACGGCCAGCGGGTCACTCGGATTCGCAGGGTCAGCCTTCAGCACCACACGAGGCTGCTTTTCCTTCAGCTCCGTGAGCATGCCGATGGTACGACCGATTATCTCGTCCGTTTCCGGATCACCAAATTTGTAATCCGGATTAGCCGCAAACTGCGCTCCCAATATTTTAATATTACATTCTATCATGGTAGTAACAAAGGATTCAAATATCCAGCGTGCAAAGATAGTGCAAATCGAGCGAAATACAAAGAAAAAATCTATTTTTTTTCTTTTATTTCCGAGATGCCGCCTATTTTCTCCAAAGGAGAAAGTTACGAAATAGCGAGCAAAATACAAAAAAAATAATCCGCTATAATTTGTTAAAAATCATAAGTCACAGATTAACAAATAGATACGAAAAGCTACCCATACCGCGTCTTCGCCAATCCCTTCATTCATCTGTTGGTAACGCCTTATCATCATGTTGCTCTATTGGCGTGATATATTAGTTTGGCGCTCACGTGCAATTTCTGTAGTGGCCACCTCTGCAAGCGTATTCAATGCCAATTCCACATTGGTCATATTATCACGCAGGTTCTGCTTGGTCAGTCCTTTATGACGTTTGTACTCACCTGTGGTCATACCACTCCACGCTTTGGTTAGCACGTTGGTAAGGATGGCAAAATCCTTAGGCTCATGGATGCCTGAACGATGCCACTCATCAGTCAGTTCCTTGCGCATTTCAATGGAGCGCATACGTTCATTTATCCAACGGTCACTATATCCACAGCCATCTGGAACGTCAGCTCTGGGTCTATCATCTGATCAACACGCTGGGCTCCAACTTCTGCAAGCCATTTCTTTACTGGTTCAGCCTTCTTCGACGGAATAGACTGAATAATGCGGAAGATGCCTTCGAGGTCGGCAGCCTGCGTCTTGCGACGCTTGCCGTCAAGGGCAATCATTTCAACAGGGGGACAAATTGTCCCCCACTTGGATTTCAGTTCAGGATCACGGCGAAGCATCTTCTTGATGTAGTCGCGCGGATTAACTGTATCGGTTAGCACTTGCACTATGTCCGCCACAGCGAAATAATACTTCTCCTTCTCCGCATCCCATACGATGCGAACCTGTTTGCCCTCAAAGAGCTGTATATA
>CACYKE010000104.1 GCA_902774925.1 uncultured Prevotellaceae bacterium | reverse complement strand
CTGCATGGTCAGGTGCTCGTTGGCAGGTATCTGCTTGCGGGTGGAGAGACTCAGGTTGAAAGGTGCTGGCTTTAGGATATAGGTGGCTTGTTCGCCTTTATGAGTCAGACGGATTTTTCCGTCATCAATGATGGCAGAGAATTTCTCCTGAGCACCAGAAATTGACATGTTGTTCATGTTCTCCATCGCCTGCTGCTGGTCGCGCTCGTTCTCGAAATCGATGTCAATAAACGGCGAAACCGCCACACCGTCAAACAATTCCTTGACGGCTTGGGGCGAATAGGTAGAGAAACCTGGTCGCAATGTCGATGGGCAAACTTCTATCGTCTTCATTCTTCTGGTCTTTTAAGTACAAACTTCCCGATGGCATCCATGCCACAAATCATCTCCAGCATACCGAAAAAATCATTTTCGTCCACCTTCCTTGCTCTGCACAATGCCCTACGGTTGGCTCCCTCTGGCAACATATTAGTGAACACGGGGAAGATGCGCTCCGAGTGATACACCTTCTGGCTCTTGGGCAAGTTGACAGAAACAGGAGGGGTGCTGCCGTCGGCACGAAAAGCATCATCGTAGGTGAACTCATAGTTGCCCCTTGACAACTCAACGAGTTGCCCGGCATAGACATCACCGTAATACACATTCACTTTTCTCATCCTCTATGCTATTTAACGGTCTGTTTTACCTGTAACACCATTTCCATACCTACCACATCCAGTATCTTCTGTAGTGTCTGTAGCGACGGATTGCCCACGCCTCGCTCCAAATCCTTGACTGTAGAGATGCCTACTCCAGAGTAATCCGAGAGATCTTGCTGCGAGATTCCCAGCAATGCCCTGCGCTCCTTGATGACTGTTCCTATATCCATCGGCGTATGATTTATCGTACTTTTGGCGCAAAGATACGAAGAAATAATGATTCAACAAACCAAAAGTATGATTTTTCGTACTTCCTTAATTCAATTTAACTATATTCCATTTGTTATTAGTGATATTGATATTCTTTGGCACCATCTTGTTAATTCGCTGAAGAGCGAAAAAGAGCATGGGTATAGCTATGATGATTACAACTACATCGATAGTCGCATTTGGCGTGTACTCTTCTTTATAAGTACCTGTAAAGCATTCTTGAATGACACCATAGGCAAAAGCAGAAGTATTGTTGACAATGTGCGCTATGATACAGGGAAGAATGCTTCTCGTTCGCCAGAAGAGCCAGCCATAGATGACACCACCAATTGTCACTCCCAAGAACGTCATAGGTGAAATGTGGATTGCACCGAAAATTATTGCTGACAGCAGAATGGCGAGCCAGGGTTGACAATGCATACGGAGCAGCCCACCGAGAAGTACGCCTCGGAAAGTTATTTCCTCGGCAATCGGAGCCAGCAAGCAGATATTCAGCACATTTGGAAAAGTTATCTGCGTGTCATCGTTTAGTGCTTCGGCCCATTCTTCGGGGAACAGGTTGTGATAAGCAGGAAGGTCGACAATACTCCACTCAATGCTGATGTCGGCTACCACTACCATGAGTAGCAGACCAATGAACTTCCATACGTTTTCTTGCTTGATGAGGCCAGGCGAAAGGTTGACGTAGCGTCTACCAAGGAAGAAGGTGATGATGAGCAGGCTACTCACATTCATCAACCATTCAAATACAGCAGAGTTTGCGTAAAACTCCGCCACATTATTCCTTAACGTTTCGGTTGTGGCAGAGTCAGTTACTAACAGCACTATCACTCCAGCAAAGGGCAGATAATATAGCACAATACTAAGCGCAAACCTCCAAAAAGTCTTCCAAGATTCGTTTCTTACGTTAGACATAAAATGAATGGAGCATGAATGTTATTTCAATTTCTCTTTTAGTCTTTGCAGCTCTTCATCGAAGTTGTCGTAACCGTTGATGCGGAGGTCATCGCGGACACGGCGGCAGTCGGGCGTGATGGTCTCGTAGTGGGGAATGCTGTTGAACTGGAACAACTCTTGCAGACGAACAAAGTCGGACTTTGTCACACAAATAGTTTCCTCGTCAGCCAACCATTCTGATACATACTTCTTATACTCATCGCTGCCCTCGGTAGTCTGCTCGCCAGCGATGAAGATGAGTTTCACGTCGTCGCGCTTGGCAATCTCGGCACGTAGTTCCTTACTCAATTGGATGGCACCACGGCAGGGGCCACAACTCATACCCCAGAAATCTATCATCAGGATCTTGCCTGGATACTTGGCGCAAAGTGATCGAATAAGGTCGGCCATCGGTGTAACAGGCAGAGGTGAAGCAATGTCTGTCTGTGCCATTTGGTTGTTATAAAACTGCTCGGCCTTCTGGTGGATATATGGGTGGGTGATGTGATTTATGAAGATGTTGAATCGTTCGTCCAATGAAGGAATATTTTCAAATGCTTTTTGCCAAAGAGTATCAGAAAGCGTAGCCTCATGTTGCTTCATGTGTTCCAATAATATATCCCTATTGTTTCGCCAGATCTCGACGTTGTCTTGCATCACTTTGTAACTACAAAGTTGAGCCACCAGTGTATTTTCTTTTGACCCAAGCATCTGCCGTAGGACAGAATAATACTCGATAGTTCGTTGATTTGCGTTCAAGGAATCGTTGCCAAGAACTTGACGGACTGGTATCGCGTACTGAATGCGATTGAGCGTTAACTGGAATGCATAACTCGTGAGCAGCAGCGGATTGTCGAAGTCGATGCGGTGCAACGGGTAGTAGTTCCTGGCATCGAAAATCCTCTCACGCTCCACACTGTCGAGTACCTCAACATGCCACTCTCCGTCACGCTCTTCATACTTTACCAAGGTTTGTGCATGGTTATCGACATATGATAAATAGTTTTCTACAAAGTTTGCTTGCAAATCGGCCAATGCCAGTTGCATCTCAATAGGAGTATATTTATATCTGCGGCTCTCCGTTCGTAGGCGGTACAGTGCTTCCTGAAAAATACTTTCAGCCAATTTGTTACCTTCCTTCAACCTACCTTTAAAAGAATAAAGTGGCCTGAATACATCGATGTACTCGTTGCTAAAACGCAACCAACGCTCTACATCGTGGCTGCTACCGCTGTTGAAAGTGTAATCATACCATCCATCTTCGTGTATGCGAACGGTGATGTCGATAGTCTCGCCAGGACGGGCAAAAAATGGGATGTAATTAAATTGCGTTTTCGCTTCCGTAGTCCAAAACAAATCTCGAATGGGATAACTCGCCTTAAACTTCTTGCAAAATGTGCCGTCGGGCGCAATGTCCATTACCTGTGCAGCATCTCCCTTCTCGAATTCATCATGGTTATAATAGCATAGCAAGTCGAAGCCTAATCGTTCTGCATCGAAGCCCTCGATGCGCCCTTTAATGGTAATCGTGTCGGTTTTGAACCAATCCTGTGGCACTGTCCATGGGTTGGCATCAGAGATTTCCTGTATCGTGGGATATTTGATTATGTACTTCTTGTCGTGGATGCCCAACAACATATATGCACGCGTGTTGTCGCCCTCAATATAGTCGAACACCTGCGTATTCTTAGGCATTGGCTCAAAGTGCATCGTGAATTCAGTCACACCGCTTTCTGGCGACTGCACCCATGAGTCAAGGTCGATTCCTTCGGCAGAACGCAACGGGTAGCGGTTGCCGTCCTCATCCATGAGGTAACTCTCTGTCTCTGAAGATAATTTCACGGGCTTTCAGTTCGCCCGGATTTACGTTTACGCAGGCCATCGTCTCTGGATTCTTGATGGTCTTGAATGTCTTTGCCTGCCCCACCACTGCGACGAGGACGAGCAGGATGGTGATGATGATTCTCTTGTTCATTTTTATCTCGTTTTATTTGAGTTTCTCTTTTAGCCTCTCCAGTTCGTAGTCAAAGTTGTCGTAACCGTTGATGCGGAGGTCATCGCGGACACGGCAGCCATCGGGCGTGATGGTCTCGTAGTGGGGAATGCCGTTGAACTGGAACAACTCTTGCAGACGGGTGAAATCGGTGTTGGTAAGACAGATGGTTTCTTCGTCGGCAAGCCATTCTTTCACATAGTTATGATAGGCCTCGCTGCCCTCAGCAGTACGCTCTCCGGCAATGAAGACTAGCTTGATGTCATCGCGCTTGGCTATCTCTGCACGCTTCGCCTTGCTGCTCTGGATAGCGGAACGGCAGGGGCCGCAGCCCATTCCCCAGAAGTCAATCAACAGGAACTTTCCTGGATATTTGGCAGAGAGCGAGCGGATAAGGTCGGCCATCGGTGCGTCGGGTAGTGGCGTGGCAAGGTCTGTCTGTGCCATCTTGTAGGCATAGAACTGCTCGGCCTTCTGATGGATGTAGGGGGTAGTGAAGGCTGCAAGAAAGGCGGGATACATCTTGCTGAGCGAGACCATGTCTTCCACACCCTGCTTCCGCTCTTCTTCGGTCAAGGTTGTATCGGCGAGGACAATAGGGATGGCATCCTCCTTGCTGCGCCAGTTGTTGAAGTCACTGAGCATGTCCTTATAGGCGCAAAGCTGTGCCATGAGGTTATCGTGGTCGGTGCCCATCAAGTCGCGCAGGGCAGCGAGGCCGTTGGCCAGTATCTTCTTTGCGTTCGTCACGTTGTCCTCATAGGCATAGACATCGCCCCCTGCCGATATGGACTTGTACTTACCGTTAATGACCGGCTTTGCAAACTGTATGCGGTTGAGCAGGTGAGGGAATTCGCTGCTGGCGAAGAGCAGTGGATTGTCGAAGTCGATGCGGTGAAGCTGAAAGTAATGGGTTACGTCGTGGAGATTCTGCCACTCCACGCTGTCGAGGATTTCAGCGTAATACACGCCGTCGCGCAATTCCTGCTTCTCCAGTGCAAATTCGCGTTCCATGGCGTAGGACATGTAGTGCTCCGCAAATTCCGTCTGCACGTCGGTCAACGCTAATTGCATTTCCATCGGTGTGTAGTGTTCACGATGGCTTACGGTTTGCAGATTGTACATCGCGTCTTGCCACACCTTGTCGGCGAGGGCGTTTGCCTCGTCGAACTTGCCCTCGAAGCGGTCCAACGGCAGGAGAATGTCAGTAATCGCACCGCTGGAACGGAGCCACCTCTCCACGTCGCGGCTACTGCCGTTGTTATAGACACAGACGTACTTGCCTTGCTCATTTTTCTTGACGGTGATGTCGATGGTCTCACCGGGGCGTGCATAGAATGGAATTTCGCTGAACCCCACCTTCGATTCCCTCGTAAAGAATGTCTGGCAGACAGGATAGCTGGCTTGGAACTTCTTGCAGAACGTGCCGTCGGGTGCAATGTCGAGTACCAGCGTGGCATCGTCTTTCTCGAACACATCTTCGAAGTAACATTGCATCGACGTGAACCCGAACAACTCGGTATCGTAGCCCTCGATACGGCCTTTAATAGTTATGGTATCGGTTTTGAACCAGTCTTCGGGCACCGTCCACGGGTTAGCATCGGCGAGTTCCTGCATCGTCGGCACCGTCATCTTCGTCTTCTTGTCGTGGATGCCCAACAACATATATGCACGCGTGTTGTCGCCCTCAATATAGTCGAACACCTGCGTATTCTTAGGCATTGGCTCAAAGTGTATCGTGAAGTCAGTCACACCGCTTTCTGGCGACAGCACCCATGAGTCAAGGGCTATTCCCCCGGCAGAGCGCAGCGGGTAGCGGTTGCCGTCCTCATCCAGCAGATAACTCGTGCTGGCAAAACGGAAAGTTTGTCCCTTTTCTTTCTCCATAGTGAAGTGTACGGTTGTCGCCGTGTCTCTGAAGATAATTTCACGGGCTTTCAGTTCGCCCGGATTTACGTTTACGCAGGCCATCGTCTCTGGATTCTTG
>CACYKE010000103.1 GCA_902774925.1 uncultured Prevotellaceae bacterium | reverse complement strand
AGTCAGCATCCACATCAGCATCCAGCACAGCCTCCTGACGAACACGTTCCAGCACCTCCTTCTGCAACGTCTCCGCCACCTCCATGATGTCCGCCACCACGCCCATCAGCCGGTATCTCGTACCCGCCGAGGGCCGTTCTTCCCTCAAACCGGAAAGCCTCTTAGCCACTCCGGTCAGTATATTTTTGTAGTCCACCATTTGTTTAATATTTTTGATTGTGTTTAAAAATTTGCCCTCCGCTCCGCCATCGAGTGAAAAGCGGACGCAAAATTACAAAAAAATAATGGCCCGGCAAAATGCCAGGCCACTAACTTTTGTATAATAATCGTTAAATCCTTTAGTTGTGCGCACACAGCGTCTATCAAGGGGTCTGTCCTATTATGATAGTTTTCACCGCATCCGGGTCGCCTAATCCAAAAGTACACAAAAGGAACGGTTCCTTTTGTGTACTTGATCTCCTGGCACCGCTCCACCTTACCCTTAAGGGTATGCAAGACATAGTTTTTGGCAGAAATATTTGGATGATTGGAAAACTTGTCGTAACTTTGCAGCCGAATATTCACGCAAATACGTATTTATCATGGCAACAGTAGTATTACAGGTTCCAGACGAGAGTTTGGTTTCAAAGGTAAAGAGCGCTTGCAAGATGCTTGTGCGACATGGAACTGACGCTACTTTTCCTGCAGACTGGTACGCACTCAGATTTGTTCTAAAATTATAATAAAGGAACAACCGACTTTAACCGAGATTCCAGACATGAGAAAGATTGAGATGATAACAATGCAAGGAAGGCAGCTGTGTTATTTATACCCTACGAGACAAATAAATAATCAAAAATAAACAATAACAATGAGTATTAAGAAAAACTTTTTCGCGCCCTTGGCCTCTGGGCTGGGCGCAACGCGACGGGCAGCAGTGCTGCTGCTTGTGATGCTGCTTACGACTGCGACGGCGTGGGCGACGGACAAAACGCTTTCGGGCAGCGAGAGCTACACCGCACAGGACGGCGACGTGCTGACGGGCTCGACCTATGGCACGGTGACGATTGCCGCGGATGCAAAGATTACGCTTAGCGACGTGACCATCACCGGTGGCATCGTCTGCGCAGGTACAGCGGAGATTACCCTTGTCGGTACGAATAGCGTGACGGGTTTTAGTGGATATGATCCCAATATAAATGCGGTTCGCTATACAGCTGGCATTCAGGTTGGTGGTTCAAGCACTACGCTCACCATCAAGGGCAATGGCTCGCTGACGGCGAACGGCGCTTTACATTCCGCAGGTATCGGTCTGAGCCGTGCTTGGAAAGTGGACGCTACGGGGGGCGATATTGTCATCGAAGGCGGAAACATCACGGCAACTGGCGACGGCATGGGTGCTGGTATCGGCACAGGTGTGTGCTTTGGTGGCGATTCAAACAAGACGGCAACGCTCGGCAACATCACCATTAAAGGAGGAACAGTAAGGGCGATTGGCGGAACAGACAACGGCAACGGCATTGGAAAAGGCTTTGCTTATGTAGATGGCCATGCAGTTGTAGGAACTATCACCATTTACGATGGCATCGATATGGTTGACGCATCGAGCATCAGCGAGAGCGTGACCTATATGCACGGCGAGACCGATGTGACCGACAGTAAGACGGACTACTTCACCATCACCGAGGACGGCAGCCGCCGTGTTATCTTTCCGAAGGATGACACCGACTACACCATCACCATTGCCGACGGCATCGAGCACGGTACGATAGCATGTGAGGCAACAACGGCAAAGTTAGGTGCTAATGTGACGATAACCGCCACACCAGACCAAGGATACATATTCAGCCGCCTTGTCGTGAAGGACGCTCAGAACAACGACGTTACATCCACGGGCAACAGCTTCATTATGCCCAAGAGCAATGTAACGGTGAGTGCCGATTTCGCTGAAGATCCTTATAACGGCACATGCGGCAATGGTGTCTATTATGCATACGACAGCAGCACAAATACCCTCACCATCAGCGGCACAGGGGCGATGACGAATTATAACGATCTTTCCGAACGGCCGTGGGATGGCTATGCGAGTGATATCCAAACAGTCGTCATCGGTGCAGGCGTGACGAGCATCGGCAGGCGTGCCTTCCAGAATTGTCTTAATCTGGCTACGGTCACTGTTTATGCCCCATCATGCAGTTTAGGTGATAATGCCTTTTTAAATTGCAACAATTTGGCAAACATCTACGTGTTCAGCGACTTGGTGGGCTACTATAAGGGTACTTGGACCTATGCGGAAATAATTACGGGAATAACGGGTGGTTATTGCGGCACAACAGATCATGAGAGAGACGTGGTATGGGTGTTGACCGGCAAATCCCCCAATTACACCCTCACCATCACCGGAACGGGGGCAATGGCGGATTATTATTCTACTTCCAACCAACCGTGGAAAGATTATTGTTCTTCTATCAAAACTGTCGTCATCGGGAATGGTGTGACGAGCATCGGCAATTATGCCTTTCATTCTTGTACTGGTCTGACATCGATTAATATCCCTGCCGGCGTGACGAGCATTGGCAATTATGCCTTCTCGTCCTGCGATTACCTGGGATCTGTCACTTTTGCAGAAGGTTCGCATTTGGAGAGCATCGGCAATCATGCCTTCGAAAACTGTTACGTTCTGACGTCCATCACCATCCCTGCCAGCGTGAAGAGCATCGGTAGTTATGCCTTCCAGGATTGTGACTTAGCATCAATGGCTGTGGAAGATGGGAATACGGTCTATGACTCTCGCAATGGTTGTAATGCGATTATAGTAAAATCGACCAACACGTTGATTATTGGATGTAAAAACTCCACTATCCCCGCCGGCGTGACGAGCATCGGCAGTTTTGCCTTCAGTGGAACAGCTATGACATCGATTGAGATCCCTGCCAGCGTGACGAACATCGGCAATTATGCCTTCCTGAATTGTCATAATCTGGCTACAGTCACTGTTTATGCCCCGTCATGCAGTTTAGGCGAAGATGCCTTTGCGAATTGCAACAATTTGGCAAACATCTACGTGTTCAGCGACAAAGTAGCATCCTATCAGGCTGCTTGGAGTGACTATGCAAGTATAATTACGGGAATAACTGGTGGTTATTGCGGCGCAACAGATCATGAGAGAGACGTGGTATGGGTGTTGACCGGCGAATCCACCAATTACACCCTCACCATCACCGGTTCGGGGGCGATGTATGATTATAACGACCCTGCAGAACGACCGTGGAAAGAATATTGTTCTTCCATCACTAATGTCGTCATCGAGAATGGTGTGACGACCATCGGCGATTATGCCTTTGCTTATTGTACTGGCGCTACCATCACCGTTCCCACGTCTGTTACTACTTTGGGTAGTAATCCGTTCAACGAAGTGGGTTGCGTCGTGATTAGTACACCGCTCGTTGATGGGAATGACAACAGCGACATGATCAGCAAGATGAGTTCAGCTAAAAATGCTACGTTCACTTACAAGCGCTCATTCACTGATAATGTAGCTTCAACCGTCTGCCTGCCGTTTGATTATATGCCACAGGGTGAGGGTAAGTACTACGCCTTTACGGCAATCGACAAGACGACAAGTCCTTGGACGGTGACGATGACAACGAATACAGCCGCTTCGCTCACTGCCAACACGCCATATATGTTTTTGCCTGTAGGTATAAATGACGAGGTAATATTCACTGGCACCGCATCGTCGTTCAATCCTTCGAACGTTGAAGTGAATGACCCTGTTGTAACTGGTGGCAAGTGGAACCTTATCGGAACATACGAGTCACGCCAATGGGATAGCTCGAACAACACAGGCGAGATTGGCTCGGTATATGGTTTCGCAGCACAGAGCTACAACCCCGGCTCATATACCGTCAACCCTGGCGACTTCGTGAAGGCGATGGCTGGTGCAAGCATTGCTCCGTTCCGTGCTTATCTGAAGTACACCGCTCCTGTTAG
>CACYKE010000102.1 GCA_902774925.1 uncultured Prevotellaceae bacterium | reverse complement strand
GCCCGTGCCATCATCGGCAATCCCGAAATCCTCCTCGCCGACGAGCCGACGGGCAACCTCGACTCGAAGATGGGTGCTGAGATTATGGAACTGCTGCACCGCCTGAACCGCGAGGACGGCCGCACCATCGTCATGGTGACCCACAACGAGCAGCAGGCCGCCCAGACCGACCGCATCATTAAGTTCCTCGACGGACGGCAGATTATGTGAAACAACGAATTAAGCGAATTTCACGAATTTATTTTGACCACAGATTAAACGAATTACACGGATGATTAAGATCATACGACACGCCTTTGCACTGATTCGCGAAGATAAGTTATTCTCCGCCATTTACATCGCGGGAACGGCAGTGGCTATCGCCTCGGCGATGGTTATTGCCATCTTCCTGAACATTAAACTGGCAGACATCCCACCAGAGTCGAACCGAAGCCGCACGCTCTATCCCCTGTATGGCTTCTACACCAAGTCGCTGGCCGAGAGTGGCCGCAGTTTCGACATGCGCTACTCCACGGCCGCCCTCGACTCTTGTTTCCGACAGCTGAAGTGCGTGGAGTCCGCCACGGGCGTCACGGAAGCCTTCCTGATTGTCGGCGACGAGGCACAGCAGCATAAAACAGCCGCTTATGCCCTGCGTACCGACCCCAGTTTCTTCCGTTTATACGACCTCGACTTCCTCAGTGGGCGCCCCTTCTCTGAGAAGGAGTTCCGACAGGGCGAGCGCGTATGCGTCATCACTGACAAGGTGGCCGAGCTGCTCGGCGAAGCCACGCATGTGAGTATCGACGACAGCAGCGGCTCGCACTCTTTCCGCGTTGTCGGCGTGGTCAAAACGGTGAGTTCGCTGATGGAGAATGCCACAGCCGACATCTACGTACCCTATTCAGTGAAAGTCGGCGATTATTCAGATCCAGACCATTGTATCGACCAAGTCAGTTACTCCGGCCAGCTCAACGTGCGCCTGCTTCTATGCGAGGGCTACAGCCGCCAGGACTTCCTCGATGAGATAGAGCCGCTGCGTCGACAGTACAATGCCGTGATGAATGCGCGGCTGGGTAAGGACTGGGGTGAGTGGCGGATAGATGCCGATACGCACTTCTTCAAAACGTTGAACTTCTTCAACCACAGCGATGGCCAGGATCTTGCCATGAAGGCTAAGGAACTGACACCGCCCGCGCTGCTGATGCTGCTGTTCCTGTTGCTGCCCGCCATCAACCTGAGTGGACTGATGAGCAATCGCATGGAGGCCCGACGCGCCGAAATGGGCATCCGCAAGGCTTTCGGTGGCAAGCGGCGAACGCTGCTCAACGAAGTCATCCACGAGAACCTCGTACTAACCCTCCTCGGCGGTATTGTCGGCTGGCTGTTGTCGTGGCTCTTCATCACGGCAGTCTGCAACACCGAGGTGGTCCATAAGATGTTCCTTGATCTCTCCCATGTGGGTAATGAACCGAGCCTCGACTTCCAGATGTTCTTCACGCCGACGCTCTTCCTCGTGGCCTTCGCGTGCTGTGCCGTGCTCAACCTCATGGCTGCGCTTATCCCCGCTTGGCACTCGCTGCGTAAACCTATCGTCGAATCCCTAAACCAGAAAAGATGAACCAGACAATAAAGAATTTTTGGGCCAATCGTCGTCAGAATGCTTGGATTGTGGTGGAGATAGCCCTCGTCGCCGTGCTCAGTTTCTACTTCCTCGACTATTTCGTTGTATCCTATTACGACACCCACCTTTGCCGTCCCGACGGTGACTTCGAGCGCGACCATCTCGTCATAGGTCAGGTGGGCATGTCATCCGAAGTCCCCGACTCTATTGGAGAGGCTTCTTTGGCCAATCTCTATGCCTTGCGCGAAAAAGTCCGCTCACTGCCTGAGGTTCAGTATGCCGGACTGGCCACAGACTTCGTGGGTGAAGGTTATTGGTCCCGCCTTTCTACCTTTCGCGTCGAGGCCGATACCACGCGCTTCTGTGGTGCCAACTCGATGAGTTTCCTGCTTGGTGAGCAATTCTTCGAGACGCAGGGGCTGACACCCGTCAAGGGTAGTCCTTCGGCGGAAAAACTCTCCAGCGAGTGTCCTGCCGACGGTGCCGTCATCACACGCTCAATGGCCCTGGCACTCTTCGGCACTGATCAGGCCGTGGGTCGCCGCATCGTGGAGACTGACTACGACGGGAAAGCCGTGCAACACGGCCCTGCTGACAAGATTGTCGCCCGCTATACGGTCTTCGGCGTGGTTGAAGATTTCCGTCTGAAGCCCCGCGAACGCTATGCCTACGCTGTCCTAACACGAGTGACGGCCCTCTCGAGCAACACGCCGAAGATGCTCATCCGCCTGCGTTCCGGCGAGGATGCGGATGAGTTTGTCATCCGGCAGAATTCGGCAGAAAGGCAGTTGGACCTGATGACGGGTGAATACGGCCTCGCCAACGCCCGCACCTACACCGAATATCAAAAGCAGATGTCGGTCAATGTCTCCGACAGCATGCTCCTCAGCGTCATGGGCACATTTATCGCCTTGTTACTACTGAACGTCGTCCTTGGCACTCTCGGCACCTTCTGGCTGCAAATCCGGAAGCGCACCGAGGACATCGGCATCATGCGCAGTTTCGGAGCCAAGCGAAGCAACGTGTTCTGGATGCTATGGCGAGAGGCCGCCCTGCTGACGTTTGTCGCCAGTGTCATCGGCTGGGTTATCTGGCTCCAGTTTGCCATGAACATCGGTCTTGCCCAGGGCTTTACCATGACGGGTACGGGTCAGGAAACCGACTGGGTGTCGACCTTCTGGCTGCACTTCCTCATTGTCTGCGCCATCCAGTACGTGCTGCTATTGATCATCGTCACCCTCGGCATGGTCGTCCCCACGTTCCGCGCCATGTATAAACATCCCGTAGAAGCGTTGCATCATGAATGATATAGTAGGTATAAAGTTCTTGCAGGTACGGGTAAAGTGCTGGAATACTCCGTTCTATTTGTATGAAAGGCCGGGGGTAAAGTTAAAACTGCGACATCGGATGATAAAACAAAGCCAATGGATGATAAAACCACGACGTGAGATGATAAAACCACGACACCGTTTTAACTTTTTTGATGCCGTGAAGTTCTTATTGATTATTCTTGCCACATTCGGCGTTCTCCCTTTTACGATTCAGGCTCAAACCGACACCCTGCGCCTCTCGCTTGACGACTGCATCGCGATGGCGCGCCGACAGAGCATCGACGCAGCCGTGGCCCTGGGCGAATTGCGGTCGGCCTACTGGCAGTGGCGCAGCTACCGGGCCGACCTGCTGCCGGAGGTGTCGCTACAGGGCACGGCACCGTCGTGGAACAAGCGCTACAGCTCGTACCAGCAGGCCGACGGCTCGCTGTCGTTCGTGCGTAACGACTACCTCGGACTGGATGGCGCGGTGAACATCACGCAGAAGCTGTGGCCCACGGGTGGTACGCTCTCGGTGGAGTCATCGCTCGACTATCTGCACCAGTCGGGCAGCGGCGGGTCGCAGAATCAGTTCATGTCGCTGCCCGTGGCCGTCACCCTGCATCAGCCGCTCTTTGCCGTGAACCACCTGAAGTGGAACCGCCGCATAGAGCCGCTGCGCTACCGCGAGGCCCAGGCGCGATTCCTCACCGAAACGGAGCAGGTGGCCATGCAGGCCATCAGCCTTTACTTCTCGTTGCTGCTGGCCGGCGAACAGGTGAACATCGCCCGCCAGAACCTGCAGACAGCGGAAAAACTTTACGAGGTGGCGCAAGCCAAGCGCCGTATGGGTACCATCAGCGAGAACGACGTGCTGCAACTGCGCCTCGACGTGCTCACCGCCCGCAGTGCCCTGACCAATGCCGTCAGCACCCGCCAGGCCCGACAGTTCGCCCTCCGCTCATTCCTCGATGTGGAGACAGACATAGAGCCATTAGCGCCTGGGGATGTGCCACAGGTGCATCTCGAATTCGACAACGTGCTGAGTCACGCCCTCCAGAACAACGCCCTCGCCACTACCATGCGCCGCCGCC
>CACYKE010000101.1 GCA_902774925.1 uncultured Prevotellaceae bacterium | reverse complement strand
GGAAACTGAGTTACTACAGCCCGGAAGGGGGAAATGGCGAGAAGCGCAACTGCCTGTTGCTGAATGCCCACTATGAGGGTGCAAATAGTGGACACATGGTCTATTCCAATATCGCCACCTTCGACTACGCCGATGAAACGACGCTTCGATTCGAAGGATTTTACTTCAAAGACAAGGATGGATGGATAACCTTCCTTCGTGGCGAGGCAGAACCGGGGTTCTGAAAGAAGCAGTAACGAGAAATACATATTAGATTGTCCATTTCCGGACACCATGAGTGTCCAGAAATGGACACTTTGTTTTATGCTGCTACTGATTATCAGGCAGTTACGAGTTCGGCACGATTTTGGCATATAATAAGGAAGACAAAATAACGCAATAGATATGAGATATTTGAAACAGGCCCTCGCCCTGATTCGCGAGGAGAAACTCTACTCGGCGATGTATATCGCTGGTACGGCATTAGCCGTGGCCTTCGTGATGCTCATAGCCGAAGTGTATTACGTGAAAGTGGCCGACATTGCGCCGGAGGTACACCGCAGTACGACGTACTATCTGGACGACATGACGCTGCTGAACAACGAAGACAACATTGAGAACATCCATTATGAGACGTACCGCGACCTGTTCCAGAAGATACAGACGCCGGAGTACATGGCCGCAGAGATGGAGATGTGGTCGAACACCCTGTTCGGCATCACGCTGGCCGACAGCGTGCATAAGTATTCCGTGAAGGGGAAACTGACGGACACGGGCTTCTTCCATCTCTACAAGTTTCACTTCATCGAGGGAGCGCCCTTTACACAGGACGACTTCGACAACGGTCGAAACAACGTGGTCATCACAGAGGAGTTGCGCGACCATCTCTTCGGACACGGGCAGAAAGGCGTGGGACGGACACTGACCCTCGACCACCACATCTACCGCATCTGTGGCGTGGTGGAGACACCCAGCGCACTGACGGAGAAATGCGTGGCCGACATCTGGATGCCATTCACCATTGAGAATCCGCTGAGAGACCGGGGCGTTCATGGTATAGAAATGCCCATACGCCTCGCCTTCAGCGTGCCCGCCGACAAGCGCGATGCCTTCCTGCAAGAACTGAAAGACATAGAGGCACGCTACAACGCCCTGCATAAAGACGCCCCTGTTACCATAACCGACCGTCTGCAGTCGCACTACGAGCAAGTATGGCATGACATCGGCTACATCTTCAATGCCTTTGACGTAAGCCTCTTCTGGTACGTTGCCCCCGCTATCCTTATGCTCCTCTTAGTGCCCGCTCTGAACCTCAGCGGCATGGTGGCCAGTCGTATGGAACGCCGGCTGCCGGAGATGGCCATCCGCAAAGCGTTCGGCGCGAAGCGGAGGACGCTGCTTGGTGAGGTCATCATGGAGAACCTTGTGCTGACGATTATCGGAGGCATCGTGGGGCTCTGCCTCGCATGGACGGCACTGTATGGCTGGCGCGACTGGGTCTTTTACGTCTTCTCCGAAAGTGACAATCTCTACGGCACGGTGCCACTGCTGAAGGGCGAGATGTTCTTCGGCCCCGCCGTCTTCGCCATCGCCCTGCTCGTCTGCTGCGTGCTCAATGTGTTGGCGGCAACGCTTCCCGCCTGGCTCAGCCTTAGGAAACCAATCGTTGAATCAATGATGATTAAGAAATGAAACAGCTGAAAGAAATTTTCGGACGCAAGACGTCCATCTGGCTCTCCCTCGAACTCGTGCTCGTCACCTTTGCCTGCTGGTGGGCCTTCGATCCCGTCATCGTCACGTCCTACGTCACTAACCTGCCGTTAGGCTACGACCCCGACCGTCTGGTGCGCTTCGAAGTGGCCAGCACCCTCCCCCGACAGCAGTTGTTTACCACTAGATTACCCATCGGACTCGAGGAGGAAAGTCTGCTGCATAAGGTGCAGGAGATGGACGGTGTGGAGATGGCCTACCGCGCCTTCAACAACCCCATTGGTTCTGGCATAACAAGCATGGCCTATCATCTTATCCGCGACAACGACACCCTTAGAGTCACAAATTACGGATTCGGACGGGACGACAAGATGTTCGAGGTCTTCGGCATCCAGTCGCTGACACCCGAGTTGCCTACCGCCGAACTGACCCGCGACGCTGTGTTTGAGCAGACCGTCATTCTCACACGCTCCACCGCCATGGCGCTCTATGGTACTACCGATGTGGCAGGGCGCACAGTAAAGGCGCATTACTATGGCTATAACCCAGACAAGATGGACTATGAGTGGATGGTTAAAGACCTGCCCATCCGCGCCGTGGTGGAGGATGTGCGCTATGGGGTTTACGACCGCGACTATACCATCTTGTTCGTTTGCCAAGGTGCACCGGGCATCAATGTTCCCATCATTGCCCGCCTGCGCGAGGGCGTCGATGCCCAACGCTTCATGGAGGAACACCAGCATGAGGTGCAGCACGACCTGATGACGGAGCACTGCTATGTCAGCCAGATGCAGACAGTTCGCGAGGGGTCGAAAGCGTATACCGACCGTTACGGCACCAGCCGCATGACGCACCGCAACCTGCTCATTGCCGCCTTCTTTGCCATCAACCTCGCCTTTGGTGTCTTTGGCACGTTGCTCATGTACACCCGTCAGCGCCGCGAGGAGGCCGGTGTGCGCCGCGCCTTCGGTGCTACCAAGTGGAGCGTCTTCTGGGGCTTCATCCGCGAGGCATGGCTGCTCACCACCGTCAGCGTCATCGTCGGCTGCATCGTCTATTTCCAGTTCGCCGCTGCCCAAGGCCTCTTCAAAGGTTTCGAGGGCAGTAATCCCGCCGTCCACTACTGGTTCGACGACTTCGGCACCCACTTCCTTGTGGTGTCCGTCATCGTGTACCTTATTATATTATGTGCCGTGCTCATCGCCACCGCCATCCCCGCGTGGCGCATCTGCAGGAGCGAGATAACCGTAGCATTAAAAGATGAATGATATGAGATATTTTAGACAGGCTCTCGCCATGATGCGAGAGGAACGGCTATTCTCCGGGATATATATCGTGGGAACAGCCTTGGCCATTGCCTTTACGATGGTGATAGCCGTAGTGTATTACGCAAAACTGGCAGACATCGAGCCAGAGGTGAACCGCAGCCGGACGGTGTATGTCAAGGGAATGGCCAAGCGGGCAGTGAACGACACGCTCAGGTGGGAGCCCACGAATTACACAGCAACCCAGGTGAAGGAGTGGCTCTATACGCTGAAAAGTGCCGAGGTGGTCAGCGCCACCGTCAACGGCAGCCGCTATACCAGCGACAGGCAATACCTGAAGTGCGACAACCACAAGCTGGTGCCTGTGGTGGCGCGCAGGGTCGATGCCAACTTCTTCAAGGTCTACCAGTTCCGCTTCGTCTATGGCCGTCCGTTCACGCAGGAGGAATGCCTGAACGAGAACAACTACATAGAGAACGCTACTATGCCTGCCGTCATCAGTCGCGACATTGCCGAACAGGCTTTTGGCAAGGGTGTTGACCCTGTGGGAAAGACGCTCAACTACGGTTACCTCATTCGCATCGTTGGCGTGATAGAACCCACATCGTCCATCATGGAAGAGAGTTTCGGCCAGTTGTTCTTAGCCCTTGACCAGAAAGCCGAACAGGTGATCGAAGTATTCGGCCAGTCGTTCCAAGCCCTTGACTGGGAAACCGAACACGTGATAGTCGTATTGAAGGAAGGCTGCACCGTAAAAGACTTGGAAAAGGAACTTGCAGAGATAGCCCGCAAGCGCAGCGTCAGCGACAAGGAATATGATTACTCCATAATCGGTACCTTGCTGCCCCATGCCCAGATGAAGATGTCGGGGGACGGCGTGGCCCATTCCTGGAGCAGCATCTTCAAGTCGCTCTTCCCGAAGGTGTTCGTCCTGCTGTTGGTGCCTGCGCTCAACCTGAGCGGACTCGTGGCGGCCCGGATGCGACGCAGGGTGGCCGAGATGGGTGTACGCAAGGCTTTCGGTGCCAAGCGACGGACGCTGCTCACGCAGGTCATCACCGAGAACCTGGTGCTCACGCTCTGTGGCGGCTTCGTGGG
>CACYKE010000100.1 GCA_902774925.1 uncultured Prevotellaceae bacterium | reverse complement strand
TGAAAATCAGCAACTTACGAGCAATCGAAGGTTGCTGATTTCTCTTTTTGCGAACAATTTGCGAACAAAATGATATTTCATGGAACATTGTGCATACCTTCCGAAGGCTCTGGTATCTGCATTTTGTTCGCAAAATCCTCGATTTTGTTCGCAAAATATGTGACTCCTATATTATTAAATAGGTGATAATAGCAAAAAAATGAATTTTTTGCGTTTTAATTCGTCGAAATTCCGTACCTTTGCACCCGTGTTCATCGAACACGAATCTTTTTATTGCTCAATCTCTCCGAAGAACCGCGACCTCTAACGAGATTATACGAGCAAACCAAGTATCCATTGGAGCTGCGCACCATAGCGCAGTCTCTTACCATAGGATATTTGGGGCCGTCGCGGGCCTTTCGGAGAGTATGGACGGGGCCTGCGCTTTCTTTATGCCTTTGAGTTAGTGCTTTCCCCACAAGATGTAGAAACGAAAGTAATAACAAAAAATAACCATAACAAAGAAACGATTATGAAACATCTTTCTTTCTGTAGAAACATCTTCGTGATGGTCGCGGCCATCTTCCTTGCCTCATGCAGCAACAGCGACAACGAGCAGGATAAGCCGTTTACGACAGACCCCGTAGAGCAGACCAGGTTCTTCGTCTGCGAGGCGGGCGGCGATACAAGGGGCGCAACAGCCGCCATCGACACCCTCTTCACCGAGGACGACATAGAGTGGTTCAACGTCAGCACCCGCGAAATCCGCTTCAAGAAGCAGGACGAGCAGCTTTACACGAAACTGATGAAGAACTATAATAAAGAGAAGCTGGAGTTCCACCTCGGCGAGGACGTACTGTTCGATGTCAGCCGCTTCGTATCCGACATAGACAGTCGTATATTCTACGACCTTGTGCTTCATTATTCAGTGATTGGCGAGGATGCCGACAATCCCCGCTACTACCTACACGACTGCTATCCTGCCCAGTTCATCGACGACGAGCGCACGCAGGCCAATATCAAGAAGAACGCCGTGCAGTGGGAGACCTTCACCAAGTATCTGGATGGCAAAGGCAAACTGAGATAGTAATAAAGTTAAACCATTAAACATAAACAATTAAAAAGAAAATGAGAAAGTTAAGACAGAAATTCAATCTCATCCTCACCCTCGCCGTGATGCTCACGATGGCGCAGACGGCGTGGGCAGCAGACGAAACGAAGACGTTTACCGTGTCTTCGGTAACAGGCAGCGGCAATCCGTTATCATACGACGGTAAAACATTCATCAGTGCCACGGGCAATGAGAAAATTCAAAATGGATCATCAACCGGGATTACATTGCGCACTCCTTCTTCCGGAAACGAAGGTACCATCAGACTTTATCCGCGCATTAGTGGGAAGGTTAAGAAGTTGGATTTCAGTAATGCTAAGGTTTTAATGCCCGACGGAGATGGCAATAGCTATGTGAAGATAGGTAAAGGTAGCGATTGGACAAACTCTTACACAGCGTCTATGAGCGACTACGCCCAAATGAGCTTCTCTCACGCCAGTGGCATCCAATTGGAGAACGATGACGATTATTTGGAGATTAAGTTATATAACCCAGTCAGAAATTGCACCTTTGACATAAAAGGGACTATCACCATCACCTATGAGCCGACGGCATCGACGCAGACGCATACTCACAGTTTCACGCTCAGTATGAACGACGAGGGCAACACTTTGACTGCTACCTGCGCCCACAACGACGGAAAGTCTTGTGATCTTGTTAGTTCAAATTATCAGGCATCGCTGACGCTCTCGCCGTCGGTTGACACTTATTATCGTCCTAACAGCACTTACTCTGCCACACTCAACTTGGCGGCATTCAATACACTGACGGGACTCAACGCTACCGCTACTGATATTACATACGTGAATAGTATCAGCGGCGACAATCTCGGCTCGGCTGCACCGACGACGGCAGGAAACTACACTGCCAGCGTTACCGTTACCGTCGGCGAAACGGACTACACGCTGACAACGGACTTTAAAGTCAACACTGAGAATAGCATCAACAATAACATTCGTCAAATCAGCCTGAACAAGACCAATGCTGCGAATGACGAGGAGATAACCATTACCTTCACACCAAGGTCGCACGAACTGGTGAACACGTTGACCGTGACGGGCGCAACCACTAATATGAGCATCGGTAACGGCATTACCAAGGTGGACGAGTACACCTACACGTTCTTGATGCCTTACGAGGAGGTGACGGTTGGCGCTACGTTCAAGTCATCAAACCCCTCACTATACAAACACACTATCACCACGGACATTACCGGTTCGGGCGCAGTGGACTATAACGCCGAAGAGTATCTGGGCGTGGGCGACGTTATCACGATAACGTTTATGCCCTATCTGCAAGGCAATCTGGAGGCAGGATCTGTAGTACTTGAAGGGCTGACCGTGACGGGTGCGACAACAAACATGAGCGTGGGCAACGGCATTACGGACAACGGGGATAACACGTACACGTTCACGATGCCAGGCGAGAATGTGACAGTGACAGCCAAGGCGTATCTGTCGGCTGACGCCATACTGGCGGGCACTATCAATGAGCCTATCTACATCAAGCAGGGCAACGGCATCCAGATAGGATGCAACAACATATGGACTTACGTGAATGACGGTGCTCTGCCACTGGTCATCCCTGACGGAAACACACTGAGACTGGCAGGCGGAACGGACGTCAGACTGGATTTAGCAGACAAGAACGCTATCGCGTGTGAGGGTGACGCAATCGTCGAGTTGATTCCCAATGAGGTATCAAACGAGATATGGATAGGAGACCGACCCGAACGCAATTCGGGCAAGGCAACGATTAAGGTTGGACCTGCCGGCAAGACACTTACCATCCGCGTAGCTGACGAGAGTACAGAGACTGTACACCTATCTGTAAAAAGCATAAGCCAATATGACAGAAATTGCGATGTGATAGGTTGCGACGAAGGCGGTTCGTGCGGCAGCATCGTTGTTGAGAGCGGTCAAGTGGAGTCGAGGGAATATTTCAACCATAGCGGACGAGCTTTCCGCACGACCGACGGCACCATCACTTTCGGATATAAGTATCCAGATGACAAGATTATCTTCGATGGCGGCAGCGAGGGTACGGTGAAAATTGAGGATGGTAAGCAGTTCCACTCCTACACCGACAACAACACCAAGTACAGCGGTACCATCAACCTGCAAGGAATAAATTCCTTCTATGCACTGCCTGACAAGTACACCGTCAACTATTGCGAGCATGATGGACAAAATCAGATAGTCAGGTATGTGGCTCACGGTATGCCGTTCTCGTTCAAGGCTGCTACGCCTGCAGACGAGGGACATGAGTTCCAAGGTTGGAAGAACATGGTCACGGACGAGGTTTATGAGCATGACTTCATTGTCACCAACGACTTGAATATAATTGCTCAATGGAAAGCCGTGGATTTCCAAAAGAAAGGAAACCTCGCCAAAGCATCTGAAGAGGATGAAGCATTCTACTGGTCAACATTCTATTGTGGCGACGCCACCTATCAGTTAGGTGAAAAAGCATGTGCTTACACGGCTACATACGATGGCGGTCAGATTGTGCTTCACAAGTTGGGAACTGTCATTCCTGCCGATAAAGCAGTAGTCATTGCAAGCGAGAATGAACTGACAGACATGACGGTTGTTGCAGGTGATACGCCAGCCGAGTATGAGGTGGAGAACGACCTGAAAGGCTACGACTATCGCTATTATGTGGATGCACAGAACAGTTCCGTTGCTTACTACGTGCTCGGCAAATACAAGAACGCTGAGGACGGCGTTGAATTTGGTTTCCAGAGATACCAAGGTGACTATCTGCCAGCACACAAGGCGTTCCTGAATGCAGGCGGCGCAGCCAATGCCCGTGGATTGCACATGGTGTTCGATGACGCGACGGGGATTCGTTCAATTGACAATGAACAATTGACAATTGAAAATTTGGCTGGCGCATGGTATAGCCTCGACGGTCGCCGTCTGAGCGGTAAACCGACGAAGAGCGGCGTATATGTGAATAATGGTAGAAAGGTTGTGATTAAATAAATGGAGGATAGCACAATGAAGAAAGAATATATAAAGCCATCGATGCGCATCGTGCTGCTGCAGCACAAGAATTGTCTGCTCGTAGGCAGCCCCGGCGGCTACGACGGAAAGAGTCTCAAGTGCACGGACGATCCTAATGATTATATCTTTGAAGAGAGTGATGTTTGGTAAACGTGTGAGATAGTAACAAACAGTTATCTAACGCGTCTATTGCAAGCCTGTCCTCTGGGAAATCCAGCACCAACCTCGGCCCTGACTAAAGCATTGACATCGACGATATTCAGGCTGGTGATGGCTTCTATGGAAGATAGATAACATATCATAGACAGAGAAAGGACGAGACTTCATAGGTTTCGTCCTTCTTTGTAGTATATTCTATACATCAAGCCCTTTCTTCTTTGTTCCGTCCCAGTTGGTGAGAGCATTATCAGAACCGCCATCACTACCTGCACAGAATCCAGCTCGTCCTCCAGCTGCGATAAGGAGTCCTTTTACAAGATCTTGGGGGACATTCATTTCTTCGCATAGTTGCTCAGTTCGCTTCTTGGTGAAATCATACATGTAGTCAGTCGTTCCTTTCCAAGAAACATCATCCAAAAGGTTATGAGTGGCCAGCATACTGGCTTATCACCCTTTCATCTTTGTCTGAGAAGAGGGACTTATGACCCTCAGCAAAATCCAGAATGGCAGCAACAGCACCAGCTACCCACTGCTCCAATTGCTGCACGAAGGCTTTCTTGTTCTTCTGGATGCTGTTCCAAATCCCTGCAATCTCAGGAACTGCCATCATTTCTTTGATCTGCCCCTCTGTCTTAGTAAGCCGATGAGTCATTTTGATGGCAATATCGTCGGACTTGTCAGCTCGGGCATTGGCTTGCTCACACTCCTTCTGGAGTTTACAGATTTCCGCATCCTTCTCTTTGCGGAGATTGCTGATAGCCGTCTCGTCCATCGTCGATATCCTCTTCTTCAACATTGAATTCTCGGCTTCCAGCTTCTTGTTGGCCTTTTGCAGCTGTTTGTTCTGCTCAATGATGTTGGCAATCTCCTTCGTCGTCTTTTGATAGAGTGACTTACCATACTGTTTTATCTCTTTTTTCTGTGCTGCCTTAGCTTCTATTAGTGCTATCTGCATGTCGGTGAAGATTTGCTTTGCAGCCTTCTTACAATCCTCCTGCCATTCCTTGCGACCGAAAGGAGGAATGGGCTTTTCAAGTTCTGCCAGCATAGCCATTCTTGCCTTGATAACAATCGGATTTGTATCAAGTTCAGGAACCTCCAACTCTTCTTCAGTGATATTCATAGCCTTGGCATACGACTCCCACTTTGCAAGATCCTTCTCCGTTTTGGCCTTCCGCTGCTCGGCTTCTACGATGTCATATTCAATCCTTGCCTTCTGCTCTTCAACCGCTTTTTTCTCAGCCCTAGACTTTGCAACAGCATCTTTCGCCTGACGCTCAGCCTCCAGAACAGCCTTGTTCTTATGAACACGATTGCGACGCTCTTCTGGTGACAGCATGGATATATGTTCTCCACGTTCCAGCCCGTACTTATAGCCCACCTTGTCATGATAGTCGGTGTGAATCTGTTCCTTGGATGTGTTGAACTCATACTTATTCTTACCCCACACGCCTGCAAAAGAGACACATTCCTGCTTCCCTCTTTCAGCAGTAGTGGATGCACGACCTCTTGCTTTCGTCATGGCAACAGGGATGGTCTGAATATGGATGTGCGGGGTGGTTTCGTCGCAATGCACGTCGAAGCCGATGATATTCTCCTCACCCCAGCGTTCACAAGCCCAGGCGTATGTGTCCTTGGCCCAGTCCTTAATGCCCTGTCGCAGACGGACATCGGCATTGCTCGTCTTGAGCGTGAAATCAACTTTCTGGTCACCAAAGGCAAGACGCGTTAGCACGTCATGATCACCACTGATAATGATACCAATGGTACAGTTAGGACTGTTGTTTGCCACGACAGAAGGATTGTTCTTGTCCTTGTACTGCTTGAAACCGAGTTGTTCAAGCCGTTGGAGTAACCTCTCATGAAGGGGTATAGGGTTGGAACCAAGGGGTACTATCTCGCCATCACCGTTAATCTCGAAGTTGAGGTGCTTGCGGGTGATGTCATAGTGGTTGTTCATATCGTGATTCTTCAGACGATATGTTTCCTCGTCCCATCCACGACGTTCGGCTTCATTGCTTTCGGACGCAGAGAAGGACTTCGCAGGATTGCCGACATGAACGGCGGCATAATGCTTGTCTTTAATTTCTAAACTCATAATATGTATAAATATGTTTTGTTGAATTAATGGTTATCAGGTCTCGGGTGAAACCTGAGTGGAGGGTCGAGGGAGAAATCACTCCCTCGCAGACGGGCTTGGCACGGCTGTGGCAGCATCCGCCATGTGGTGCGGCCCAGACCCTCGGAGAGCATAATGGGACTTTTGAAGGAGTGCAACGATTTTAAAAGTCCATATTATGTTATGGACTATTTCTATTAGTCTTGCGCTGAATAAGTTTCCATCGTAGGTTAGGCAGAGGCCCTACATAGTGTAATTCCTCTTCATCGCATATCTCCAGTCCCAATTTGTCAACGAGTGATTGGACAGCAGAGTTCCGTCTTATCATGTCTGCCAGGATCTCATGAGGGGTGGATTTCATCAGGAAAAAATCTGCAATATCAAGACCTTTCTCTCGTTGCTTATCTGTCGCAATTTTCTCAATCTCATCACACATGATGACGCGCTTGCAGATGGGCTTCA
The DNA here is from genome assembly GCA_902774925.1 of uncultured Prevotellaceae bacterium. GTDB lineage: Bacteria > Bacteroidota > Bacteroidia > Bacteroidales > Bacteroidaceae > Prevotella. The sequence goes on along the minus strand of CACYKE010000100.1, from coordinate 1,621 downwards.
ATAGCTGAGACTTTAACTGCCATCTCTCCCAACCTCCAAGATCAGGAATCATAATAATGCTTCTGCCACGAAGGACCTGTACGGCATCTTTGTTAAAACATCCATCCTTTCCACCCGTTGACAACCATACATAATCAGGCATGAAATGGGTCATGATAAGAGCCGTTTTCTCACTTTCCACAAGGGCAACGGTTGCCGTGGGTCGTTGACGAAGCTGATACTCACCCACAAAACACTGGACCAGATGGTAGTCCGGCAGCTTCAGTTCTGAATGTGCCCACGTGACCAGACTATTCGGCTCCTTGATGCGGTGTCCTGTCTCGCGATTATAGCCCATCAGTTTGCCACCGCGTACATTGCCGTTGAAGTCAATCTGCCAGAAGACCGTACATCCGCCCCACTTATGTCCTGTTCCTACAAAATACAATCGGAATAAGCGGTTGGCTTCTTCTTTGCCGAAGACGCTACACAGATAGACATATAGAGGATTCTTATAATAACTGGCGAAGCTCTTCTGCACAATCTCATAGGGAATCAGCGACGGTTCTATTGGCTTTGGTTTCTCTTTCCCTTTTGTTGACTTCGCCACCTTATTATATATATGGGTGTTGTCATTCTTCCAATCCTTGGGTGCCTTGTCTGGATTATCATGGAAGTAGTCCTTGGGAGTGTAGTGATAGCCACAACTGTGCTCATGGTCGCAACGACCAACCGTGTCAGGGAATTCAATGATACCCTCTTCATCCACATAGCGGGTGAAGCAGCGTTTCCTCTTACACTCAGGGCAGGTGATTTTACTACCTGGCTTGTACTTCTGGAGATGGAACCTGAAATCACTCATCGCTACCTCCTTCCTGTGCACCGCTTGCACTCTGCACTTCTGCACTTTGGGGTTCTGACGAGTCTGAATCCGAAAGTGCAGAAGTGCATTGTGCAGAAGTGAAATCATGCACTATCTTGGAATAGACTCCCTGCTTAACCCTTATCACCGTAGGACGGCTGGACTCGCATAGTCTTTTGAGAGAACTATAGACAGTACGGCGTGAAAGCCCTATACTCATAGCTGCTGCCTCTGCATCAGCTGAGGTGAAAGTGTCACTGACAAGTTCTAACCATTCATCGCTGCTCTTTGAATAAGGCTCAGTGATGGTACAAGCCTTGACACGCTGATAGGACTCCTCGAAATAGTCTATCAGGCTAATCGCTCCTTTGACAGAAATCAGATCTATGGCATCCATCTGGCACTCACCTGCCGACCAGCGTATCACCTGAAGGATAAGAGCCAGCCGTGCTGCATTGCCGTTGAGTTTCATTTGGCGGCTCTCTACCTCATTGTCATCCTTGATGGCATTCACCCTGTCTATGATCTCATTATTCCAGCAATAGAAGTAGTTCCTGGCATCCTTCGTCATCTCCAGCACCTTCGGATTAGCGGTTACCCCATCTTCACAGAGTTGGAAGGGAATATTCAGTACCTTGTTGACATACCATGACCATGTATTCATGGTGTCAGGGCGCTGTCTCTGGTCTATACCCAACTGCCACTCAGGTATTTTCTTGTTCTTGGGGAATACGAACAGGAAACGGTCGGTCAGTCCGTTGGCAACATACTCCTTCCTGA
>CACYKE010000099.1 GCA_902774925.1 uncultured Prevotellaceae bacterium | reverse complement strand
AGTGCTACAGATGGCGCCGTCTGCCAATACTCCATAACCGATACGGACATCAAGGCTGGAAGCGGAAATGAGGTGCAGCTGGGTGTGACCTATAACATCAGTGTATATGCCACAAAGGCGGGCTACGACAACTCTGAAACGGCAACAGCAACATTGTGCTGGATTGACAAAGAGCCAACGACGGAAGGTATTACCGACGGAGTGGCGCAGATAGCGTCTAAGGCTGTGTTGATACAAAGCGAAGGTGGTATCCTGAAAGTGGAAGGTGTTGATGACGGAACGCAGGTTGCCGTATATACTCCTGATGGTAAGCAGGCTGGTAGTGCTGTTTGTCGTAATGGTGCCGCCCTCGTTGGTACCAACATCCAGCCCGGCAATACCGCCATCGTGAAGATAGGAGAAAAGAGCGTAAAGGTTATAGTAAAATAGTTAGATAATACGAAAAGTAATCAGAGGGCCGATTCTTGTGATAATAAGTAATCATAAGAACCGACTCTCTGATTTATGAATGCTTACTTACAGGCTTTTGTTTAACAGCTCCTATTTCTTGGGTACTTTTTTGTAACTGTCAGCTGTCAGGTGTAAGATTAAGCCGCGGTGTACCCATTGGTAGATTTGATTGTCTGTACCTTCACGGTCTTTGCCCTGTGTGAAGCGGACATTGGAAAGGTCGGTACGCGTGAACTCGTCGGGCAGCAGTTCGAGCATGTTACGAGGACCATGCTTGGATACAGGGGTGTCCTCGTCGGCTTTGCGGATGTAGTCGCCAAAGTAATGGAGCTTCAGCCAGAGGTCGTAGTGAAGGCTCCAACGACACCACGTCTTGATGGTCGATTCCCACTTCATGCCATTGGCACAATAGATGCAGATAGCCTTGCGGAAGACATGTACCAAGGCACGATGGGTCAGATTGTCGAAGACACGGTCTCCAGAGGCAATGGCAAACTCGTCGCACTCGGCCTTGAGTTCCTTAATCATCTGGCGAGCCTGACGACAGTCGATGTAGCCAGTAGCTGCGTTCAGATTGTCGATGAAGGGCTTGAGAGCAGCGTCATAGCGGTCATCGTAGTCACCGAAGACAGGAGCCGGAGCACCAATTCCCGGGTCGGGTATGGTGGCCAGTGTGAGGCGAGAAATCGGACCATCGGTCATCACGTGGCGGAAATAGCGGACAGCCTTGCCGGGAGTTGTCGAGGCTATCCAATTGAGGTGTAGCGATGTGGCCGCTGTGACGCTCTGGGTTCCGGCACGCTCGGCACCAAAGGTGTTGAACTCGTCATCGTCGAGCTTGAGGTTGGTGAACTGGTTCTTCGAGCCCGTTGCGTTCTCCACCTTGTCCCACTGCTCCAGTTCGTTCATCAGACAGAACAGAGGGGCCCCATCGTTGTCGTCGGTACGGCGAATCAGGGCAGCACTGGTCAAATTGGCCATGAGGTTTCTGATACGGAATTTGCGACGTTTGGGCTTATCGACGTTGCTGTTACGGGTGTTGTACTTCTGGTGATAGTCCTGTTCGGCTTTGCGTTCCGAGGCGGTGGTCACCTGAATATCGGCCATGATGTGTTTGACGGGCAGCGAAATACAATTCTTGCCAATGCCTGTTTCGGCTACGGCCACACAGTTGCTACGGAGTTCGCGGGGACGATTGTCGATGTAGCGGGCTGAGAGACCTACGGGATGTGCCTCGAGTGCAGGAAAAGCAGCCTGTGATACGCACTCCACATTCTCATCGGGTGTACACTTAGTGACCGCTTTGATAACTCTAGGAACCAGCTTGCGATTCATGCGTGGAGGTTCAGGGCTGGCGTAGATTTCACTCAGCGTCAGCTCGTCGCATGTGGGCTGTTCCTGGGTCTTGAAGTCAGAGACTGCAGTACCCGCCTCGTTCATCTTTTCGCTGGTGGCCAGGATATGGCGCTGTTCGCGAGTAAGGGCACGGCTGGGGTCATTGTACTTAGAGTAGAAGTCGCTGACGAGTCGCTGACAGTCCTGGCATTTCCAGTAGTCAGGTGTTCGCTGTCGTAGTTGTCCCTGCATTTCGGCTTTGGTGAGCAGCTGAACGATGCCTGTGCTGAGCAGGCTCTTCAGCGAGTTGTGGCACTTGCCGTCGGTTGAGAGACACGAAGGCTCAAGTCCCGTCTGACGCCAGAATGACTCAAAGATGTAGTCGGTACGCGGGGTGGGTGCCGTGATGTCGCTGTCGGCAGGTATGGCTACGGGTGTTTCGTCGGTGGCAGGCGTCGTTGTTGCTGCGCTGCCGGTAGCCTTGTCCCAGCCATCGATGCTCAGACCGCGAAGACTGAAAGCCGCCTGGCGTGCCTCTACCTCACTCTGCGACAGGGGACGGAGGAAATCGGGCGACTGATAGACAGCATCACCGGTCATCAGAATGAACGACTGCTTCTGCTGTACCGCGTCGTCGCAAGGGATGTCCAAGGCCTTGCAGAAAGCCTCCTGTGTCTCAATGGCGGTCATGCCAACAGGACAGATGAGCCAGATGTGACACTTGCCATTGCCACGCAGCGAGTGCTCGATGTAGATCACCTTGTTGTGCCACATGCCCGGCTGTTCGTTCAGCTTCATGGCACCCTCGACGGCCTGCTGGCCAAACTCGCGTTTGTCAACATCTACGCAGGTCTTGTAGGTGCAGCACTCGGCCAGAGCCTCTGCAGCAGCACGGTGGTTGTTGCGGAAACCGAAGTAGTGGGGACAGATGCCGACGATGTCGAACTTCTTCTGTTCCTTCAGCTGCTTCTGCTCTTCCTCGTCTTGCTCCGCGCGTACCTCTTTTACTATACCGTGCAGGATGGGATCAGCCAATGCCTCAGCAATCTGACTGCCAGTCCAGGGTGTGGCCGTTCCGATGTTGCCCTTGGTGACGGCGAACACGGGCTGTTGGCTAGCCTCGGCTGTAGCGGGGTTAGTTACTGTGCTGTTGTTGTCAACAGCGTTTACACTCTCGTTGTTGTCGAAAACGAGGCCCTCGACGGGGGCGCTGATGGTTGGATTATCCATATCTCAAAAAACTTTAATGAATAAAAATTTTCTGAGAGCAAAGTTACTAATAATATGAATACGAAACTTCTATAGTCACGTATTGCAGGGGTTTTCGTATAGTAATAGTAGGGGGAGAAATAAAAGCGTACTACGTTAGTACACTTGCGTAGGGTTTTGAGACTTGACGGCTTTAAGGAGGTTGTCCTTGAATATCTTGGCAATACTCCGACGGTCAAGGAAATCACGGTCTTGAATGTCGCTATTCATCCAACCATAGTAGGTGTCGGGCCAATCAGGGCTTACACCTTTTTGAATGGCTTGATAGCTGAACTGATGGTCATGCCATTCTGTTCCCCTAATGGCTGGCGGCATGGAATGCTCCAAATTCTTCGGATAGTTGTCTTTGGGATATACGCCCATACGAGCCATCCGTCTCACAAAGTCTGCCTTGCCTGGAGGAAAATCGCAGCAGTCCACCAATATGCGGTAGGGACCACCCCAGTCCCAGTCGCTTTGAAACCTGGACAGCGTCAACTTCAGGGCCAGCACAATCTGGTCGTCATCGGCTTCTATCTTCTCCATCTCCAGAATACCCTTGCGACGCAGGTCCTCGGCAATCAGCTCGCGCCTTATCTGCCGCTCATCCTCAACAAATGGGTCGAGCATACCATTGATGACAGCCATCACCTCAGGGGAAGAAACACCGACTTCTGCAGCGCGAGAAAGCAAGAAACTCTGCATTTCCTCTGCACGCTGAAGACGCACCGTCTTGGCTTTGTTTGCCCACCACTTGGCCTCAGAGAGTGTTATCGGGTCGTACTTATTCTCCATCAATTTTGGTGGCATTCAGTTCATCTACAAACCACTGGTAATCCTTGTTCCTCGTTGTAAACTTAATGCTGCGCAGACCGTCAAAACGGAATATGCGCAGATAAGTGTCACGCAACTCAGCCATATATTTGACGGCTTGTAAGTTTGTAGGTACATACTGGCTAAAGGGCGGTTCGTTGTCAAAGTATTCATAGAAATAGAACGGGCTTTTATCGTCGGCAGACACCATGCACGATTGTCCCCCATTGGTATCTTCAAACTCCAGACATACCGCGATATCTGCCATCGGCTGATTATTATCGTCCATAGGCAAGATAATTTTGCAGCCGTATTTCGTCATAGCCCAGCTGAAGGAAGTGGCTATCCTCAATGGCATGTCAAGCATGTCCAGCTTGGCATAGTACTTCATCACAGCCTTCAGCTCGCTGATAGATACAGTCTGGTAGTTTTGCGGACAAACCACGTAACAGTCCTCCAGTCTGGTATGCATCCACACCTGTCCGTCTGCGTTCCCTTTTCCTGAGCCTACAAAACAGCCCCCCAATTCACCATTTACACTGACAATGGGATGGCTGGCAACAGACAGCGCACCCTCCTTATCTTCCCTCATCATTATCAGCGTAGCAATGTGCAGGGCAAATTCACCGTTAGTGCCACAGATGATGTTATACGGGGCATCAAGCCTTACTAATTGAGTTTCCATATTATTCTTTGTTTTATTCTCTGCCTGCAAAAATACAAATAATCTTTGAAAATACAAAATATTTATAGTCGTTTCTTACACCTGACAGTCTGACAGTTGAAAACAACACCCCGTTACAAGGGATAAAGGAATAAAAAAGATAGTAATATAGAAGTAGTAGTCGTATCATCATTAAATAATATTTTCCTTTTATTATTCTCTCTTTCCTCACACCTATCATATCTCTCCACCACAACAATGCAAAATCTAACTGTAAGACTGTCAGGTGTAAGAAAACCCTACCTTATCGTCGAATAACCCTACGTTATTTGGCAATAATGGCAGGTTATTTTGTGAGCATTAAATATTTCAAGAAAACATGAAAAATAATTGCTAAAATATTTGTATAATTCAGATATTTTTTGTAACTTTGTATCATCAAAGATGATACACTATGGGCGTCGGCTCAGCAT
>CACYKE010000098.1 GCA_902774925.1 uncultured Prevotellaceae bacterium | reverse complement strand
AACTTGCCTTAAGATATGCCAGTTGGAGTTTCGTGCTACCAAAATCGCTAAGGCTCTTTTGGCAGACGAACCGAACTGGCAATGCTCGCGGGCTCTCATTGGGGAGGCGTTCGCAGGCTCACACCTATTAAAAATGAAGTAAAATATGAATGATAATAACTATAGATCAAAAGTGTTTCAAGGCTCGCTGCTCGTAGAGGAGGCGAGACCCGAAAAGGGCTTCTTCATCAAGTCAAAGAAGCGGTACTATTTATTGAGGGATGACAAGTGGCACACCAAGTTCACTTGGGAACCCGTGGTGGTCGGCGACCTGTGGGCAGATGAGACAGACGGGTGGACCAGCCCATCAGCCGCCAGCGCTACAACCTGTTTGTCGGCTACAAGCTGGATGTTCATCGTGTGGACCTGATAGAGAAGGTGCTGCACGGGAATAAGTCGGGGCTGTGCATCAGGAAGTGGATTGCCACGGAACTGCTGCACATGAAGGTGACGAAGAGACTGCTTGACGAGCTTCGCGCTGGTGCGAAAAAATGCGGACAGAGTCTGTCGCAGTACTGTATCAGTCTGCTGAGCGGAAAGCATCCCCGTGCGGCTTTCACTCCAGAAGAGCTGGAACTGCTCAGGAACCTGAAGAAGGAGCGTGCCGACGTGCTGCTGATGTTCAATGCCATGATTGCGGAGTTTGCCGGCCTTCCGGATGCGGAACGAATGAGGGTGGTCATCAACGGCAAGAGCTATGATTGGTGGCGCGAGCATCTTATCACGGCGCTGGAGTTCTTCGACCAGATGAGGGACAGGGTTATTTCTAATGCAGATTAGCGTATGGTGATCAAGATGGAGACAATAGACGGGGCGCATGCCGCCAATGCCATCAGTTATGTGCTCGACAAGGAGAAGGCGAGAAAGGAGAACAAGCCCGTCTTTCTCACTTCAAACAACATCGAACTGAACCCGCTGACGGGCAAGCCCTATTCGCCCGTTGAGGTGCTGATGGATATGCAGCTGAAGCTGGCCGCATCTAAGCACAGAGTAGAAAATCCATTCTGGCGCATCGAGCTATGCCCGCCGAAGGAGGAGTGCAGCGACTGGACGATGGAGCAGTGGGACAAGTTCTGCAGGGACTGTGTGAAGGTGCTCGACTCCACGGACTATAAGCAGGAGGTGGTGAGGGACAAGGACGGCTATCCTGTCATTGACAAGCGGACGGGACGACCCAAAGTGAAGGTGAGCGGCAAGCGCACGATGCTGGCCAAAAGCCAGTATATCGCCACCGTCCACTTCGACACAGGCAAGCCGCATGTACACATTGTGGCCAACCGCCTGACGATGGACGGCCAGATGCAGGACACGCACAAGTGCAAGGATCGTGCGAAGATGGCTGCGGACATCATTGCCGAGCGGTACGGCTGGGTGAAGGCCGAGGAGCGGACGAACCATCGGATGGAGCGGATTCACGATGCTGCCATGAACGTGCTGAAGGGCATGGACAAGTGGGACATCGAGACGTACTTTGCCGAGATGCGTAGGAACGGCTTCGAGGTGGAGCCGACCTACGATAGTCAGGGAATATGCCGAGGCTACTCTATCGGCGAAAAACTGTACGACCTCGACGGTAACTATTCCTGTACTGTCATGTACAAGGCATCGGCCAAGAAGTTCGGACATGGGCGTGACCTGACGGTGTCAAAGCTATACAACACCTGGCAGAAGTTGCATCCTGAGATGGAATCTTTGCGAACTGAAAGCTACGGATGGCAGCAGAGTGCTGATATGACTCGCACGATGCCAAAACCTGTTGATCAGGAGGATAATGAGGAATATCTGAGACTATTGAAGGTCAAGGAGGAGGCACTGAGGATGTCTGGTAGCAACCAGCAAAACACAAGCTTTGTAACACCAGCGCCTCATAAGCCGACAGAAGCAGAAAAGGAGCGCAACAGCGCCATCTTATTTGCCGTCAAGTCCATTAGGGAACTCGTCAATGCGCCCTTCCGAACAGAGTTCTATCCGTATGATCTGGAGAATCTTCTGCCGGAAGGTATCGTCGCAAAGTCCATTGATATGGGACAGGAGGCAGGCTCGTCGTTCAGCGAAGGTAATCTAAAGATAGCTGCTGATGCCCTCATGGAGATGGTCGAGTGCAGTGCCGAGCGTGCCACTGTGGCAATGGAGGGATTGCTTGGTGTTATCCAAAGTATCGCCCTGCCGGAAACCCTGCCGTCACTTGGCGGAGGCCAGTCAAACAATGACCTGCCAAAGAAGAAAGACGATGAATGGAAGTGGTGGAAGAACAACGGTTTCGTGCGGAATCAGTGCAGTAGAAGTAGAAAAAGATAACCACATTAATTTTTTTATTATGCCAAAAGATTATCGAAATCAGTTTCCCTCTGGCAATAGCCAGCAGCAGGGAGACAACAGTGGGGCACGGCAAGGAAGCCCCCGAAAGCAGGAGAAGCCGGATGTCAACCTGCAAGTGATTAACAATTGTACAGGGCGTATGGTGCTCTATGATCCGAAGGAATATGAGCGCCGCGTGAAGGCTGTTCTGGAGGGTCAGATGCTTGTAAACCTCGTCAGCAACACTCTGGAAATGCTTGGTCAGCAGCAAAATCTGCTGAAAGAGATTTCCCTTGATGCGATGCGGAACAACAGCAACAAGCTCGTCAACCAGGACATGAGCATTGAGCCGTTGGAAGAGTCGAACAGGAATGCCGAGAATACGCTCCGCGTAGTGGCCGGGAACATCTACGGTTCCAAGCTCATGAAGCGTTACGTCGAGGAAATGACGAAGAAAGACCGCGAGAAGTGGCAACTGTCGGAAGTCGACAAAGCGATGATGACAGGTGGCGACAAGGCCAGCGCGTACATCGAGAAGAAGGCCGACGACCATCTCTCCCGACTGGCTTCGCGCATGGAGTGGTTCCCCGTCAAGTACCATCTGTTGGACAAGGTGGCGCTGGTCGTCTTTACTGTTCTCGGCTATTACACCGGGAAGCACCACTTGGACGACGATCTGGTCTTCCTCTGGTTGCTGGCAGGCATGCCAGTCCTCATCGTGTCGGTGATTTGGGGCATCAATGAACTGATGGCTTGGATGAACGGGAAATAGCAATTAGCAGGAACAGCGTTCATAAGTCACAAATCTTTGTATAAGACATCTGCTCAAATTGGGGCAGATGTCTTTGGCTATTGGAGAAAATATGCGAAAAAACAGAAAAAAGTCTTAGAAAGTTTGGAAAATTGAAATATTATACTTAATTTTGCAAAAATTTCGGTGCAAACAAATGTTAAATACCGTATAGCATGACTATATCTCAGATAGTTGAAAGGAAGTTTAAGAACACGAAGGTCAAATCTCTGCTCTTCGCTTCCGACTTCTCTGACTACAATCAAGACTACATCGGCGACTTGCTCTCTATCTATACAAGGTTGGGCAAGCTTGTCCGTCTGGCAAATGGTGTCTATTTAAAAACCACCATTACCAAGTTCGGCCCCGTGTACCCAAGTCCAACAGAGATTGCAGAAGCAATAGCAAGGAGAGACCATGCACAGGTGCTAATGTCTGGCCTCGCAGCAGAGAACTACTTTGGACTTTCTACTCAGATTCCTATGAAAATCGTTTTCCTGACGAGTGGTTCTGCCAGAAAGTTGAATGTAGGGAACACGACGATTGAATTCAAACGTGGAGTTCCCAAGAATTTCGCTTTTAATGACAAAACGATGGCTACCCTCTGTCTGGCCTTGAAAAGCATCGGTAACGGCCATGTGACTGATGAGCAGAAGACGGTTCTAAGGAACTTCCTTAACGACTATATTCAAGAGCATGACATCAAGAGCGATCTTAAACTCATGCCCCAGTGGATCCAGAAACTCTTAAACGAACTCATAAAAGACATTGAATCATGATAAATTGGAGAGACCTTTCCAAAAATGAACAGATAGCTGCCTTACAGAATGTGGCGGGAATAAAGCATATACCACCCCAAGCCGTTGAGAAAGACTTGTGGGTTACGACGATCCTTCAGATTGTATTCTCCCTTCCTTTTGCAAACAGTCTTATTTTCAAGGGTGGCACATCGTTGAGCAAGGTGTTTGGCAAGATAGAGCGTTTCTCTGAAGACATAGACCTTGCTATCGACCGTACTTATTTCGGTTTGGAGGGTGATTTGACAAAGAAGCAGTTGAAGAAACTCAGGAAACTGTCTTCCACATTTGTGCGAGACACTTTTCTTCAGGAGTTAAAGAAGGCATTTGCTCAACATGGTCTCATAGAGCTGTCGGCCATTGCCCAGCCTGACGGTGAGGGTGATTCCACATACCCGGAACCACGGCAAATATTTATTGAATATCCGAGCCTGTTCCGTGAGTCGCTTGACTACATCAAGCCGAGGGTAATGCTGGAAATTGGTTCTCGCTCACTGATTGAGCCGACTACTGTCACGCACGTGCAGAGCCTTGTTGAGCAGTCTTTCCCAGATGTTAATACTGCATTGGTCAATCCCCCAATTGCTACGGCAGTCATCGAGAAGACCTTCTTGGAAAAGGCCTTTTTGCTGCATGAGCTTTTCACCACTAACGCCGGATGGCATGCAAACAGGAAGTCCAGACATCTGTATGACTTGGAGAAGATGATGGATGAGCCGTTCGCCGAGCCTACCATACACAATGATGCATTATGGGCGTCCATCAGCCATCATCGTCAGGTGTTTACCAGCATGAGAGATGTTGATTATACGCCCGACATCAGGAAGCGCATTGTTCTTGTTCCGCCAACGGATTTTATGAAGGAGTGGAAGGACGATTATGAAGCCATGCGTGGAACGATGGTATTCGGTTCCTCTCTCGCGTTTGACGATCTCATTGAAAGACTCCGCCAACTTGAAGTTAGATTTCATAATATTGAAGAAAAATGACGATATGAAAAAAGCATTATACCTTATATTATATGTAGCCATACTGGTCACCGTAAGCTGTACAGACAAGGGAAGTACGAAACACGTGCCGCAGACATCGGACTCGCTTTACACTGAGGAGCGGGCAATGGAGATTTATGCAAAGGAACCACAACGGGCGATGCGAATTATTGACTCGGCGCAGATGGTAGGTAATGTGTCGGATTTCCATGCTGAACTGTTGCGGGCACGGGTCTATGCTTATCCTAATGATGCGATGAACCTCGACACAGCACGGCAGATGGGTGTGGCGCTCTTGGAACACGACTCGGTGAAGGGCAGCATCGATAACCGGATGGATGTGCTGCGCCTGCTGACGGATGTGGCTCGTATCCACCTTGACTATTCGGATCAGGTGAAGTGGGCTACACAGTTGGCTACACTCTGTCGTGAGCAGGGTGACAACACAGAAGCCCTGCGTACAGAGTCGGAGATCGGTATTGTGCTCATCCACTTAGGAACATTTATGCACGATTTCAAGGACAAAAATGGAGTGACGCCCGCGCGTTTCCGCGAAACCCGGTTGAACAGCATTTTTTCAAACATCAAGGATTAATCATAATAAACAACATGAGAAAGAAAGCACTTCTTTTCATTGTATTTATAGCGATAGTAGCCTTGTTGATGACGGGCTGCACGGGAAAAGGCAGTCAGAGCTTGAGTGACATTCCCGATGATATTGTACAAACCCATGGCGACAGCATTGCGCTGGCTGCCAGGTTTACCGG
>CACYKE010000097.1 GCA_902774925.1 uncultured Prevotellaceae bacterium | reverse complement strand
CCAAGACAGTGCCGGCATTGGCGGGGCTAACGCCAGCACCTGTGGCAACATCACTATCACGGGCGGCACCGTCACCGCTACTGGACATTGGGGATGCCCCGGCATCGGCATGGGAGGCAACGGTACTTCAACAGACCACACCACCTGCGGCGACATCACTATTGGGGGCACGGCAAATGTCACAGCCAACAAAGGTAGCGCGGCCATGCATGCCATAGGCTTCAGCTATCATGAAGGAGAAGAAATCCAAAAGACCTGTGGCACCATCACCATCGGCGGCACGAAGTATTACGACGGTACGACCAATACCTGGACCAGCGAGGAGCTGGAGAACGCGCTGAAGGCTGAGACCTTCACCTGGCCGGCAAATTTATGATATTATTGTATTTTGTGAATTTATGGAAAAGAAAAAGTATGAGATGCCTTTGATGAAGATATGTAAGACTAAATTCAGGACCCTGACAGTCCTGATTATCGCATTGGCAGCGCTGACCGCCTGCTCAAGCGACAACGAGATTCTGAACGACCAGCCCGTGAACCCCACGGCGCCAAAAACGTACACCATGATTGTGCAGGCCACCAAGGGCGACGCTGCCGCCACCCGCGGCCTCTCGCTCGACGGCAAGACAATCAACGTGAAGTGGAACGAGGGCGAGAAGGTCGTCGTCATGCAGGACGATGATGAACTCGGCACGCTGACCGCCACACCCGATCCCAACGACCCGACGAAAGCCACGCTGACAGGCGATTTGGACGATTTGGACCTTGAAGAAGACATAGAGTTCCACCTGCACTCCGCCAGTTACGACTACTCGCGGCAATCGGGCGTGCTGCTCAGCAAGGACTGCAAGGACGGCGAGAACAGCATCGAGGAGAACTTCGACTACGCCTCGTGTACCGTGGAGGCAGAGTCCGGCAAAATCAAGACAAGCGTAGTGAAAAATCCAGATGGCGACGAACAGTATGACGAATACTACCTCGTCACCATCGAGGGCGGCATCACCCTTGAGAGCCAGCAGGCTATCGTGAAGTTCACCCTCGTTGACAAAGCCGACGCCACGACACCCATGAATGTCACAAGGCTCGAGGTCGATGACCATTATTATACAATTTTCGTAGAACCAGTTTCGCCAACCAATGCTTTGTACGTAGCCGTCAACTCAGGTGGCGTAGAGTCCGACTACCACTTGAAGGCCGTCACGGCCACGGGCGATGTATATACCTATGACCGTAGTGATGTCACCTTCCTTTGTGGCAAATACTACGAGGTGAAGGTGCAGATGACGAAACAGCAGCCCGCCACTATTGATCTCTCTAAGCTCTCTAAACCCTACATAGCCGTCAATGGCGACGTGCTGACGGGTAAACTTCCTGAAGACGTTAACGTTAAGATATCCATCACTGACGGAGCCACCGTCACCCTTCAGGATGTCACTATCGAAGGCTGGGACCATGAAAAGTACGACTGGGCAGGCCTCACCTGCGAGGGCGACGCAACCATCGTCCTCAAGGACGTCAACAGCGTGCGCGGCTTCTACTTTATCCAGCCTGGCATCTCCGTGCCAGTGGGTAAGACGCTCACCATCCGTGGTGACGGCACACTCAACGTCCAGAGCAACAATTCATTGCACCCATACGAAGATGTCTATGGCCCAGGCATCGGTGGGCGCATCAACAATGACTGTGGCAACATCCGGATTGAGAGCGGCACCGTCAACGCCATTGGCCATAAGAGATCACCGGGCATCGGCAGTTCCAAAGAGGATATTTGCGGCGACATCACCATCACCGGCGGAACCGTCACCGCCACGGGCGGCGACTATGCTGCGGGCATCGGCGCTGGCGAAGGATTTTCTGCCCGTTGCGGCAACATCACCATCACCGGCGGAACCGTCACCGCCACGGGCGGACAAGAAGCGGCCGGCATCGGCTGTGGTTTGAACAGCCATTGTGGCAACATCACCATCAGCAACTCAGCCTCGGTCACCGCCACCAAAGGCGGCAGAGCGCCCTACAGCGTAGGCATCGGCTACAATGATGTCGTTGGCAAACCCACGAAGTATTACGACGGTACGACCAAAACCTGGACCAGCGAGGAGCTGGAGAACGCGCTGAAGGCTGAGACCTTCACCTGGCCGGCACCGTAAGTGGCCGTGCGGCGACGAAATATAACGGAGGGACGGTTCTTCTGATATATTCCGCGCCGTCGTTGGCACTTCCGCAGCGTGCGGCAACGGCACCCGAGACTCCGGCGAGACATTAAACAACAGAAACAACAGTAACAACAGAGACAACGTAACATACAGCAATGAGAAAGAAACTGATTCTGATGACCATCGCCCTCGCCTGCGCCACGGCGCAGGGGGCATGGGCGCAGCAAGACGGCAGTCCCTTGCGGCCCGTCAGTGCTGCCGATGTGAAAGTGACAGCCGTCAACGATGCCTACTTCACCGACGAGGGCATCGTGGTGGTGAGCCCCGATGAAGACCCTGAGCCTGCGCTGGCCCGGAGGCGTGTCAGCGGAATGACAAGCGAGGGCGGCACATCAACCACGGGCGCCAAGCTCTACTCCTACACTTATCCCTCGGTGGATGCCGACGGCAACGAGGTGACGCTGTCGTCGCTGATGGCCGTGCCCACGAGGATGCTGATAGACAACTCGATGGCCAAGCCCAACAACCTGATTATCGGCTGCCATGTCACCATCACCAGCAACTTCGAGTGCCCCACGGAGTACAACAAGAGTGGCGGCCATCTCTCGTGGATGACCGACGTAGGCATGCTCATCGACTACACCCGCTACGATGCCGTGCGCAACCCCTGCTGTCTGGTCATCCTGCCCGACTATGAGGGTTACGGCGTGACCAAGAACCGTGCGCACCCCTACCTCTACCAGGAGCTGACGGCCCGCCAGGTGGTGGATGCCGTGCGCTCAGGGTTAGCCTTATATGAACAAAACAAGGGCCTTTTCTCGTTCAGCAGTTTCGAGGACGGTTGGAAGAGCGTGTGCGTGGGCTATTCGCAGGGCGGATCCGTGGCGCTGGCCACCCACCGCTTCATCGAGGAGAACGGCCTGGCCGATGAACTGCATTTTGCGGGTTCGGTATGCGGCGACGGCCCATACGACCCCGTGGCACACCTGGGCTACTATATGAATGACGATGGCGAGACCTACGACGGCACCAACCGCACAAAGCATAAGAAGGGCAATGTGTCGATGCCCATCGTCATGCCGCTCATCCTGAAGGGCATGTGCGACCGCAACCCCTTTATGCGACAGCACCAGTTGAGCGACTACCTCTCGGAGAAATTCCTGCGGACGGGTGTCATCGACTTCATCAACGCTAAGAGCAATGAAAACAAAGATAGGCAGTACTCTACGGATAACATTAACGAAGCGTTCAGAAACATGCGCGCGAATGGCCAGAAGTACACCGTCACCGATGAACAGGGCGCCCAGACGGAACATTCTTACAGCGCCGAAGAGATGCAGCAGATGCTTTGCGATGACGACGGCGATAACGTGTATGGCAAGTTGAGCGAGATGATGACAGAGTCGGCCTTCGGCTACTTCAACAGTCTGAGCTCAAACTCACCAGTGCCGTCAGACCGGGGCGTGATGAAAGACCTGCACCGCGCACTGGCCAGCAACGCGAGGGTGTCGGGATGGAGACCCAAGCACCGCATCGGCTTCTACCACTCCACCTACGACACGGTGGTGCCCTATGACAACCTGCTGTCGTTCATCAACAACCAGGACGACTTGAACTACTACGTTAATAACACGTACAAGGAATTCTTCTTCGACGGCATTATTCCCAAAGAAAGATTTCCGGTACGCAACGCCCCCAAGCCGTCGCATATAGTGAGCGAAGCCGATGCCGACATCTATATCTTCGACAATCACACGAGGGAAGACCATGTGAAAGCCGGTCGGGCCTTCTATTTCATTGGCTCGCCGTCGCCCGACTACATGCTGATGAAATGGGTCATCGAGGATCATACTATGAGCGATGCTACTGCTGACAAGAACCTTGTCACCGTCCCCCTGCAGAACGGCGAAAACACCGTCATGGCCGAGGCCATTAAGAGCGGAAGCAGCATATTATTAGGCAACGGACAGAATGCCTGCATATCTCAATATACCGAGGGCACCATCACCATCCCCGGCACGGTGAACATCGGCGGACAGAACTACTCAGTGGAGGTGAACCAGCTGGCCTTCCGCCTGTGTAACAAACTGACGGAGATTGTGATAGAAGAGGGTGTCACCTGGATTGGCGACTTTGCCTTCGTGGGCTGCAATTCGCTGCAGAAGGTGTCGCTGCCCGCTACCCTGAACCGCATCGGCAGCGGAGCCTTTGTCAATCTGCCAAACCTGACGGAGATGACGTGTGCCGCCACCGACGCACCGGCCTGGCTATACAACGACCTGTTTGCCTACGAGGGCACCGCCAGCGCTACGGCGAAACTGGCCACCCAGCGCACACTTTACGTGCCCCGCGCCAGTGCCCGCAAATACAGAAACACGAAATACAACGGTCAGGTGGGATGGGGTGACGCCTTTGGACTCATCAACGAGGCCGCCGCACCGACACAGACCATGACCATTTCTACGTTCAAAGAATTAGATGACTTAGCCGATGCTGTTAACAACGGCAGCAACGACTATGCCGACTACACCATCCGACTCACGGCCGACCTCATACAGAATGGCGACACACGCGAGAACTGGTATGCCTTGATACCCATCGGCACCGCCGAGCATCCATTTCGGGGTGTGTTCGACGGGCAGGGCCATACCATCAAGAACGTCAGGACCTATCATGATGATAATAGCAACGTTGATGACAACGTGGGTCTTTTCGGCTATACCGACGGAGCCGTCATCAGCAACCTCATTCTGCAGAACATCAGTCTGAGGGGAAAGAGCAATGTAGGTGTGGTGGTGGGCAACGCCAACTATAGTATGATTCACGATGTGCTGGCGTATGAAGCCAAATCAACCACCGGCGCGCCGTATTACTGCGCCGAGGCTACAGCCGGAAACGCAGGCGGACTGGTAGGCAAAGCCGACAACTCCACCATCATCGACAGTTACTTCTACGGACGGGTGATGGGCATCACGGCTGCCGGCGGCATCGTGGGCGAGAGTGCTGCTACAGACGTCAGCGACTGTGCAGCAGGCAATTCCATCGAGGCTACCACCATTGCCGGCGGTATCGTGGGCAAGGCCGGCGAGGCTACGAAAGTGGCCCGCTGCTATTCACGCAACACGCTCTCGGCAACTGCCATCGGTGGCATTATCGGACAGCACCAGGGCGACACGGAGTCGAGCATCAGCAACTGTGCCTACCTCGCTGCCAGCAGCACGCTGCCTGTGGCCGTAGCAGCAGATGGTGCTTCAGCCATCACCGCTACAGGCAATCGTACATGCGCCACCGTCAGCGATATGGAGGGACTGAATCTGAAAGACCTCTTAGGCGATGACAAGTGGTACTACTTCCACGAAGACATCAGCGACTGCCCCGTACCCGCATCGCTGGCCGACGATTATCTCGTGTGGGCTGGAATGAAGGATGCCGACGGATACATCTTTACGCCTAATGATGTCCAGGCTTCGAGCTATTGTATCGTGGGCTACGAAGGCAGCGAGACTGAGCTAATACTGCCTGAGACCTACAAGGGCAAGCCCGTGACAAAGGTGGGCGACCGTGCCTTCAAGGGCAGCAACATCACTTATATGACCATCCCCGACTGCTACACCAGCATCGGTACCGAGGCATTTGCCGACTGCCCCGATCTGGTCTATTTATTTATGGGCGATGGTGTCACTTCGGCCTATAACGGCTGGTTGAAGAACTGCCCTAAAGTGGCATCACTCTACGTAGATCCGGACAACACCGCCTACTGCTACGAGAACAATACATTGTATGACTTAATAAAGACGCGCCTCATCCGCTGCGAGACCACCATTCAGGGCATACTTACCCTGCCCTCTACGGTCACCACCATCGAGCCGGGCGCCTTCGCCAACTGCTATGACCTGACCGTCGTTGACCTCCGCGATGCCGGCACAGACTGGACCGTGAACAGAAGCCTGTCCTCGAGCCCGTTCTACAATGCCAGCAAATACACGCTGTTCATCATGAACCAGGCCAGCTGGGCTCACAACAATGTTAGCAGTGAGCCTAACGTGGTGAACCTGAGGAACGGCTACCCCGATGGTGGCTATGAGTGTATGAACTTGTATCTCACCGACCGTTTAGGCATTAATTTAGGCGCGGGAACATTCTATTTCACCGCTGTCTCAACCCATTACGACCGTAAGTTCGGGACTACCCTCGCCTGTGGACAAGGCGACGAATCTGACTTCGTCTATCAGCCTAAGGCATACACCCTCTTTCTCCCCTATAAGTTCCATCTGAAAGCTGGAGAGGGGGCGAAACTCTACCGTTACGACAAGGTCACCACCGAGGACGACGTCACCACCGTCGTGTTCACAGAAGTCGGCAAAAACAGTAGCGACTACTATACGACGTCGGCCAGACAGCCTTACTATCTCGTCGTAGAGAGTGGAGACCCCTTTACACTTGAATCCGCTTCGGAAAGCAGTGTTCAGGAACACGGCACTGGCTCGCAATATGAGAATGGCGACTACGCTTATGTCGGTACCTGTGTTAAAATCGACAACGAGCATCTGTATGATGCCAACCGACCAAAGTACATCCTGCAGAGCGACGGCAACTGGCACAAGGTGCCGTACGGCGAGCCCAAGGCTTATGTAGGTGCATTCCGCGCCTACTTCCGTGCCGTCTCTTCAGCAGCAGCCAGGGCACTCGTCACCAGTTTCGGCGACGGCGACGAGACGGGCATCCACCAGACCGTGATGCGCACCATCGACCACGACGGCACGGAGCACTACTACGACCTCAACGGCCATCGCCTCAGCGGCAAGCCACAGCAGGGCATCTATATACACCAAGGTAAAAAACATGTTGCAAAATAGAATAACAATGGACAAGAAAAGAATATACATCAGGCCGTCCATGCGCGTCGTCATGCTGAACGGACATACGCGACTGCTCACCGCGTCACAGGATCTTGCGACTCCGCCAACCAAATTTGTCGACGACTCCACCTGGGAATGGGATGACCAGGGCGCCAACTGATCCATCCCAACCGACACGCGGTTGCAGGAATATAGGAACAACTGAGTAAACAATAATATAACGGAGGGACTCTTCTGATATACGACTCCTGCGCCAGCCACAACGAAACAAACAAAGTTAATAACAAGATGATAAAAAAGAAGATTTTACTGATGGCCGCAGCCGCCATGATGGCTGCCTCCACCGTTTTTGCAGCCGGTGACGAGGTCAACGGACACGCGTATTTCACCAAGGCCGAACTGCCTGACATGACGAAGATTCTGCCGCCGTTCCCCGCTTTCGAGTCGGCCCGCTTCGTAGCCGACCAGTCACAACACCTCTGGGGCAAGCTGATGCGCCAGGATGAGGCGCGTGCTGCCCAGGCTCAGCGCGATGCCGTGTACAGCATGCAGACCGTCATCAACGAGATGGGGCCGCTCTTCGGCTTGGAAATCACGAAGGAGGGCACACCCGAGATCTACAGCATCCTGCAGGATGTCTGCGCCTCGTGCGACAGCATCTATCACGATGCCAAGGCCACGTTCAACCGCCAGCGCCCCTACGCCTACTACGACGAGGGTACACTGATTCCCGAGAAGGAGGAGAAGCATCGCAATGAGGGATCCTATCCCTCGGGCCATACCGTGTTCTTCTGGACGTCGGCACTTCTGCTGTCAGACATCAACCAGACCAATGAGGCGATGGAGGCATTGCTAGCCCGTGGCTATGAGTTCGGCCAGAGCCGCGTCATCGCCGGCTACCACTGGCAGAGCGATGTGGATGCAGGTCGCATGGCCGGCTCGGTGCTCTATCAGCTGATTCGCAACCACGAGCGCTTCATCGGGCAGTTGGCCCGTGCCCGTGCAGAATTCCAGGAGAAGACGGGCGAGTCCACGCCCGTAAACTCAGCCCGCATCGTGCCCATCACGGAGGGTTCTGCCTACACCCTGCAAGGCACACCCGCCACGGCCAGCACCCGCGGCATCGTCATCGAGGGCAGTCAAAAGGTAGTTA
>CACYKE010000096.1 GCA_902774925.1 uncultured Prevotellaceae bacterium | reverse complement strand
TAAATCGAGGTCAAGAGCTTCGTCTAACCGAAAGAAAGTTCACTACCTCCGCCCTGCTCCTCTCCTTTTCGTTGAAAAAGCGGGTGCAAAGGTAGTGAATAAAAGGCAGATGTCCTAATCGGAAAATAAGCATAGCAATCTTAAGATGCAGCATGGTTCACATCCGCCCTTACGGTCTATCTCTTGTAAGCATCCATTTCTACAAATGGAGTCTGCCTCTTTATGACGGCAAACATTCTTAATACGATCTTAAACTTGATAGCGTTTAGCACGACCCCGCCGTGCTTACCTTCAGCTTTCTTTCGTTGCCAATAAGACTTTATATTGGGATCGTTCTTAATAGCGGACAAACATACAATGGTTAAGTCGGCCTTTGCCAGAGTAAAGCCTTTTCTTGACACATGATTACCACCACGGATACTGATTCCCGATTCCTTCTTTGCTGGAGCTATACCAATATAACATGCATACTTGCGAGGATTTGTTATCAAGGTAAAATTCTCTGTCAGTACAATAGTGTCTACTGCTACGACAAGTCCAACGCCTTTGACGGAATACAGAAGGTCATAGTTCCTTTTCAGACACGGGTCTTTGTCGATTATCCTCAAAATATCCGCATCAGTCTGCCGAATCTGACTTTTAAGAAGGTCAAGCCCAGATTGCTTACGTTTACGTGATTCCTCCGTATCATGTGCAGAGATGTCATGCAACTGCTGTTTATAAATTACGGACTGTTTCGTATATTGCCTACGCTCAGCCATCAGACGCTTCAACTTGAAATATGCCTCTCCAGGAAGTCTTGAAGGAGAAGCCTTTATCTTTCGGCTATGTTTCTCACAGTACATCGCTATACGAAACGAATCCATTTCGTCGGTTTTAATTCGGTCTAGCGCACGGTCATTTTCACCTAGGTCAGGCTCAAAGCGATGCATCTTCCTTGGATTCACCATTCCATACACTAAACCTTCTTTTTCAAGCCATACACGGAAGTCCTGACCATATAGTCCCGTATGTTCCATACAAAACAAAACATGATCCTTATCCGTTCCCTGTTTCTTCAACCACCGGGTTATTTGATGATAACCAGACGGCTTGTTGTCTACCCGGATGTGTCCTTGCTTCCAATCAACTGAAATGCCATCATAGCAAGCTAAATCAAGCCAGTTCTTCGACACGTCCACTCCAATGTACAATTCCTTACTCATTTGCATTCCCATTTCTTATTATTTAACAAAATGGAATCAAGAGCAGGAAATGAAAGGATCCTTTGCTTAATCGGTTTATAGAGAGCCTCTCGTATGAAACATAGTCCCATTTAAGTTTCCTTCACACTTATACCACTCTTGTTCCGTGGGTGCAAAGGTAAAAGAGATGCAGCCTATTTTTTCCTCGGGAAAAAGATACGAATAAGTGAGCAAAGAACCAAAAAATTAGTCAATTATTTTGTTCTTTCGAGCGAAAGCGTCTTCACCGAGGGTGAAAGTTAGGCATTATTTTTCATATTGCAAAATAAATTATCACCTTACTGGCTGTGCGGTGCTCTGCTCCCTGCTGTGCGGCCGACAGCAGGGAAGTGTCAAGCCGACAGCCGGTAGGAGAGTGACGGTTAGCAGGGAAGGTGGTCAATACTACCGGAGTAATTGAAAATACTTTTGGACTATTTGAGATTTCGTTCGGAGTATTGCATTTTAATGCCAGAAGGCTGAAGGGGAAAAGTGCCGTGCAAACAGGGGGAAAGTGCCTAGAGAAAAGGGAGCGAGACGAAGGGTAAGCGGATTCGGGCGGGCATGCTTAATTAGTCTTCTTACTATCTTCTATCCCTCTTCTTGGGGTATTCTTACCCTCTTCTTACCTTAGGCTTACCATCGGCTTGGCTTCTCGAAGTTCTCGGCTTGCTCTCGGCCACCTCTATCCTCGGACTACGCTACGCCTATCCTACGCCTACGCTACGCCCTTGCTACGATATACCAACGACGGCCGAACGACCTTCCAACAACTTCGCTATGACCAAAATTCTATTAAAATCATCAGCAAAAGTACACAAAAATGGCGAAATTTTACTATATTTGCACTCACAATTAACAAAGGTTGGTTTAAAGATATGCTAAAAATGACAGAATTGAAGAAACTATTCATGACAGCGATGATGGTCGCTATGAGTATGGGAATGAATGCCCAGACGGTTCAGAAACAGGTAGTGGAAGAAGGCGGTACAGGTCCCTTCAAGTCGGAAGTGGTGGGTGATGCTTCCTGCCCAGGGTTTACGGTGTATCGTCCGCAGAACCTGAAAGAGGTGGTAGCGAAACAGGGTGCTCTGCCCGTGATTGTCTATGCCAACGGTGCTTGCTTCAACAACAATGTGGAGATGCGCCTGCTACTGAGCGAGGTAGCTTCCTACGGTTACGTGGCAGCGGCCATCGGTCCGTACGACGAGGCTGACGTGATGGCACAATGGCGTGGTGTGCTGAAGGCTGCCTATCCTGACACGAAGGGCGACGTCATCATGGCTAACGGAGAAAAGATTCTGCCGATGACGGCTGAAGAGAAGAAGGCTCAGCAGGAACAGCAGGCCAAGCAGCGCGAGGAGGCCGCCAAGAAAGCCAAGAAGAATAAGAAGCAACAGGCGCCTGCCGCCCCACAGTTCAGTACTTATCCAAAGATGCTGTTGGAGGTGCTCGACTGGCTGACGGAGCAGAATGCCAAGCAGGGCTCTGAATACTACCACTGTCTCGCCCTTGACCACGTGGCAGCCATGGGACAGTCGTGCGGTGGCGCACAGGTCTTAGGGATCGCCTACGACCCGCGTATCAAGACTTGCGTGATGCTGAACTCCGGCATCGGCGATATGGAGATGATGGGTACCACGAAGGAGGCGCTGAAGAACCTGCACACCCCGATGTTCTACATGATTGGCGGCCCTGGCGACATTGCTTACGGTAATGCCCAGAAGGACTACGAGCGCATCGCCGACAACATCCCCGTGGTGATGCTCAATTCGAAGGATGGTCACAGCGGCACCTATTACGAGAAGCATGGCGGCAACTATGCCAAGGCTGTCGTGAAATGGCTCGACTGGCAGTTGAAGGGACAGGTAGGACAGTCTGCCCTCTTCCTCGACGATGAATACCTGAAGATGAAATTCCCAGAATGGCAGGGTGTCCGCAAGAACTTCTAAGCAAAAGACGATGAAAGGTTTCACAATGTAGTGCCGCTGGAGCAGAAGCAGTAAATAAAGGGGGCAGCACCGCTATATAGCGATGCTGCTCTTTCTTGTTTAGGGGAAATCCCCACGAAAGTTTAGGGATTCTGGAATCACAGAATAGGAATTT
The DNA here is from genome assembly GCA_902774925.1 of uncultured Prevotellaceae bacterium. GTDB lineage: Bacteria > Bacteroidota > Bacteroidia > Bacteroidales > Bacteroidaceae > Prevotella. The sequence goes on along the minus strand of CACYKE010000096.1, from coordinate 3,082 downwards.
TCATTTTCAAATCCCACGAAATCGCCTTAACTTTGCACCGTGAAAAGGACATAAGAGCCTCTCACAGAACAGAAGTTTAACTTATAAAAAATGAAGATTATGAAGAAGACAATAGTGAGCACTAATTGGCTGAATAAGGTGATCGCAATCATGATGATGATGAGCATCACATTCGCAATGCCGGCAATGGCAGGTAATAAGAACCATAACAATGGCAAGAACGAAAAGGCCGTTGTAGTGAATAACCACAAGTCTGAGTCCCACTTTGACAAGGTGGACAAAGCACTCTCTCATAACGATGCGCACAAGACGCATGCTTATCGTCCTGACGTGAAGACCACTACCATCAAGGTGAGCCGTCACGACTCTCACAAGAAAGTCGTTGCGAAGGTTGAGAACATGAAGGGCGTGTTGGATACCAACTGGAATCCCCGCACTCGTGAGTTGACAGTCCGCTACGATGCCAATAAGACTTCAGCCCGCAACATCAAGCACTTCATGGCATAACTGTTTGCCATTCTATATATATTTAAAAAAGAAGCCCCGGCTTGCATCTCTGCAGGTCGGGGCTTTGATAAGGTCTTCGCAGGCTTTACTTGATGTACTTCACCTTCGAAGCATCGCGAGGTTTGGCATCGGGCTGCTCGTCGGAATAACCAATGGCGAGGATGTAGTTTAATTTGTAGTCAGCAGGAATGTCGAGACGGTCGAGGAAGAACTTGCATTTCTCGTTTGACAGCAGGAAGCGCACGGGACCGCCGAGACAACAGGTGCCTAATCCCATCGATTGTGCCGCCAACATCATGTTTTCGCCCAGCAATCCTGCATCCAGTTCGCCACCGCCATTGGTAGGAGTACAGACGCAGATGAGTGCAGGTGCATCGTAGAACAGACTCCTGCCTGCAGCTTGGTTCACGTCAGCAATCAGCTTCTGATCTTCCACCACGCGGACTATCCACGGCTGACGATTCATGCCACTCGGTGCATTGATGCCTGCAAGGGCTACAGCCTCCAGCTTGGCGTGCTCAACAGGCTTGTCGAGATACTTGCGGATGGAGCGACGGGCCATGATGTTGCTCAACACGGGATTGACCTCCATCTGCATGTCGGCCTCGATGTCGCTCAACTTATCCGTTGGTTCGTAGCGTTTCAACACTCGTCCGTCGCGAGAGACGAGGAACTTGGTGAAGTTCCATTTGATGTCACTTTTCTTATCGAAATCAGCATCACGCTTGCGGAGCATATCGTCCATAAACTTACCTCGCTGGTCGTTCGTATCGAAACCGCCGAAACCTTTCTGTGCCTTGAGGAAAGTGTATAGCGGATGCTCGTTGGCTCCGTTCACCTCAATCTTATCGAACTGCGGGAACTGGATGTCGAAGTTGACCGTGCAGAACGTGTGAATCTCCTGAATCGAACCTGGAGCCTGCTCTCCGAACTGATTGCAGGGGAAGTCCAGTATCTCGAAGCCGTCCTTTACATATTTCTCATAGAGCGCCTCCAGTTCCTTGTACTGTGGCGTAAATCCGCATCGGGTAGCGGTGTTCACAATCAGCAGCACCTTGCCCTTGTAGTCCGAGAGCGACACCTCCTGTCCTACGTCGTCCTTCACCTTGAAATCATAAATACTCTGTGCAGAAAGGGTCAGCACGCCCATCATTGCCATAAGGCAGAAAATCACTTTTTTGAACTTCGTTCGAGAATTTTCACTCTCGGCAAAGCAAACTCGTTTGTTTTGCTCTCGTTTAATCAAATTTATCATAATCAAATAGTTTTTGTATGGTTAGCTGATAAAGTCCATATTTCACAAAACTTATTAAAATCATTGGCAAAAGTACGAAAAAATGGTGAGAATTTACTATATTTGCACTCACAATTAACAAATGTTGGCTACATGACAGAGAAAGAGAAAATGCTGGCAGGCGAGATTTACTCTGCCGTTGACCCAGAACTATTAGATGAGTTGATGATGACAAGAGAGGTTCTTTACGAATACAACTCCCTTCGTCCGTCTGAAAACCAACAAATGAAGGAAATCCTGAAGGGTTTGCTTGGCCATGTGGCTGATGACGAGTTTATCATCAACCAGCCGTTTCGCTGCGATTACGGCAAACAGATAAGCATAGGCAAACGGTTCTTTGCCAACTTCAACTTCACAGTCCTCGATGAAGCACGTGTTACCATTGGAGATGACTGTTTTATCGGTCCTAATGTCAGCATCTACACGGCCTGTCATAGTACTGATCCAGTGGAACGAAACTCTCGTCAGGAATGGGCTAAGCCTGTACGCATTGGAAATAATGTATGGATTGGTGGCAGTGTTACCATCCTGCCTGGCGTTACCATCGGCGACAATGTCACAATCGGAGCTGGTTCTGTTGTGGTTGGTGATATTCCGTCAAGCACTGTTGCCGTAGGAAATCCTTGTAAGGTCATAAAGAATCTTTGAAAATGTTCCATCAAAATTTTATACCCTGGAAAAGTAAAAGTCCTGTAACCTTTTGGATTACAGGAGTTCTTTGTGACTGCTCACAAAAAAAAGACATTGCCTTTCGGCGATGTCTTCTTTCGAGGGTGCCCGGACGGACTCGAACCGTCGACATTCAGAACCACAAGCACTGATGCCGATTCTCTCGGAGTCCCTTTGTACTGCGCAAAAGTACGATAGTCTCAAAACAGCGTTTGCGGCTTTATGCACACGAAGTATGTGTGCCGGATGACTACATGATAGTGGATGCTGAGACATATATTCCCACGTCAACCTATGAAGAGGCAAGAATAATCAGGGTCAACAAACAGCAGATAGCAATTCCTATGAAATGGTTCTTCAAGATGAAGGACATGACTATCTATGAGCAGTGGGATTTCCTGCGAGCCTACAGGTTGGACATGCCATGCAAGTTGAAGACAAAGATTTGTCTAGATGACGCACTAAGCAAGGCATATGACCTGGGGATGGAAACCGATTTTTTGAATATGTTCTATGATATGGAACGTGACGATCCAAAAGAGTTCAAACGTAGGAAGAACCTCTTAACAAGCAAGAAGAACAAGGTAAAATCGAGCATGAAAACCTGTCTTT
>CACYKE010000095.1 GCA_902774925.1 uncultured Prevotellaceae bacterium | reverse complement strand
TTAAAGCATGGCAAAGAAAACCGTCGCTACCCTCCACGAAGGCTCAAAGGATGGTCGCGCTTACACAAAGGTTATCAAGATGGTAAAGAGCCCCAAGACGGGTGCTTACATCTTCGACGAGCAGATGGTTCCTAACGAGGCTGTTAAGGACTTCTTTAAGAATTAATATTCGATTAATCAGATAAAAAGAGAGGTTGCAAGTGAATTTGCGACCTCTTTTTTTGTGGTTTCATCGAAATTTCGTACCTTTCACCTTTGGTGAAGGTACTTTTGTTTGAAAAAGCCTAAATTAATTTGGCTTTTTGCTCACTTATTCGTACCTTTGCAGGGAATTAGTATTGCAATATGGGTATTTTTGGATTTTTTAATAAGGAAAAGAAGGAAACACTGGATAAAGGTCTGGAGAAGACCAAGACCAGTGTGTTTGACAAACTGGCGCGTGCGGTAGCTGGAAAATCGAAGGTTGACGACGATGTGCTGGACAATTTGGAGGAAGTGTTGATAACGTCAGACGTAGGTGTTGAGACGACTTTGAAGATTATTGAACGTATTGAGGAGCGCGTGGCTCGTGACAAGTATGTCTCGACCTCAGAACTCAATGCCATTCTGCGCGACGAGATAGCCTCGTTGCTTTCAGAGAATAATTCCGACGACAATGATAACTGGGATTTGCCTGGCGACCACAAGCCCTATGTCATTTTGGTAGTAGGCGTGAATGGAGTGGGTAAGACCACGACGATTGGCAAACTGGCCTGGCAGTTTAAGCAGGCTGGCAAGAATGTCTATCTGGGCGCTGCCGACACCTTCCGTGCCGCTGCTGTCGAACAGCTCTGCATCTGGGGCGAGCGCGTCGGCGTTCCTGTGGTGAAGCAGCAGATGGGTAGCGACCCTGCCTCTGTGGCTTTCGACACGTTACAGAGTGCTAAGGCCAACGGTGCTGATGTGGTGCTGATAGATACAGCAGGCCGTCTGCACAACAAAGTGGGCCTGATGAACGAGTTGAAGAAGATTAAGGACGTGATGAAAAAGGTGCTGCCCGAGGCTCCCGATGAGGTGTTGCTCGTGTTGGACGGCTCTACGGGACAGAACGCCTTCGAACAGGCCAAGCAGTTTGCTGCCGTCACGCAGATTACGTCGCTGGCCATTACCAAGCTCGACGGCACAGCCAAGGGCGGTGTAGTCATTGGCATCAGCGACCAGTTGAAGGTTCCCGTGAAATATATCGGTCTGGGCGAGGGTATGAAAGACCTGCAGCTTTTTAACAAGCGTCAGTTTGTCGACTCATTGTTTAAGAATGAATAAACCGACTATTGACATTATCACGCTGGGGTGTTCGAAGAACCTGGTGGATTCGGAGAGTCTGATGGGACTCTTCGAGGCCAGCGGCTATCATGTGACTCATGATGCCGAGAATCCTCAGGGCGACATTGCTGTTGTTAATACATGTGGTTTCATTGAAGATGCTAAGCAGGAGAGTATCGATACTATCTTGGAATTGGCGCAGGAGAAGGAAGACGGCCGACTAAAAAAACTTTTCGTAATGGGCTGTTTATCAGAGAGATATCTTGCAGAGCTTGAAGCGGAGATTCCAGAGGTTGACGGCTGGTATGGAAAGTTTAACTATAAGCAGTTGCTAGCAGATCTAGAGCATCTAGATCATCTAGAAAATCTAGATATTCTAGAGGCCCACCGCCACATCACTACGCCTAAGCATTATGCCTATCTCAAAATCAGTGAGGGCTGCGACCGCCATTGTGCCTATTGTGCCATCCCGCTGATTACGGGTCGCCACCAGAGTCGTCCCATGCAGGAGATTTTGGATGAGGTGCGCTGGTTGGTGAGTCAGGGCACGTGCGAGTTTCAGGTCATTGCTCAGGAACTGACCTACTATGGTATTGATATTGACGGCAGGCAACATATCGCTGAACTCATTGAAAAGATGGCTGATATTCCCGGTGTCGAATGGATTCGCCTGCACTATGCCTATCCGGCTCATTTCCCTTGGGAACTGCTGCGGGTAATGCGTGAGAAGAAGAATGTCTGCAAGTATCTGGACATTGCGCTGCAACACATTTCCGACCACATGCTTGATCGTATGCAGCGCCACGTTACCAAGGAACAGACCTACGAACTGATTCGCCGACTGCGTGAAGAGGTGCCAGGTATCCATATCCGTACGACGTTGATGGTTGGATTCCCAGGTGAGACGGATGACGACTTCCAGGAACTCATCGCGTTTACCAAGTGGGCGCGCTTCGAACGCATGGGTGCCTTTGCCTATTCCGAGGAGGACGGCACCTATAGCGCCAACAACTACGAGGATGACGTCTCCGCCGAAGTGAAACAACAACGTCTGGATCGTCTGATGCGTGTCCAGCAGAACATTAGTGCCGAGATAGAAGCCGCCAAAATTGGTCAGACGCTGCGTGTCATCATTGATCGTAAGGAGGGAGATTGGTTTGTTGGCCGTACGGAGTTTTGTTCTCCTGAGGTTGACCCAGAGGTGCTCATTCCCGCCAGCGAGCGACTGACGATAGGACGTTTCTACGACGCGCGCATTACTGATGCAGAAGAATTTGACTTATACGCCACCACAATATGAACAACAAAGAATTTATTGCTGAATTGTCTGAACGCATGGGCTATACCGCTAAGGACACCCAACATTTGGTGAATAACATCATCAATGCGATGGGTGATGCTTTTCAGGAGGATAATGCCGTGCTGGTGCCAAACTTTGGTATTTTCGAGGCCAAGAAGAAGCTGGAGCGCATCATTGTGAATCCTGCCACCCAGCAGCGCATGCTCGTGCCACCCAAACTGGTGTTGAATTTCAAGCCTAATCAGACGTGGAAAGATAAGCTGAAAGGAGGTAGCAAGTAGTATGGGAAAGCTGACTATACAGGAGATTGCTGCCGTCCTGCAGCAGAAGAACAATTTCGACAAACAAGAGGCTAACACGTTTGTCATCACAATGTTTCAGATTATTCAGGAGCGTCTGGAGACTGACGGCATTGTCAAGGTAAAGGGCTTCGGAACGTTTAAACTGGTTGACGTCGAGGCTCGCGAGAGCGTCAGCGTGCGTACTGGCGAACGCGTCGTTATCAACGGTCACGCCAAGGTGACTTTCACTCCTGATGCTACGATGAAGGAACTCGTCAACCGCCCCTTCTCGCAGTTTGAGACGGTAGTGCTTAACGATGGTGTCGAGTTTCCGGATTTGGAGGAATCCGAAGAAGAGCAGCCAGTCATAGAAGAACAGCCCGTCGCTGAAGAGAAAGCTCCTGCTGTTGAGGCGGAAACTCCTGTTGTTGCTCCTGTCGTTTTACAACCCGTTGACGAGCAGCCCGAAGCTGAGGAACCCAAAACTGAGGAGCCTGTCGATGAGGAGCCTGTCGATGAAGAGCCGCAGGAAGAACGCCCAAGTCGCTGGTGGCGCTGGTTGCTGGGTATTCTGGGTGTCCTTGTATTGATGGCTCTTTCGGCCTTTGGAGGCTTCTATTATGGTGTTAAATATTCGTCTGTGGGTGAGTTGGTTCGCCCCGATACCGTCGTGATTCACGATACTATCATGGCTGCACCAATCGATAGTGTTTCTGCGGTGAAGGAAGCAGAGCCAGTGAAAGAAACTGAGCCCGTGAAAGAGCCTGAGGCTCCGGCTCCGGAAGTGAAGAAGGAAGAGCCAAAGCCTGCGCCCGTTTCCGAACAGCCTGATCCCTATGCTCAGAAAGACGAACGCGTGCGCTTGGGTGCTTATCGCATCGTCGGACTCAGTCACGAGGTGAAGGTATTGGCAGGTCAGACATTCCGTAGCATCTGTCGTGCTCATCTGGGTCCAGATATGGAGTGTTATGTCGAGGTGTTCAATGACCTGCCGCGCAATCCGAAAGTCAAGGAGGGACAGGTCATCAAGATTCCGAAACTCCAAGTGAAAAAGAAGAGGAAGCAGTAACGCTTCCTCTTTTCTTTAATTTCCACAAACTCCCTTCATCGACAGCGATATACGTTGTCTGCGCAGGTCGACGGCAATGACGCGCACACGGACGTGCTGGTGCAGTCGTACTACCTGCGTGGGGTCTTTGACGTATTTGTTGGCCATTTGCGACACGTGCACCAATCCGTCCTGATGAACACCAATGTCAACGAAAGCTCCGAAGTTGGTGATGTTGGTGACGATGCCAGGCAGCTCCATGCCTTCGTGCAGGTCTTCTATAGTCTGCACGCTGCTGTCAAACTCAAACTCCTCAATCTGCTCACGTGGGTCGCGACCGGGCTTCTCCAGTTCCTTCATGATATCCGTGAGGGTAGGCAGTCCCACCTCGGCAGTAACATACTTCTTGATGTCAATGCCCTCGCGCGTAACTTTATTCATGATAAGGTCGCTGACGCTGCAACCGCAGTCCTTCGCCATTTGCTCCACCACATGATAGCTCTCGGGGTGTACGGCACTGTTGTCGAGCGGATTCTTGGCCTCAGGGATGCGCAGGAAACCGGCACATTGCTGGAAGGCGGAAGGTCCCAGACGCGGCACCTTCTTCAGCTGTGCTCTCGACGTGAAAGCACCGTTCGTCGTGCGATAATCCACGATGTTCTGCGCGAGTACGGGACCTAGTCCGCTGACGTAGGTCAGCAGGTGTTGCGAGGCGGTATTGAGGTTGACGCCTACGAGGTTCACGCAACTCTCAACGGTCTGGTCCAGCGAGTGCTTGAGCTTTGTCTGGTCAACGTCGTGTTGATATTGTCCAACGCCGATGCTCTTGGGGTCAATCTTCACCAGTTCCGCCAGCGGGTCCATCAGTCTTCGTCCGATGCTCACGGCACCGCGCACCGTGACGTCCTCGTCAGGGAATTCGTCGCGGGCCACCTTTGAGGCCGAATAGACCGAGGCGCCGTCTTCGCTGACGACGAAGACTGCGGGTGCGGGTTTCCCCTGCGCCATTTCCTTCAGCGCGTCTTCCACGAATTCCTTCGTCTCGCGGCTGGCGGTTCCGTTGCCAATGGCGATGGCCTCTATCTGATATTCGCTGATCATCTGCTGTACGTGGATGGTGGCCTGCATACGATGATTGACAGGCGGGTGGGGGAAGATGGCTTCGTGGTGCAGCAATGAGCCCTGCGCATCGAGACACACCACCTTGCAACCTGTACGGAAACCGGGGTCGATACCCATCACGCGCTTTTGACCCAGCGGTGCCGAAAGCAACAACTGACGCAGGTTTTCGGCAAACACGCGGATGGCCTCTTCGTCGGCTTTCTCCTTGCTTTGGTTCATAAATTCCGTCTCTATCGAGGGCAACAACAGACGTTTGTAACCATCCTCAACGGCCTCTGCCACAAGACGTTGGCAGGCTCCGTTGCCTCTGACGTAATTACGCAGTAGACGCTGGATGGCTTCGTCGTCATCAATCGTAATGCTGACGCGCAGGATGCCTTCGTCAGCACCGCGACGCATGGCAAGCAGACGGTGTGACGAACAGCGTTTCAGGGGTTCTTCCCAGTCGAAGTAGTCGCTGAATTTCTGGGCTTCGTCGCTGTCTTTCTTGGCCTTTACGACCTTCGACTCGATAAAGGCCTCGCGACGGAAGGCGGAGCGCACTTGGTTGCGCGAACGTTCGTCCTCGCTCACTTGTTCGGCAATGATGTCTTGGGCACCGCTGAGGGCGGAGGCAATGTCGGCGGGAGAACCGCCGACCACGACAAAACGTTGGGCGGCGCGTTTAGGGTCTGGTTCGCGTTGCATCAGCAGCAATTGTGCCAATGGTTCCAGTCCCTGTTCGCGTGCTACCTGTGCCCTCGTCCTGCGCTTGGGCTTGTAGGGCAAATAGATGTCTTCCAAGGGCGTCGTCTCCCAGCAGTCGTCGATACGTTTCTGCAGTTCGGGCGTCATCTTGCCCAGTTCAGTGATGGTTTTCACGATGGTTGCCTTGCGCTTGGCTATTTCCTGCAACTGCTCCAGTCGGTTGGAAATGGCCGTAATCTGCACTTCGTCCAGTCCGCCCGTCCGCTCTTTGCGATAACGCGAAATAAACGGAATGGTACATCCCTCGTCCAGCAGTTTCAGCGTATTCTCCACACCTGGTTCCGGTAGGTGCAATTCGTTGGATATCAGTTGCGTAAATATCTTGAGATGTTCCATAATTAATAGAGACTGTCTTTTTTTATACTTCGAATGTGCAATACAATGCCGACAATGATACTCAGCAGCCCTGTGACGAGCAGCCAGTTATAGGTCGACAGGATGCTAATGCGCGTCAAAACGAGCAGCAATGTACCTATTATTATAAGGTATAAACCCCAATTTGTGGCCTTTTTCTTCATAAAAACGTTAATTTTCGTGCAAAAATAAGAAATAATTATGAATTATGCATTATTAATTATGAATTATTTTGTACCTTTGCACCCGCATTTTGCAAAAATAACAATTTTTTTGTAGTATGAATCAATACGAAACCGTTTTCATTTTGACTCCCGTTTTGTCTGATGAACAGACAAAGGAAACGGTCGCTAAGTTCAAGAAGGTCCTGACCGATAAGGGTGCAGAGATCGTGAGCGAAGAGGCCTGGGGACTGAAGAAGATGGCTTACGCTATCCAGAAGAAATCTACAGGTTTCTACTTCCTCGTAGAGTTCAAGGCTGAGCCATCAGTAGTAAAAGTGCTGGAGACAGCTTTCCGTCGTGACGAGAAGGTAATCCGTTTCCAGACAGTAAAGCTTGAGAAGTATGCCATCGAGTATGCTGAGAAGCGTCGTAACAAATTTGGTAAAAAAGAGGAGGCTTAAACTATGGCA
>CACYKE010000094.1 GCA_902774925.1 uncultured Prevotellaceae bacterium | reverse complement strand
CGGCAACTTCGGCGTAGAAGCACGCTTTGTCGATTTCACGAAACCTGAGGAAGTGGAGGCAAAGATCGACGACAAGACCTGTGCGCTGTTCTTTGAGATCATCACCAATCCGCAGTTGTTCGTGGCAGACATTCGCGCGCTGGCCGACATTGCCCATCAGGCCGGTGCTCCCTTGATTGCCGATACCACCATCGTGCCGTTCTCCACCTTCCGAGCCGTCGATTTCGGCGTGGATATCGAAGTGGTTTCGAGCACAAAGTATATCTCTGGTGGTGGCACAGGACTCGGTGGTCTGCTCATCGACTACGGAAAGTTCGATTGGTCGCAGTCGTCCTCGCCAGCCTTACAAGCTCGTATCAAGAAGGTTGGTAAGAAACTGGCGTTTACGGCTCGTGTGAAAACAGAACTGGTGACGAACCTCGGCTCACTGATGACACCTCAGGCAGCCTACATGGAAACCCTTGGCCTCGACACCCTCGACATCCGTTTCCGTCGTCAGGCGGAGACCACTTTGTGGCTTGCCAAACAATGTCAGCAACTGCCAGAGATCAAGCGCGTCAACTATACTGGCTTGGAGGATAATCCTTTTTATGAACTCTCGAAGGCGCAATTTGGCCCGTTACCTGGTGCCGTCTTCACAATAGACCTCGAATCGAAAGAAGCCGCTTTCGCCTTCATTGATAAACTCCAGATTATCCGTCGTGCCACAAACCTCTTCGACCGTAAGTCGTTGGCCATTCATCCTGCTTCGACCATCTTCGGCCTCTTCACCGATGAACAGCGCGCCGCGATGTCCGTCCCCGACACCACCATCCGCCTCAGCATCGGCCTCGAAGCTGGCGAAGACTTACTCGAGGACATCAAACAATCTATTTATTTTTCAGAATAGGGTGACAGGATGCCTTTATATAAAGGCGCTGCACCCTATTTTTGAGGGCTCCTATTTTACTCTGCCCCATCCTCTTCCAGCCGGCATATCCTGTGAGTTTCCTTGCGGGCCTCGCGCCAGCGTGGATAATACTTGTCCATGAGGGCATGGAAGCGGGCGTTGTGACTGGGTTCTAAGAGATGGCATAGCTCGTGAATCACGAAGTGTTCGACGCACCATTCCGGCAATAGTAGGACGTAGGCAGAAATGCAGATGCTATGGTCTTTCACGTTGCACTGTCCCCAGCGAGAGATAGTTGGCTTGTAATAGACGATGCTCGGCTTAACTCCCATCTCTTTGGCATGTTTTTCAATCATTGGCTCTACAAGTGCTTTCAGTCGTTTCAATGCTTCGTCGGCTTGGGCGCGAGTGGCCAAAGGCAGTTTATTGAAGAACTCTGCCCGCTGCTTCTGACGTTCAAACGTCTTCTTTCTTGCCTCGTTGATCCAGTCTTTATGCTCCTCTATGAATGCCATCACCTTCTCGCGTGGCATTCCGATAGGTGCCGACACATGCACATCGCCATTCTTTACGATGCGCATTGACAACCGACTTGTCCGTCTGTATGTTACCTTAATTTCCATCTCTTGCCCGTTCTCGCACGCATTTGCTTGCAAAGGTACAAATTGTTATCGATAAAGAACCCTTATGAGTGCGAAAAAACGCCAAAAATAATCTGAATCAGCTGCAATTCGATAGTGAGCACGCTGGTTTCAGGACAATCTTGTGACTGTCACAGATTTGTCCTTAAACTTTTGTGATGCTTATAATCCCACGTGGTTATGCAGGTGACCCAATAAAATTTATAACTTTGCAAACGGAATATGAATATGGATAAGGGCCAAGGGAAGTGGCGGCCGGTCGATCCCATGAGGCACCACCGTGAAAACGGATGGGACTACAAGGGACGGGCCATCTATCATTTTACGTTGCCTGTGGAGGAACGGTATCCGCTGTTTGGAGTACTGGAGGGTGAGAGTGCGGAGACGGCTTTCGTGAGGCTCAATCCCTTTGGACGTCGGGTGTGTCAGATGTTGTGTGGGCTGGCACAGTTTTATGCGGGGAAGGACTTCGCCCTGAAGGCGCTGGCGCAGAAGGTGATGCCCGACCATGTGCATCTGGTGATTCAGGTGCTGGAGCCGCTTCCGCAGAGTATTGGAGCGGTGGTGCGCGGGTTTAAGAGCGGTTGCACGAAGGTGTATAAAGAAATGTATGGTAGCGGCGAGAACGCCGCTGGAGTGCACGGGAATGGAGAAGGAAAGGCGCCTGTGCAGTTTGTTCGCATTTTTGCGGGCAGGGGTAGTATTTGGCAACAGGACGCGGCTTATTATCATGAGCGGATACTCCATGCGCCTGGGCAGTTGCGGCGGATGATTGACTATGTGAAGGATAACCCACGGAGGCTTTGGATAAAGAGTCACAACCCTGAACTTTTCCGATTGCATAGACGGACGGAGGCGGCAGGGCTGTCGTTTACATCGATGGGCAACCATTTTCTCTTAGATTGGCCCGATAAGCAGGTGGTGGAGATGTCGCGAAGCGCTATCAACGAAGAGGTGCAGGAACGATTGCGGATGGTGCTGGCGGTAGCACACAACGGGACAGTTACCTATACGGCGGCCATCAGCAAGGGCGAGCAGATCATCGCACGCACATTGCGTGAGCAGGGCTATCCGCTGGTGGAACCTACTGAGCAGGCGTTTCTCGATGCTGGTATTCAAGCGGCTGTCGAAGAGTGACAACGCAGCGCTACCGCTTTGTGGCACTCAATGAGATGGCCAAGCGACTATAACAGCGGGGAAATCATGCGCGTGAGGCTCTCCCAGAGGCGGGGGAGGAATTTCGGGCGCATCCATGAGGTGACCTTCTCGAGGGGAGTGCTGAGCGACTGGTCGTCGTGGAATATCTTCTTCAGGCGCAGGGCCGTCCCCTGGCTGTAGATAAACACGTTGGCCTCGAAGTTGTTCTCGAACGAGCGGAAGTCGGCATTCGTAGAACCGCAGGTTACCAATGAGTCGTCGATGACCATCAGTTTGGAGTGCATGAAGCCCGGTTCGTAGAGGAAAATCTGTGCTCCGGCCTCGTGGAGCTCGCGCAGATAGGAGCGTGACGCCCATTCCGTAAACTTGGCGTCGGAATGGTGCGGACAGATGATGCGCACGTCGACGCCCGCCATTGTTGCCGTCTTCAGGGCAAAGAGCACGGGTTCGTTGGGCAGGAAGTAAGGCGTCTCCAGATAGATATAGCGCCGTGCGGAGGTGATGGCGCGCACGAATCCCTGCATGATTTCCGGATAGAGCGTCGCCGGACTGCTGGTGACCACCTGTGCCAGGATGTCGTTTGTATTTGTGCTGGCAGCGGGATAGTATTTGCGGTTGGTGATGAGCGTACGGTCGACGAAATACCAGTCAATGAGGAATGCCCGTTGCAGGGAATAGACGATGGGACCTTGCAGACGCAGCATGGTGTCGCGCCACTTGTCGGACACGTAGCGCTGGGCGATGTTCATGCCTCCGATATATCCCACCGCTCCGTCGATGATAATGATTTTACGGTGGTTGCGGTAGTTGACCTTACTGGTGAATGTGGGGAAATGTACGGGCAGGTAGGGTAGCACGTCGATACCCTCTTCGCGCATCCGTTCGAAGAACCTTCTGCGGACACGCCAGCACCCCACGTCGTCGTAGATGATGCGCACCTCGACACCCTGATGGGCTTTGTCGATGAGTGCGTCGGCAATGAGGTTGCCCAGCGGGTCTTCCTCAAAGATGTATATGTCGATGTGGATATGATGCTGTGCCTTGCCAATGTCGGCCAACAGTTCCGGGAAGAAGGCGTAGCCGTCGGTCATAATGTCGACACCAGACACCTTGAATGGCAGCGAGAGATTCTGGTTGATGAACAGGTCGACGAGCTGTTTGTGGCTTTCGGGCACGTGTAGGTCCGGCTGTTCGACGAATCCGAGCATCGAGCGTTTCGACAACTGGTCGAGCGAGCGTTGTGAGATGAGGCGTTCACGTCGGTGGTTGATGCCGAAGAACAGGTAGAGCACGATGCCCACCAGCGGCAGGAAGAAGATGACCAGTGCCCACGCCATGGTCTTGGCGGGCTGACGGTTGTCCATGACGACATGAATGACGGCTATGGCGATGATGCACCATAGTAGCGTCATGCTCAATATATACAACCACCCTTCCATTCTCAATTATCAATTATCAATTAGCGTAATCGCTACACGATGACGTCGGAGCCTCGTTGTCGGGCCAGTGCGTTGCGCAGTTCCTGTGTCTGTTTGTATTCTTCCATCAGTTCCCGCACGCGGTTCATATCCGTTCCTGCGTCCTTCAGCTGTCGCTGCACCTCCTTCATGTGTTGGTTGACGATGTCCATACGGAAATCCAGGATGAGGTGCTGAATGCGCTGGCGCAGGTCGTTCTCGCTCTCCTCGCGTTCGAAGCTGCGACTGAGCTGGTGACTGTCGATGCCCAGCGTTGCTGCCAGTCGGCTGATTTCCGGGTCGGGATGCTGCATGAAATAGCGGTCGGCCTTGAAGTCTGGATCCTCAGAGTGCTCCACCGCCTCCTGCAGTATCTTGTTGTATAGCGGCGTAGAGAACGACAGCTGGTCCTGGCTCAAGTCGAAGTCAACATACTGGGCGACGTTGAGGCTCACGGTGGAACCGTCTTCGGCTTCGAGGTCGCTGAAGATAATCTCGTCGCCGTGTCGGATGATGTTCTGGATGATGAGGCGTTCGACGGTACTCTCGAACGACAGGCGGTAGAACGACGTGTCCTCGGGAGCCTTCGTCGACTCTGTGCCCTGCTGGCGCAGTTCTTCGCGCTCGGCAGTCTTCATTTGTTCCTCGCGGTCGCCGGCAATATATTTGTTCGTCTGACTTATCAGCGTCCGTTCGTCAACCTCCAGGCGTCGGGCACACTCGGTGATGTAGGTGGCTCGTACGATGGGGTCGGGGATGACGCTGACGGAGCGGACGATGTTGTTGATGGCCTCTGCGCGTTTGATGGGGTCCTTCACGTTCTTCAGCATCAGTTCGGTCTTAAACTGTATGAAGTCCGTCTGGTGGGCCTCGATATACTCCTTGAACTGCTGGGCGGTATGTTTGCGTGCAAACGAGTCGGGGTCGTCGCCGTCGGGCAGGAGCAGCACCTTGATGTTCATACCCTCTGCCAACAGCATGTCTGTTCCTCGCATAGCGGCGTGGATACCGGCTTCGTCGCCATCGTAGAGCAGCACGATATTGGGCGTGAAGCGTCGCAGCAGTTTGATCTGATAGTTGGAGAGTGCCGTTCCCGAGTTGGCCACGACATTCTCCAGTCCGCACTGGTGCATAGCAATGACGTCGGTATAGCCTTCGACCATATAGACGCAATCCTCTTTGACAATGGCCTTCTTGGCCTGATAGATGCCGTAGAGCTCGCGTTCCTTATGATAGATCTCCGAGTCGGGTGAGTTGACGTATTTCTGCTGGACGCCCTTGGTGGCAGCGTCGAGTTTACGACCTCCGAAGGCTACCACCTTGCCGCTGACGTTGAACCAAGGGAAGATGGCACGACCGGCGAAGCGGTCTATGAGTTGGCTGTTAGCATTTGGCTGTTGGCTGTTGGCATTTGGCTCTTGGCTTTTGGCATTTTCTACATTCTTTTCATAACACAGTCCCGTCTTCACCAGAAACTCAGGCTTATAGCCCTTGCGCTTGGCCTCATTGGCCAGAGCGTCGCGTTTGTTGAGTGCAAAGCCCAGCTGGAACTTCTCGATGATGTCGTCGCGAATGCCTCTGCTGCGGAAATACTGTTTGCCAATGGCCTGTCCGTCGACGTCGTTCTTCAGGATTTCGTGAAAATACTGACACGCCCATTCGTTGACCACAAACATCGACTCTCGCTCGCTTTGTTCGCGTTTCTCGTCGTCGCTCAGTTCACGTTCCTGAATCTCGATGTTGTATTTTTTCGCCAACCAGCGCAGTGCCTCAGGGTAGGTGATCTGCTCGTGCTTCATGAGGAAGTTGACGGCATTACCGCCCTCGCCACAAGCGAAACATTTGCAGATCTGACGGGCAGGAGACACCATAAACGAGGGGGTCTTGTCGTCGTGAAACGGACACAGTCCCTTGTAGTTAACCCCCGCCTTGCGCAGGTTAACAAATTCGCCGACCACATCCACGATGTTGATGGCATCCATAATCTTATCGACGGTCGCTCGGTCAATCATGGGGACAAAAGTATAAAAAAACGCGGAGAAAACCAAATAATATTTGCACAAAAATCAAGCTTTGTGCACAAAAGGGCTATTTTTGTGCATTTTGTTTGGCTGTGTGCGCAAAAAGTTGTACCTTTGCACCGCCTTTTTGAGAAAGGCGCTGCGAGAACAGGCTTCGCCTCAGCAATTTGGAGCAAGCTCCATTGCATTCGGCTTGCTCTGTCCTTGCGGGCGATTTTCAAGATACACATTATTTATATATATATAATTTATGGCTTTAAAAATCGTTGTGCTGGCCAAGCAAGTGCCAGACACCAGAAATGTGGGTAAGGACGCAATGACCGCAGAAGGTACTGTGAATCGTGCAGCTCTCCCAGGCTCAACAGTAGGAATCCTCACGATGGGTCCTCCACGTGCAGGTGAGATTATCCGTCAGGGACTTTATCGTGGCGCTGATACAGGTTGGTTGCTGACCGACCGTCTCTTCGCTGGTGCTGATACCCTCGCTACTTCTTATGCGCTGGCTACTGCCATCAAGAAGATTGGCGACGTGGACATCGTTATCGGTGGTCGTCAGGCTATCGACGGTGATACCGCTCAGGTAGGTCCTCAGGTGGCTCAGAAACTGGGCCTCAACCAGGTAACTTACGCTGAGGAGGTTCTCAGCGTTAAGGACGGTAAGGCTACCATCAAGCGTGTGATCGACGGTGGTGTAGAGACTGTTGAGGCTCCTCTGCCTGTTGTTATCACCGTTAACGGAAGCGCTGCTCCCTGTCGTCCCCAGAATGCTAAGCTGGTGATGAAGTACAAGCGCGCTACCTGTCCTATGGAGCGTCCTGCCGAGGGTACTGCCTACGACTATCTGTACGACGAGCGCCCTGAGCTGACACTGAACCAGTGGAGCGTGGCCGACGTGGATGGTGAAGACCATCAAGAACATCGTGTTCCAGGCTAAGGAGTCGAAGACTTTGACGGCTTCTGATGCTGATATCGAGGGAATGATCAAAGAATTGTTGGACGAAAAGATTATTGGCTAATTGAGATATGAACAACGTATTTGTATATTGCGAAATTGAAGATACTCAGGTACAGGAAGTATCTCAGGAGCTGCTGACCAAGGGTCGCAAGCTCGCCAATGAACTGAACGTAGAGCTCCATGCCATTGTTGCCGGCACAGGCATTAAGGGTAAGGTTGAGGATCAGATTCTGCCTTACGGTGTCGACAAGCTGTTTGTTTTCGACGCCAAGGACCTGTTCCCTTACACCTCAGCTCCCCACACTGACATTCTGGTGAACCTCTTCAAGGAGGAGCAGCCACAGATCTGCCTGATGGGTGCTACCGTTATCGGTCGCGACCTTGGTCCACGTGTATCGTCATCTCTGACTTCTGGTCTGACTGCCGACTGCACAGAGCTGGAGATTGGTCCTTTCGAGGATAAGAAGAACAATAAGGTATATGAGAATCTGCTCTATCAGATTCGTCCTGCTTTCGGTGGTAACATCGTAGCTACCATCGTTAACCCTGACCACCGTCCACAGATGGCAACTGTACGTTCTGGCGTCATGCAGAAGGCTCTGTACGATGGCGAGTGCAAGAAGGAGGTCGTTTATCCTGAGGTCAGCAAGTATGTTAGCCCCGAGGCTTTCGTAGTAAAGGTTCTCGACCACCACGTTGAGGCTGCTAAGCACAACCTGAAGGGTGCGCCTATCGTAGTAGCCGGTGGTTACGGTATGGGTTCGAAGGAGAACTTCGATATGCTGTTCCAGTTGGCAAAGGTGCTGCATGGTGAGGTTGGTGGAAGCCGTGCTGCCGTTGATGCAGGCTGGTTGGATCACGACCGTCAGATTGGTCAGACAGGTGTTACCGTTCACCCCAAGGTGTACATCGCCTGTGGTATCTCTGGACAGATTCAGCACATC
>CACYKE010000093.1 GCA_902774925.1 uncultured Prevotellaceae bacterium | reverse complement strand
CTTCGGCAGACCATCATCTTGTTCTTTTAACGGCCATATCTGCCTGTGCTTTTGGCGAGGGTCGCCACAAATGACACTTGTGTGCTTCTCTCCAATACCGCGGATAACGAGTGGTGACTCCTTGGTTCCACTGTCCTCAGGACGGAGGAACAAAGGCTCGCTCATATAGTAGCGGCCTTCCTGGAGGGTGATGGTGATGCCGCCCTCACAACGAGGATCGTTTGTACGGCGCCATTCACGGGCTTGTCGCAGGGCATCGTGTAAACTCTCGCCTTCGCGTACGATAATTTCGCCGCCGAAAGCATAGCCGGTCATCAATACAAAGATGATGGTTAGCAGATGTCTTATCATATCACCTTTTTATATATATAGACGCGCGCGACTACGTTTTGTCATCATCCTACACCAGCATGAGCTCGCTCATCACCATATTGCTGACGAAAAGGCCGCGGCGAGTAAGGCAGAGGTTGGTGTCGACGATTTCGAGCAAGCCGTCAACAATGAATCGCTGTGCCTCGGCAATGCAGTACTGACGGTGACGCTCGTCCAACTCTCCGAGATTAAGGCCGTCGCAGGTTCGGAGAGCAGTGGCGATGCGATCGTTGTATTTGGTGTCGGTGTCAAGCTCTTCACACTCACAGGGAAGCTCGCCACGCTCGATGGCAGCGATGTAGGCACGGATGTCAGCCACATTCCAACTCCGGCAATGTCCGTCATACGAGTGTGCAGCGGCGCCAAGGCCGATGTAAGGTGTGTCGTTCCAATAGCTGGAGTTATGTTGCGAACGATAGCCTGGACGTGCGAAGTTGCTGATTTCATAGTGCTCATAACCAACCGCCGTCAGACAATCGATAAGCATTTCATACATTGCACGTTCCGTATCCTCATCGGCAGCTTCAACGCCCATCCGATGGAGAGCTGTCCCCTCCTCTATCATCAGACAATACGCGGAGATATGTTCCACGTCAAGAGCCAAGGCGGCGTCAATATCACGGCGAAAGTCATCGAGTGTCTCGCCAGGAAAACCGTACATCAAGTCTATGCTGATATTACAAATACCAGCTTCTCGCAATATACGCACGGCATCATATACTTGAGATGACGAATGGCGACGACGAAGGAAACGTAGCCTCTCGTCATTGAAGGTCTGCGCACCCATCGACACGCGATTCACACCGAGTTGCGACAAAGTCGCGACATACTCTGGAGTGACGTCGTCGGGGTTCATTTCAATCGTTACCTCCATCGCACGAGGGGCATATACCTTATTTATATATAAAAAGAGTTGGCGTAACTGTTCGGGGGTTAGTTGACTGGGGGTTCCTCCTCCGAGATAGATGGTCTCGATGGGGGCAGGAACCTCCCTCATCGCCATTTCCTTGCACACCGCATCAACATACTTCTGACGCAACTCCAAACCGGTCGTGGAGTAGAAGCCGCAATAGATACATCGGCTCACGCAAAACGGAATATGTATATAAATTCCAGACATATTGACTGCAAAAGTACTAATTTTGCTTAATATTTGAAACTATTTCTTGGATAATTCGCAAAATATGTATACCTTAGCGACGTTTTTTGAAAATAAACACCTAAAATATTAGTAAATATGAAAGTTTATCAAACTAACGAAATCAAAAACATTGCCTTGATTGGCAGTGCGGGTAGCGGCAAGACTACTCTTGCCGAAAGTATGGTCTACGAAGCTGGCATCATCAAGCGCCGCGGTACCGTAGAGGGTAAGAACACCATGAGCGACTACTTCCCTGTTGAACAGGAATATGGCTACTCGGTGTTCTCAACTGTTTTTCATGTGGAGTGGAATAACAAAAAGCTGAACATCATCGACTGTCCGGGTTCTGACGACTTCGTAGGTGGCTCTATCACCGCCATGAACGTTACCGACCAGGCTGTCATCCTTATCAATGGACAATATGGTCCCGAGGTGGGAACGATGAACGCTTTCCGCAACACGGAGAAACTGAAGAAGCCCGTTATCTTCCTGGTAAACCAGCTGGATCGCGACAATTGCGACTTCGACCAGATTCTGAACAATCTGAAGGAAGTCTATGGTCCTAACTGCGTTCCTGTTCAGTATCCTATCCAGACGGGCGCTGGCTTCAACAGCGTTATCGACGTGCTGCTGATGAAGAAGTACTCTTGGAAGCCCGAGGGTGGTGCTCCCATCATCGAGGATATCCCTGCCGATCAGCTGGAGAAGGCCAAGGAGTGGAAGGCCGCTTTGGTTGAGGCTGCTGCCGCTGGCGACGACACGCTGATGGAGAAGTTCTTCGAGAGCGAGGACCTCAGCGAGGACGAGATGCGTGAGGGTATCCGCAAGGGCTTGGTAACACGCTCTATCTTCCCCGTATTCTGCGTCTGCGCAGGTCGTGACATGGGTGTCCGTCGTCTGATGGAGTTCCTCGGCAACGTGGTTCCCTTCGTCAGCGAGATGCCCGTCATCAAGAATGCTGCCGGCAAGGAGGTTCCTGCTGATGCCAATGGTCCTGAGTCACTCTATTTCTTCAAGACTGGTGTTGAGCCCCATATCGGTGAAGTCCAGTACTTCAAGGTAATGAGTGGTGTTGTGAAGAGCGGCGACGACCTGACTAATGCCGACCGCGGTTCTAAGGAACGCATGGGTACGCTCTATGCTTGTGCTGGTGCTAACCGTATTCAGGTTGATGAGTTGCGCGCTGGTGATATCGGCTGTACCGTAAAGTTGAAGGACGTGAAGACCGGTAACACCTTGAATGGTAAGGACACCGACAACAAGTTCGACTTCATCAAGTATCCTAACTCGAAGTTCTCTCGTGCCATCAAGGCCGTCAACGAGGCTGAGACTGAGAAGATGATGGCTGCCCTGCAGAAGATGCGCCAGGAAGACCCCACATGGGTTGTCGAGCAGTCTAAGGAGTTGCGCCAGATTATTGTTCATGGTCAGGGTGAGTTCCACCTGCGTACCTTGAAGTGGCGTATGGAGAACAACGAGAAGATTCAGGTTGAGTATCAGGAGCCGAAGATTCCTTATCGTGAAACTATCACGAAGATGGCTCGTGCCGACTATCGTCACAAGAAGCAGTCTGGTGGTGCTGGTCAGTTTGGTGAGGTTCACCTGATTGTTGAGCCTTATACCGACGGCATGCCCGATCCTACCTCATTCACCATCAACGGCCAGGAGTTCAAGATGAACATCAAGTCGAAGGAAGAGAAAGATCTGGAGTGGGGCGGCAAGCTCGTCTTCATCAACTCCGTTGTTGGTGGTGCCATCGAGACAGGTTCTTATGCCCGTGACGTTCGCGTGATTGTTTACGATGGTAAGATGCACCCAGTTGACTCTAACGAATTGTCGTTCATGCTCGCTGCACGTAACGCTTTCTCGGCTGCCTTCAAGGAGGCCGGTCCTAAGGTGCTCGAGCCTATCTACGACCTCGAAGTGCTGGTTCCCGGCGACTACATGGGTGATGTAATGAGCGACCTGCAGGGACGCCGCGCCATCATCATGGGTATGGACAGCGAGGCTGGCTATCAGAAGCTCTCTGCTAAGATTCCTTTGAAGGAGCTTGCTTCTTACTCGATCGCCCTGTCATCTCTGACTGGTGGTCGTGCATCGTTCACCACACAGTTCTCAAGTTACGAACTCGTGCCGAACGACATCCAGCAGACTCTCATCAAGGAGCACGAAGCTGAGATGAAGGAAGAGGATTGATTCCATCTCAAATAAAGAAAAGGATTGGCCACAACGGTCAATCCTTTTTTCGTTTCTGAGCCTCTTGTCGGATTCGAACCAACGACCCCGAGATTACAAATCACGTGCTCGGGTGGGCAGCTATCTGCATCGCGCCGCTACAACCAAGTACCCTTGCTATGTTCCCATCCTGGGGGATTCCGAGGGAGCTGGCCGTACAGGACTGCCCGTGTTTGCTCGAAAGCGGCTGCAAAGGTAATAAAAATAGTTCATAGTTCATTGTTCATAGTTCATAAAGACCACAAATTTAAGCTCTTTTAACTATAAAAATCAAAAACTATGAACTGTGAACTATGAACTATGAACTAAAATTCGTAACTTTGCACCCGATTATGACACCAGAGGAATATAAACAGCTAAAGGCTTTTGCACGGCAGGACGGCGCGCTGCTCTCTCTACTGTGGATCGGAGCGTTGATTTGCTACATTCAAGGGATGACCAGCCCCATTATGGGAACGCTGGCACTCATGCTCATTATTGCATCGCCCTTCTTTGCCGCCAGCAGACTGCGCCACTTCCGCGACTATGCTCGCGAAGGGGTCATCAGTTTCCGTCGAGGCTTTGCCTATTTCGTCCTGATATTTTTCTATGCTGGGCTGTTACTTGCTGCAGCCCTGTATGTTTACTTTGCCTTTATCGACAAAGGCTACCTGCTCATGAAACTGACCGAGATGATGAGTTCGGAGGAAGGCAAACAGGCCATGCAGGCCGCAGGGATGGCCGAACAAATGCGCGAAGGGTTAAAACAACTTAGCGAGATGCGCCCGATAGACTATGCATTGAACATGCTGTCCTTCAACATCATCACAGGCATCTTCCTTGGATTGCCCATTGCTGCTCTGATGCAGCGTCAAGTGGCAAAGGTCAAGAATCAGTAAATTGTAAATTGTCAAATAGTAAATAAACAATATGGATATATCAGTAGTAATACCTTTATATAACGAGGAAGAGTCGCTGCCCGAGCTCTACGATTGGATAGAGCGCGTGATGTCGGCGAACAAATTCTCGTTCGAGGTTATCTTCGTCAACGACGGCTCCACCGACCATTCGTGGGACGTCATCACCGAACTGGCTGCCCGCTCCGAGCACGTCAAGGGCATCAAGTTCCGCCGTAACTACGGCAAATCGCCCGCCCTCTATTGTGGTTTCAAGGAGGCTCAGGGCGACGTGGTTATCACGATGGATGCCGACCTGCAGGACTCGCCCGACGAAATTCCCGAGCTCTACAAGATGATTATGGAGGAGAAGTACGACCTTGTCAGCGGCTACAAGCAGAACCGCAGTCAGGGCGATCCTCTGTCGAAGACCATCCCCACGAAGCTCTTCAATGCTACCACCCGCAAGGTGAGCGGCATCAAGAACCTGCACGACTTCAACTGCGGCCTGAAAGCTTACCGCAAGGAAGTGGTGAAGAATATCGAGGTGTTTGGCGAGATGCACCGCTTCATCCCCTATCTGGCAAAGAATGCCGGTTTCGACAAGATTGGCGAGAAACCCGTACACCACCAGAAGCGCCAGTACGGCAAGTCGAAATTTATGGGTTGGAACCGCTTTGTGAATGGCTATCTCGACCTGATGACGCTATGGTTCCTGGGCACGTTTGGCAAGAAGCCCATGCACGTGTTCGGATTCCTCGGTACCATCGTGTTCATCATCGGTTTCTTTGCAGCCCTCTTCCTGGGCGTCGAGAAGGCCTGGGCCCTGTATCAAGGCGTCCCAATGCGACTCATCACCGACTCGCCTTACTTCTACATTGCCCTCACGATGATGATGATTGGTACGCAGCTGTTCCTTGCCGGATTCTTGGGCGACCTCATCAGCCGCAATAGTGCCGGACGTAATGAATATCAAATAGAAAACACCCTCAGATGCGGAAACTAATCGTCATCCTAACCGTCATTGCCTTGGCAGCCTGCACGACCATCGACTGCCCGGTTCAGAATCTGGTGTACACAAGATACGCTTTTAAGAAGGCTGACGGCAGCGCCGACACGCTGAACAACGACACGCTTTGGATCAAGACGAAACGCGTTGACGGTACCGACACGCTGTTGATGAACGCTCTTTGCGGCACTACGGCCTTCGACTTCACCCTGCAAATCAGCTATACCCAGCCCGAGGACGTCTTCTTCACGACGTTTAAAGACGACGACGATGACGAATACCATTACGACACCATCCGCATCAAGAAGGAGAACTATCCTCACTTCGAGTCTGTCGACTGTCAGGCGGCTTATTTCCATAAGATTACCGAGGCCAGCGTAACGCATAACGCTTTCGACTCTATCTCCATCCATCATTCAACTGTTAACTATGACATATCGAACTACCATTTCTACCTCTATCTCAAGAAGGATCGCGATTAGTCTGCTCATGCTGGCTATGGCGCTGACGTCACAGGCGCAGCTGAAGATGTTCCGCATGGAGAAAGACTCCATCCCCTTCTTCCGAGGCTTTGCCGTGTCGGTCGACCTCGTAGGTCCGGCCATGCTCATGCTCAGCGATCACGGAGAGTACGAAGCCGCCCTGCGCATCAATCTGCACGACCAGTGGTTTCCCATTTTCGAGGCAGGTATCGGCAGGGCTAACCACGAGAAAGACGAAGTAACGGAGATTACCTATAAGACTACTGCGCCCTACTTCCGCATCGGTATGGACTGGAACGTCCTGAAGAACAAACATCAGTCCAACCGCATCTACGCCGGTTTACGCTATGGTTTCACCAGCTATAAGGTCGATATCATTCGCGAAAACCTCCCCGACCCCGTATGGCAGTCACAGACGGGCTTCGGCGTCAAGGACATGGGCTGCAATATGCACTGGGCGGAAGTCGTCATCGGCATCGACGCCAAGGTCTTCGGTCCCTTGCATCTGGGCTGGAGCGTACGCTACAAACGGCGACTTTTCCACAACAGCGGTAACTTGGGCACTACGTGGTACGTCCCTGGCTTCGGCACCAACGACACAGACAACCTGGCTGCAAACTTTAACGTCATCATTGATATTTGATGATAATTGACAATTGAAAATTGATAATTGATAATTGAAAATGACTAAAGACCGAAAGAAACGCCTCTTGTGGCAACTACCATTCCTGACGCTGCTCATTGTCGGCACCATACTCATCATCCGCCAACAGCAGAACATGCCCTACCAGAAATGTTCGGGCGCTATTTTCGGCACCATCTATAACATCACCTACCAATACGACGAGGACCTCCAGCAGGAACTGGTCGCCGAGATGAACAAGGTGGACGAAGCACTCTCCATGTTCAACGAAAACAGCGTCATCTCGCACGTTAATAAGGGTGAGCATTATATCCCCAAGACGGAGACCGGAAAGATGTTCCTCGAAGTCTATCAAATGGCTATGAAGATTTCTGCCGAGACCGATGGCGCCTTCGATATCACCGTCGCACCGCTGGTCAATGCCTGGGGCTTTGGTTTCAAACACGACGAGATGCCTACCGACGCTCAAGTCGACAGCATCCTCCAGTTCGTCGGCTACGACAAAGTGTCCTACTTCACCGAACGCGGTGGCGAAGGCATCAGCAAACGCGACCCGCGCGTCATGCTCGACTGCTCGGCCATTGCCAAAGGCTACGGTGTAGATGCCGCTGCACGCCTGCTGAAGAACAAGGGCATCAAAAACTACATGGTCGAGATTGGCGGTGAGATTGCCACCAGCGGCATCAGCGAACGTCGTGTGCCTTGGAAGATTGGCGTCACAAAACCCACCGAGGAGCCCTTGGCCGACAGTGGCGAATTGCAAACCGTGCTCAACGTGACCGACAAATGTATGGCCACCAGCGGCAACTATCGCAACTTCTACGACAAAGGCGGCAAGCGCTATGCCCACACCATCGATCCCAAGACGGGCCGTCCCGTTCAACATAATATTCTTTCGGCCACCGTTCTGGCTAACCAGTGTGCCTTGGCCGACGCCTACGCCACCTCGTTTATGGTCATGGGCTTCGAGCGCGCCCGCCAGCTATTGGACAAGCATCCCGAACTCATGGCCTATCTCATCTACGACGACAACGGCAAGATGGGCGTGTGGTACTCCCCCACCCTCAAGGATAAGGTACAGAAGTAAGATGTAAGAGGTAAGAAGTAAGATGTAAGAGGTAAGAAGTAAGATGGAGATTTACGACCGACTATTGCAGTTTACGCTCTTTCAGGGCATGAGTCTTGCCGACCTGATGCAGGTGGCAGGACACACCAAGTTCGGCTTCTCCAAACTGGTCTCCGGCAAACGCTTGGTTCGCGAGGGTGACCCCTGCACCCACCTCATCTTCCTCACCAGCGGCACTTTGCGCGTCGATACGCTCAGCGACGACTACACCTGTCGCGTCAGCGAAACCGTCAGCGCCCCTTACATCATCCAGCCCGAACGCATCTTCGGCATCAACCAGCGCTACACGTCGTCCTTCCGTGCCGAGACGCCCTGCAACCTCATCACCATCGACAAACAGGAAGTGCTCCTGCTGCTTGAGACCCAACTCGTGTTCCGCCTCAACATGCTCAGTCTGATGGCCGCCGAGGTCCAGCGACAATACCATCACGCGTGGCGTTCAGCACCCAAGTCCCTGCGCGAACGCATCATCCGCTTCTTCTTCTCACGCTGCCTCTACCCTGCCGGCGCCAAGACGTTCTACATCCTGATGAACCAGATTGCCGCCGAACTCAACGACAGCCGACTCGACATCAGCCACGCCCTCAACGCCATGCAGGCCGACGGACTGCTCACACTCCATCGCGGCCGCATCGAAATCCCCATGCTCGAACGACTACTCATGTAACATTAAACATTGAACATTCTTTGACCAAGGTCAAAGCGTACTAAAGAAACGATTAGAACATTGAACGTTATGAAACCAACAGTCCTGTTCCTTTTCCTGTCCATTTTCCTTTTCCTCGGTTGTCAAAACCAGCCGAAGCTCAAGTCGTTCAACAACGTCATTACCGCCGACGACAGCCTCAACATCGAGTTGTCGAAAGCCGACACCATCTACTATCATAGCGAGTCGCTCGGGCTCGACATCACCTACCCCTCCTACCTGCGCCACCAGTTTCTGGAGGACGACCAGATGGAGGTATTCCTCAACGACGACCTCTCGCTATCATTCATGGAACAGCGGCTCTTCAAGGGCGACGACATCTTCCGCACACCCGGACAGCAACTCATGGGCATGGGTGCCGAACTCCTCGAGGCCGGCGACGACTACAGCCTCCACACCGGTCAGGACGGCGATTTCGAATACTACGCCAAAGTCATCGACGACTCCACGCGCATCGTCACCATCATCCTGCGCTACTTGCCCGACCGTACCGGTGCCGCCGAAGGCCTGAAGGAATACGTCCGCAACTACACCCTCCATTAGCAAATTCTAAAAACGACATTATGAGAAAATTACCATTAGCCATTATGTTTGTGCTCTGTGCGCTGACCATCTATTCGTGTAAGAATGGTTGGGGTGGACAACGGACAGACGGAACCGGTAACCGCGAAAAAGACTCGATAGATTCGATAAACCGCATTGACTCAATAGACTCGATAGACTCAATAGACTCGGTATTCTGGTCTGACTCCTGTTTCCGTCTGAACGTCAAGGCCTCGAGGTATTATAATGCGAGCCAGACGGACTCGCTTGAATTATTCGTGCCTGGAGCCTTGAAGACCTGCCTGGAGCACAATGTGCTGAACCGCTATTACAGCATCTGGGGACTGCTGGCCGACGAGTATATCTGGGATGGTGATTTCGAGAAAGGGGTGGCCGAGGCTCAGCGGATACAGGAAGATGCCCTCAAGCGTGACTGTGAGTACGGACTGTTTGTGGCATATAAGGTGCTCAGCGATGGTTACGCCAGTCGTTACAACAACGAAGAAGCGGCCAATAATATGCGTAAAGCCATCAGCCATTATCATGGCAAGGATTTTGCTCCAATCATATTGCCATACAACATTCTAACGGATGCGCTGAATAAAATAAAGCGATATGAAGAACTTGACTCTGCCCTAACGGAGTGGAAAGCAATCCTCGACAGCAACCGTGTAGGCGAGGAATCGAGCAGCTTTAGGGCATGGGCTAACGGGACTGTGTTATATTCTATCAGAGCGGCAGAATTCATGATGGTGAAAGGAAAGTACCAGACTGCCTCTGCGGCTCTCGACACAGCTGAATATTACTGTGAGAGAGACCCCGAATTTGCACTGAGTCATTTTATTGTTATTCAGACAAAAAGCAAGTTGGCTCTCGAACAGAAAGACTACCATGCCGCCTTGCGCTATGGTCAGAAGGCATATGACATGTCAGTAAAGGATGGCGTTACCAATAATATACTGTCTTCAATGGGGGTGAAGGTTGATGCGCTTGATGGCTTGGGGCGCTATAAGGAAGCATTGGAATTACTGATAAGACGCGATAACACCAAAGACTCGTTATACGAAGTAAGCACCACCGAGCAGCTGAACGAACTAAACAAGAAATATGAGGTAAACGAACTGAAGATGCAGGCCGAGCGTGACAAAATGCAGGCCGAGCGCGACAAAATGCAGGCCGAGCGTATACAACTGTATCTGCTCATAGCCATCGCCGCCGTGGTGTTCGTGGCCGTCGTCCTATTCATCTTGGCACGTCTGCACGCTGCCCGCCGACTTGCCAAAGTGAAGGCCGCCCAGGAGCGCATAGAATCGGAGCTGCACATTGCCCGCAACATCCAGATGTCGATGGTGCCAAGCGTGTTCCCGGAACGTGAGGGGCTGGATATGTATGCCTCGATGACTCCTGCCAAGGAGGTTGGTGGCGACCTGTACGGCTATTTGCTGATGGGCGACAAGCTCTACTTTGCCGTTGGCGACGTGTCGGGCAAGGGCGTGCCTGCCTCGCTGTTTATGGCGCAAGCCACGCGACTGTTCCTGACGTTGGCCAAGCAAGGCATGATGCCACCTTCTGGCTCGGATTGGTTGACCTCACGACGGGTCATCTCGACTTCTGCAATGCCGGCCATAATCCTCCCGTCATTGGCGGAGGCGAACATCACGGTGAATTCCTCGATATGATTCCCAACGCGCCCATCGGTTTGTGGCCCGGACTGGAATACGAAGGTGAGGAGATTGACACCATCAAGGGCCGTCCGCTGTTTATCTATACCGACGGACTCAACGAAGCCGAGAACCCGCAGCAGGAACAATTCGGCGACGACCGCCTGTTGGAGTTCTTGCGCAATACGCATTTCGATACCACCCGTCAGGTCATCGAAGCGCTCAAGGCCGAGGTGGAAACCCACCGCAACGGTGCCGAACCCAACGACGACCTCACCATGATGTGCCTGCGAGTAGATTTGTAATATCCAATCCTGATATAATGCCCAGGCGAGGCGAAGGGCGTCCAGGAGATGTGGAGCCAGCCGGGGCAAAAGGATTGTTTGCAAGGCCACACTCTGCTTGCAGAGGAACGACCTCGTGATCATGACATTTTTTCAATATTATTTGGAACTTTCAAATATACTTTGTATCTTTGCACCCAAATACAGGTAAATATGACTGAGGTACATAAGAAATATCGTCTGACTTCTATGGAAGAGCCTACCGACGAAATGTTGCAGGCTCTGATGGAAGATGTGGCTATGGCAGCACGCGAATCAACAGCCAAGGCAAAAGCCGAGAAACAGAGACGTTTTTCGGAAGTAGTTCGCATCATAAAAGCCCGACGTTCTCAACGAAAGAAGATACTTAATGACTAACCGCCGTCCTACATTATGTGTAGTTGCAGGCCCCAATGGCTATTGCCTTCGTAGATCGTGCTTATGTATACGACAACTCCATTGACGATCAGCTCCCTCGCTTGTTATATCGTACAATTGACGGAGAACTCTTTAAACGCTATACCGAAGAAATTCCAAACTGGGCACAAACGATGATTTGACGCCACGAAGGGTCAACAGTTTTCGTGCCACGAAAAAACGGAAGCCGCAATTGGACTTCCGTTTCCTGGTTTTATCTTTAAAACAGATCAGAGGAACCGACCCCATGATCAATCTTTAAAACAGATCAGAGAACCATCCCGTGATCTATCTATAGATAAGTATAAGGCAACTGATGGTTGGAAAGACTTCGTGTTTATTGAAGAAGGAACGGGCGGTGGTGCTACACCAACTACGCAGAAGTGCGAGAAGCCTACCATCAGCTATGAGAATGGAAAACTGACGTTTAGTAGTGCTACAGATGGCGCCGTCTGCCAATACTCCATAACCGATACGGACATCAAGGCTGGAAGCGGAAATGAGGTGCAGCTGGGT
>CACYKE010000092.1 GCA_902774925.1 uncultured Prevotellaceae bacterium | reverse complement strand
CGAGGGGTATTCGAATTCTCAGCGCGGAACGTAGGACCGAAGGTGTAGATAGCACCCAGGGCCGTAGCACCCAGCTCGCCCTCCAACTGACCAGAAACGGTCAGCGAGGTCTGCTCGCCAAAGAAGTCGTCGTCGTAGATAATTTTTCCGCTTTCGTCCTTCTTCAGGTCGTAGAGGTTCTTGGTGGTCACCTGGAACATGTTGCCTGCTCCCTCACAGTCGCTGGCAGTAATCAGCGGGGTGTGGAAGTAGAAGAATCCATGCTCGTGGAAATAGGTGTGGATAGCCATCGCCATATTGTGACGAATGCGCATCACGGCACCAAAGGTATTGGTACGCAGGCGCATGTGGGCATTTTTACGCATAGCCTCGAACGACTGACCCTTCTTCTGCATAGGATAGTCGTTGCCACAGAGTCCATAGACCTCCAGCTTGGTGGCCTGAATCTCTGAAGACTGACCAGCACCCTGGCTCTCAACGAGCGTACCCTCAGCGCAGATGCAGGCACCCGTGGTGATGTCCTTCAGCAACTGCTCGTCAAACTTCATGGGGTCAACAACTACCTGCACGTTCTTGATGGTAGAACCATCGTTCAGCGCAATGAAGTCAACGGCCTTAGAGCTGCGATGCGTGCGCACCCAGCCCTTCACACAAACCTCCTTACCATATTCTGTGCTTTTCAGCACATCAATTATCTTTGTTCTTTTCATTGTTCTTCTTGTTTTCTTTGTCGCTATGCCAAAGCGACATACTTCACTTTACTCGTAAGCACCCATACGCAGGCGGTCAACTTCCTCTTCAGTGAGATAGCGCCAGTCACCACGCTTCACGTTCTTCTTGGTCAGTCCGGCAAACTGTACACGGTCGAGCTTCGTCACCTTGTAACCCAGACTCTCGAAGATACGGCGCACGATGCGGTTCTTACCAGAGTGAATCTCGATGCCTACCTGCTTCTTGTCGGTCTCGCTGGCGTACTCAATAGCGTCGGCCTTGATTTCGCCATCCTCCAACTGAATACCTTCGGCAATCTGCTGCATGTCATGTGCGGTTACGTTGTGGTCGAGGTGAACGTGGTAAATCTTCTTCTTCAGGAACTTCGGATGAGTCAGCTTCGAAGCCAGGTCACCATCGTTCGTCAGCAACAGCACACCCGTGGTGTTGCGGTCCAGACGACCAACAGGATAGATGCGCTCAGGACAAGCACCCTTCACGAGGTCCATCACCGTCTTACGCTGCTGGGGATCGTCGCTGGTTGTCACATAATCCTTGGGCTTGTTCAGCAGTACGTAGACCTTCTTCTCCAGGGTTACGGGCTGATCGTGGAACATAACCTCATCCGTGCGCAATACCTTAGAACCCAGTTCGGTGATAACCTCCCCGTTTACCTTCACTACACCAGCCTGGATGAATTCGTCGGCCTCGCGACGGCTGCATACGCCGGCATTAGCCAAGAACTTGTTCAGACGGATGGGCTCGTTGGGATCGATGTTATCTTCCTTATACTCGATACGCTTCTTCATCGAGTATTTTGCATTGGGATCGTATGGTTTCTGCTTCTTCTTTTTAGGACCGAAACCGCCCTGGGGGCGACCCTGGTAACCGCCGGGCTGATAGCCGCCACGTGGCTGATAACCACCACGAGGCTGGTAGCCTCCGCGAGGCTGCTGACCATATTCACTACGTGGCTGGTAGCCGCCCTCACCTTGTGGCTGATAACCACCCTCGCCATACTGCTGACGGGGACGCGGTTGGTAACTGCCGCGAGGCTGATAACCGCCGCGAGGCTGGTAGCCGCCGCGTGGCTGCTGACCATATTCACTACGTGGCTGGTAGCCGCCCTCACCTTGTGGCTGATAACCACCCTCACCATACTGCTGACGGGGACGTGGTTGGTAACCACCACGTGGCTGATAACCTCCGCGAGGCTGGTAGCCGCCACGGGGCTGCTGACCATATTGACGACGAGGCTGGTAGCCGTGTTCATGCTGAGGAGTGCTACTGGTCAGACCAGCACCGAATCCCTCAGGACGGAAACCGCCCTCTTCTTGACTGTCATTACGATTGTAGCCGCCCTGATTATAGGGACGTGTCTGCTGGTGAATACGCGGACGTGGTGAACGTCCCTGACGATACTGATAGCCAGTTTGTGGTTGCTCCTGAGCCTGACTTGTAGACTTCTGCTCTTGGGCAGTCTGCTCTTCTTGTTTCTTTTCGTTTTCGAATTCCATAATGTTTTTTCCTTTTTACTTGTTTTTAGCCGAGAACCTCACGGTCCTCCTTTGTGTTGTTATAACTATAATCTATTATCTCTAAATTCTAAACTATTCTTACATTCCTGTGTAATTGCTTGGCGTAATAGCCATCAGCTCTTCCTTGATGTCGTTGCTGACATCCAGGCCCTGAATAAACTCATGAATGGTTTCTTCTGTCATCTTCTGATTGGTGCGTGTCAGTGCCTTCAGTGCCTCGTATGGGTTGGGGTAGGCTTCACGACGCAAGATGGTCTGAATGGCTTCAGCCACCACAGCCCACGTGTTGTCGAGGTCTTCCTGCAGTTTCTCTTCATTGAGAATGAGTTTGCGCAGTCCCTTCAGCGTGCTCTGGACGGCAATGACGGCATGCCCCATAGGAACACCCACGTTACGCAATACTGTTGAGTCGGTCAGGTCGCGCTGCAAACGGCTTACGGGCAGTTTCTGTGCTAGGAAACCAAGTACGGCATTGGCGATACCCATATTACCTTCAGAATTCTCGAAGTCGATAGGGTTCACTTTGTGAGGCATTGCGCTCGAACCAACCTCGCCCTTCTTAATCTTCTGCTTGAAATACTCCATCGAGATATACATCCAGAAGTCACGATCCAAATCGATGACGATGGTGTTGATGCGACGCATAGCGTCGAAGATAGCACCCAACCAGTCGTAGTTCGAAATCTGTGTGGTCCACTGTTCACGCTCCAGTCCGAGTTTCTCGCTGACGAACTTGTTGCCAAACTCACGCCAGTCATACTGGGGATAGGCCACGTGGTGGGCATTGTAGTTACCTGTAGCACCACCGAACTTAGCAGTAATCGGCGTGTCCTTCAGTGCACGCAACTGTTCTTCCAAACGATACACGAATACCATGATTTCCTTACCCAGACGGGTGGGGGAGGCCGGTTGTCCGTGGGTCTTGGCCAACATAGGAATGTTTTTCCACTGTTCGGCATAATCATTCAACTGCTCGATGAGTTTCTCCACCATAGGATAGTACACCTGTTCCAGAGCCTCTTTAATAGAAAGAGGTACACTGGTGTTGTTGATGTCCTGCGAAGTCAGTCCGAAGTGGATAAATTCTTTGGCATTGGCGGGGAAGCCGCCAATCACATCAATCTTTTCCTTGATGAAGTACTCTACGGCCTTCACGTCGTGATTCGTGGTCTGCTCTATCTCCTTCACGCGGGCAGCATCCTGCTCCGAGAAGTTACGATAGATGTCGCGTAACGGCTCAAACAGTTTGTGGTCGAAGCTCTCCAATTGCGGCAGGGGCAACTCACACAGCGTGATGAAGTATTCTATCTCCACCCTCACGCGGTAGCGAATCAGCGCATACTCCGAAAAATATCCTGCCAGTTCCTGTGTTTTGTTTCTGTAACGGCCATCAATAGGCGAGATGGCGGTCAGCACGTCTAATTCCATGACTTTCTCTTGTTACCTTATAATGTTCTTTGTCTTTAAAATATAGCTATATTTTCTCAAATAGGCTGCAAAGTTACGAAGAATTCAGCGAAAAACAAAACAAAAATTGCTTTTTTTAAACTTTATTCGTATCTTTGCACACAGAAATCCAACTCAAAGTATGAAGCAGACAATTTTTCTGGCATCACTGATGCTATTGGCCATCAACGCAATGGCTTTCTCGCCTTTGAAAAAAGGTGCGTTCGAAACTGGACAGTATCGTAACCTTCTTGTTGATATGGGCTACTCGCAAGCCGATGTCGACGCCAAGTTGAAGGAAGTATTCAACGACGTATTCCGAGGTCCCAACAAAGTGTATTTCGAAGTTGGCGACACCATGGGTTACGTCTCCGACGTCAAAAACCACGATGCCCGTACAGAGGGTATGTCGTACGGCATGATGATTGCCGTACAGTTTGGCGAGAAGGACATCTTCGACCGCCTGTGGCGCTGGAGCAAGCGGTATATGCAACATCAGGACGGTTCGCGCAAAGGCTATTTCGCCTGGAGTTGTAAGACGGACGGTACGCGTAATGCCGAAGGTGCTGCCAGCGATGGTGAGCTGTATTTCATTACTGCCCTCATCTTCGCCTCCAACCGCTGGGGCAACAACACGGGTATTAACTACAAGGCCGAAGCACAGAACATTTTAAACTGCATCCAACCCAAAGAATATACCCCCGAACCTCGTCAGGGAGGATTCCCAGGCTTCGGACCTCAACAGACGGGTCCTCAGAAGATGTATCTGATTGATCCCGAGACACAGCTTATCACCTTTACGCCCGATGGTTTCGGACAGCGTTTCACTGACCCCAGCTACCACATTCCCGCTTTCTACGAGGTGTGGGCGCGTTGGGCTGACGACGGGCGCAGCGACTATTGGAACCAGTGTGCACAGAAGAGCCGCGAATTTCTGCACAAGTGCATCAACGAAAAGACGGGCTTGAACGGTGACCAGTGTCAGTATGACGGCAGCGAGATGCAGATGCAGCGCTTCCCGGGTATGCCGCAGCGTCCTGAGGGTGCAGCACCTCGCAGAAACGGCAACAACAATTTCCGCTACGACTCGTGGCGAGTGCCTATGAATATCACGCTCGACTACGAATGGAGCTGTGCCGATGGTGAGTGGCAGCGTCACTATGCTGAGACCATCCAGAATTTCTTCTATTCGCAGGGCGTCGAAACCTTCGTTGATCAGTATCGCACCGATGGATCTTTGCCAGAAGGCAACGAGATACTGCAGGCAGGCGGATTCCGCAAATTACGTCACAGCATAGGTCTTGTCGCCACCGTTGCTGCTGCCTCCATGATGTGCAGCCACGAAAAAAGCAAAGAGTTCGTGGACGCTTTCTGGCGCGCCAAACACGAACCTTTTGACGATGGCTATTTCGATGCTTACTACGACGGACTCCTGCGTCTCTTTGCCTTCATGCACCTCAGCGGCAACTACCGCATCATCACTCCGCAGCAGTAAACTACTTCATCTGCTCTAACTGCCGGGCGAGCTCTTCGAGGTTGCGTGGGTCAACGTTGAGATCCATTAAATCACCATTGCGATTGAAGAGCTTGTACGTAGGCCAGCTGTGGACGTTCAGGTAGCGCTCAATGGCGGCCTGCTGGGCATCTGGCAGATTGTAGTGAGCCACATTCGGACCACTGACGTTATACTCCTTGATGACGTTCTCCCACGAATCCTGCGGACTGCGATTGGCGAGATAGAGATACTGGATGTCGTAATCTTTCAGTCGGGCGTATTCCTCCGTAGAGTGGGAGAGTGCCTCCTTGCAGGGACCGCACCAAGTTCCCCAGATATCCAGCAGCACAAACTTGCCTTTGTAGGGTTCGACAATCTTCTTCAGCAATGCCTCACCCTCAGAGATGTTGGCAAGATTGTCGGACGACTTGAGTACTAACTTGTCAAACTCGCGGTTCTCAATGGCGAGATAGTGGTCGTTCTGCTTCTCAATCATCGCAATGCAAGTGGGATTGCTAATCATTGCCTTAATAGTATCCATGACGTTAGGCAGCAGCGAGGTGCGCTGATGGTCAATATGGTTAAGTGTCTGCCGACCGAGCCAAATGTCCTTGATAAACGGGTCTGCACCGAGCGAGTCGAGCGTCAGGACGTGTTGTTTCAAGGTGCTTATGAGAAGTCCGCCATTGACGATTTTCGAGGCTCTCGGCGTTTGGACGATTTTATTCACCTCGCTGACCAAGTCAGCATTCAGCGAATCGAGTTCATGGGATTTACGTATCTTGTCTTCGACGGTGGGTTCTGCCTCGATGAGCGGAGAGACCTCGTCTATCCATTTCTTCCAACGCGTGAGCAGTGCCAGTTCCTCGTCGTTAGAGGCAAATTCCTTGTAGTTGTCGCGGAGGCTGAAGGCAAACACGGCGTTACGAGCCCGTGAGGCATCGTCGAGGTAGTCGTTCAAGAAGGCGCCGAGGTCGCGATGCAGCGTATAAGGCTTTTCCATTTTCGTCCAGAACGTGTCGTAGGCATAGCGGCGGGCATGGTCAGAGAGCTGCATGCCTTTGGCGCGGAAGCGGGCCTGTCCGAAGGCACGAGCCTGCTGCGCCAGTGTGTTGCCTTTCCTATACATATTAAAGCGGGTGGAGAGTGTAGGATGCTGCTCACAGAGTGCATCGATGTTGGTGTATTGTGCCTTGAGGAGACTATCGACCGAGGCGATATAGGGTTCAAAGAGTTCCTCATCGCCCTTGCCGGCACTCTCCGCCCCGTCATACAAATCTACGGTTTTCCAGTCGAGCGGATACTTGAAGAGTTCGTTTTGCAGGCGACAGTCCTCACCCATAACGAAACGGCGTCCCTCTTTGAAGTCGTAAAGCATGAAGTAGGTCTTACCCGGCTCGAACATCGTGCGGATGAAGCAACGGCGCCAATCGATGGCAAACTCTGTACTATTCACAACGGGAATTTTTACGCAGAAGCGTCCCTGTTCGTCCAAGTCGGCATAGGCAGACTTCTGTTCGTCAGTATAGAGGTCCTGATAACCGAACTGGAAGGTCTTCAGTTGTTTGTAGTGCTCCGGCATATCCTTGATCCAGCCGATGACGGTCACGGTATCCGTCTTATAACCATTGTCAACGAACTCCGCACGTGTGTCCTTCGTGGGATAGTCGGGCATGAAACGACTGGTAATCATTGAATACACAGCCTTATCGCTGCCAATCTGTATCGGACGCTGTCCTTTCTTGTCCTTGCCGATGACGACTTTCAATTCATCGTTACCGTTAGTCATGACGATAGCGGCCTCACCCGTCTTGGGGTTGACGTCGCACTGCTTGTAATCCCAAAACTTACAGTCGTAGATGGCGCAGTCGTCAAAGAAGGCGATCTTCCAGTCACCCTGGTCGTCGCGCCAGTAAGAAGGGAAGAGCTGCTTCCAACGCTCCTCTACAGGTTTGATGCCCTTAATCTGGAAAGCACGTTCACCGTCACCTTCGATGAAGTCGAACGCCTTGGTATCCTTAGGCAATGGCGGGAAGTGGAACGCCATATCCCGCTTGTAGTCCTTATTTGTCTGTACAAACTTGTTGAGTTCTATGCCATCGGCAGAAGTGAGGGTATAGCGCTGCTCGCCCACTTTCAGATAGGTGTCTCCGGCAAACTGGAACCAGAAGTCGGGATAGTCTGACCGCTGATACGCCGTGATATACACCACGGTCTCGTTATCCTTCAGTTCGACCTTCTTCACATCGAGGGCAAGGTTGAAGAATCCGTCACCGTAGATTCCATATTCGGTAGTGGGCTGTTCCCACACCACATCTTTTGCCTGCCCTGTCATAACAACAAGGACCAGCAGCATAGTTGATAATAGTTTTTTCATATTCGTGTTTTGTTTTACTCGTTCAGCAGTTGCTCTACCGTCACATCTTTACGCTGCTTGCCGTTCTTGTCGAGGAGTACCACGAAGGGAATGGCAGTGAACTGGAACTTCTCCTGCAGATAGCCCCATTCTGCGCGGGTGATGTGGATATGCTCGCCCTTGATGTTGTTGGGCTCCAGGAATGATTTGCAATGCT
>CACYKE010000091.1 GCA_902774925.1 uncultured Prevotellaceae bacterium | reverse complement strand
TGACCGCCAGATTCGCTCATGTCGTGCCTACTTCTCAGTGCCGTACATCAAGGAACACGCCGGGACTCAGGCACGTGCGTTTGCATTAAGCTTTGACGGAGAAGAAACGACAGGCATTCTTGAAGTCTCTTCAAATTCTAATGAAGTGAAGGATGATGCATGGTATTCGTTGGACGGTGTGCGCCTGAGCGGCAAGCCCTCACAACGCGGAATGTATATCAATAAAGGTAAAAAAATACTTGTCAAGTAAGCGATATGAAGAAAGAATATATGAAGCCCTCTATGAAGGCAATTGAGTTACAGCACATGACACGGCTTCTAGCTGGAAGTGGTGATATGAGAGGTCTGCAATCCAGCGGCTGGGAAGGTTCAGAAGATGAACTCAATCTTAGCGATCAACTCTTGGACGTCGCTACTTTCATTGGTATAGGGCTGATGCTAGGATCATGGGGAGTTAAGAACGATGTGTAATACAGAAACTTCAAAAAGTGATCAGTAGAGACCCCGTGATCCTTTGGGGGGAGTTTGTCGGAGCTCCTCTGCGACAGTCATAGCATCTGCAGAGCCTCCGAAGTCGCCACTGAACTTCGCTAATGCTTCGTCTAAGCGAGCATTATCATCCTCAACCAAATTGGTTTCCTTAGGCATAATCAGCTTGTTGGCCAACCACTCACGATCGTTCTGCGAGAGCGAAAGTCCCTGCAGATATGCCCACAAATTGTTTAATGCAAATGTCGTCATAAGTCAATTATTTATTGATTCCGCTGCAAAGGTATAAAAAGAACGGCAAATGAGCAAATGTTTGAAGAATTATTTGACCTATAGGCGAATTTTCTCACGACTCAGCATAGTTAAAACAAGTTTTTCTCTGCATTCGCTGCTCGAAAATTTGGTGCATTGAAAGAAATTTCTTATCTTCGCAGCCAAAATAACGACATTGTGGAAAAAATTGGAGCTTAGACAGCTTTCTCGAGTCACTTAAGGGCCGGTAATCCATAAGAGAGTTATCACGAGTAGAATGTCTGCCTGCTCACGTCAAGAAATGACGTGGGCATTTGCAGTATCATATCGTGATAACTCTCTAACCGGCCTTATTGTGAATATGACACGAATGATGCCCACGTCTTGTTTTTTCTTATCAGTAGCAATAATATCTAAACATTAATAGTCAAACTTCAAAAACAATAACAGAAAAATGGATCAAACCGCAATTGAGGACAATGAATTGGTTATCGTCGGGAGTCGCTACAAGGACTTGGCCGACGTTTTTTGTGAATACTATGAAACGGGAAAACCTCTAGAACATGATGACCTTGTGAGGATATTGGGCAGCGACAGGGTGATGCTGCTGCCGGTTCGCAACACCTACGACTACTATGCCGTGGAGGTGCGAACGACGGACAGGAAGCTTCTGGCGCATATCTGGATGTATCAGTCGTATGCCGTCCGCGAGTGGATGAACGATCATGAAATGAAATGTATGCAGGCGCGCGTGACGAGAATCAATACGCGCTACGGACTGATATTTGCCGAGCCTGTGGATGCTCCGGACTTGATCATCAGCGGACGTTGCAATATCAACATCGATGAGTCGTGGGCCAGGGGACTGCCTGATTTTTA
This sequence comes from uncultured Prevotellaceae bacterium, assembly GCA_902774925.1. Lineage (GTDB taxonomy): Bacteria > Bacteroidota > Bacteroidia > Bacteroidales > Bacteroidaceae > Prevotella. The sequence continues at coordinate 6,566 of CACYKE010000091.1, read as the reverse complement.
TCAGAGCAATGACAGTCAGAGCCTGAACCTCAGTCTCTATATGCTTCATGACGAACTGCTGAACGCTGAGGGCTGGAACGACAGGCTGGAAACACGAATGCTGAACCTGCTGCAAGACCTGCTGTCGGACTTGTCGGCAGAGTATTATGATGAGTGTATGGCGCTATACTATATGATGAAACATTCGCCGATTGCGGGCATCCGTGAGCAGAGCGACCGGTTGCTGGACGGTTATGTCCGTCGTGCTTCGATTGACAACATGACGTGGTGGCGGAGGGTGTGGCTGCCTCAATACATTCAGGACGTCGCCGAGAGCGATGTGCCGCGGATGTTCGAATTGGCAGGTTATGACCTGCAAAGCGTGGAAGCGCTGCTGCACCGGGCTCCGGAGGGATTGTCGTATTTGTATGAGGCCAATCCTGAGCGTTTTGCCTATCATCTGTATTATTCGACTCTGTCTCGTGATGTCTATACCCGCCTACTGACGCTGATTGCCGTGCGCCAAGTAATGCGCGAGAAAGGTGAAAATGACATAGAAGGATTAGCCAATGTTGTGCCCTCGGGGTGTTTTAAGTTTACGAGTGAGTTTACAAAACAGAAGGCCATTGCTATCGTAAAAGAATTCTATAAGGGTAGTGCAGCTAATCTTGCTCTGATTGAGGTTGCTTTCTACGACCATAACCTTTTAAAAAAGCGAAATACTCATACAGCATTTTTGAGAAACCTTATCGTTTGGGGGGCTATTGAAGCACTTTCAGAAAAAGAAATGAAGAGAGTTACCAATGGGATGGCTGACAAATACAGGTTTATACCAGCAGAAGGCTATTTGGAATGGAACGATTCCAACTATCTGAATGACAAGAATACTTGTTCTGATATTGGCATCAAATTAGGACCAACAATGCCATATCATAGAAATAAAGAGAAGTAAACCATCTCATTCTTCTCATCCTAAAATCTCATTCTTTCTCATTCTTTCTCATTCCTCTCATTCTTCGCGAATGAGAGGCTTTTTTTGTTGGTCTTTTACCATGAATAATACAAAAACACTTCCTAATTTTGCGTTCGAAAAATCAATTTCTCGATTATGGAAACAAAGAAAATACAGATTCTGAAAGAGGTCGTTAGGGACGTCTTGATTGTTCTAGGGTTGGCAATGGTGGTTGTTGCACCGATTGCTTTTGTGTTGTTCGTTATGTATGTACAATCAATTATTTTTGGATAGTATGACAAAGGAAGAATTTATTCAGCAGGCTACGCTTACCATATTAGCGACGAAGCCCAATTTACCTTATCAGAATATGGTCGTTGATGCATGTAGCCTTTCGGAACTTGTCTACGGAAAGTTAGACGAAATCAAGGAAAATATGTGTAAGGCTCAAGATGCCCCTGCCAATATTTACGAAAAAGAAGGTCTTGGTAAAATACTGTTAGAGTTAGACCGTATAGACGTTGAACGTCGTGATAAAGAGAAAGCCGAGTATCTAAAGAAAGGCTGGCGTTGGTCTGCCCAAAAGGCTGGTCTTATGGTAAAAGTCGACGGAGCCTGTAAGGTAAATAAAATAAGCACCATTGGCGAACTGCTGGGTTTCGGCAGGTTGAACTTCGGTAGAACACTAAACGTTGGAAAAGTGGTGCTTGGAGCTTTAGACGAAGCCCTTCTGAATTTATATGGAATTAACGCGTGGTAGACCACGCATATTGTTTAACAATTTAAATACTTTATTATTATGGTAGAAAAAATGATTGTGAAGGTGGTAGGGAACTACTCCGAGAATGATTGGCAGAACAACCGGACTGGCGAAAAGAAGCTGATCAAGTCTATTCAGGTTGTACTGAAAAACGGACGCGAGGGCTACGTGGCCGAGGCATCCGGTGAACTGGCGGAAAAAATCCGCGACATGAAGCTTAAGGTTGACACTCCAGTGATGGTGAACCTCTCTTTTGACTATCAAGAATCGACGAAGGATAACGCAGTGCGTTACTTCCAGCGTGTAAGGATTGAAGATTTTGTTACTCTTGCTTACTAACTATGCCAAAGTTGTTGTTAACAAAGGATCAAAAGCGTAAACTCGTGGCAAAGTATGCGATGACACCGACAACGTTACATGAGGTCATCAACTATGTACGACCTGACTGTCAACGTCATGCGGAGATTCAGAACTATGCTGTCAACGAGTTGGGCGGTATTGTTTACGACGTTTAAAACTTGTGATTATGAAAGAGCAGCTTAAAAAACAGGACATGGTGGTCGGCAAACAGTATAAGGGCTACGCATGGAGAAATGAATACGGAGAGTTCTTCTTCCGACCGTCTGCCGTCGGCTCTCGGGCTGGTCAACAAAAAAAGGTATGTGAGGACAACAATTATATCCTAAGCACTACCAAAGACCTTGTACTGATTCATATTAGAATCCCGAAGATGGATGGTGGTGCGACGGAGTATATCAAGCAACTCACAGCCGTAGTCAACAAACTTATAGCAGCATTTTTTAAGTATGAGATTTGATGTTTATTTTGCACAACCGACGGCAAAGGGGTTACGTCCAGGCGTGACCCCCGAGCCGATGGAATGGAGCGACATCAAGAAGCAGATTCTGGAAAACGAGAACTGGGCGAAGCAGATTGATGAATTTCGCGAAACGGGAAATACGGAACTGAAGATGTCACTTCCTTCCATCAACTTCGTAGGCCGTAGCGTTAGGGACAGAGCTAACAACGCCATGATCCCTACGCAGTTGTTTATGATTGATATCGACCACATCCCCGAGGACAAGGATTGCCGGCAGGTGTGGGATACCCTCTGTATGAAGGTGGACTATGACTGGATAGTGGATAACGTGATTTTGGCGCACATCAGCCCAAGTGGACATGGTATCCATATTATCTTCAAGTCGCAGGGCTACCCGACGCTGATAGAGAATATGAATGCAGTAAATGAAATCTTTAATTTTGACGAATATGGAGACTACGACACAAATGTCAAGGACTTCGCAAGAGTCAGTTTTGCTTTTAAAGCTAGTGAGATACTTTTCGAGAGTGCGCGGCTATTGCTTTCTACGGATTCTGATTTTGGCACGTCGTTGGTTAACGATGCCTTCGCGGAAGAGGTTCAAGATGGTGATTCGTCAAAAACACCGACGAAGACGAAAGCATCGCGCACGATTAGTGCGAATGTACCCACCTTATCTGAAGAGGAAATAAAGAAATACGAGCAGATGGAATTCCGCGGCACTCCGCTGATAAACATCGTGAACAAGTGGGTAGAGAAACGCGGAACGCCGGACGAGGGCGAGGTGCATAACTACTACAACGAGATGATAAAGTACTTCCGTAATATCACCTCGAATAATAAGAAGTGGTTGTTTGCCATCTTGCCACGTTTCAATCATACTGCGGAGGAATGCTGGGGCCAGATTGTCAGCATCACGAAAGCCAATACGCTTTCGAGGATTGACCGCGAGTTTTTCTTCTTTCTGAAGGATAACGGCTTTTACGTTCCACGCGAAGGGGAGGCCAATGCCTTGAAGGAGTATATGATGAGCGATGAGGAGAAGGATCCCGATAAAATGCCGGCGCTGCCGCCCGTGTTCCGCGAATTCGTGAAGTCGGCACCGAAGGACTTCCACCTGTCGGTCATCAACGCGCTGATGGCCATTATGGGTTTCCTCTCTACTTACGTGAAAGCGAAATATCCGTATGATGATAGGTGGCATACGTGCTCGTTCTTCTCAATCATCTATGCACCCGCCGGAACGGGTAAGGGTTTCGTGGAACGACTGTTGGACAAGCTGATGGACTATGTCACATTGCGCGATGCGGTGCAGTCGATGAGAGAAAACATCTATCTGCGCATTATCTCAAAGAAAGGTGCTAACGACAAGTCGCCAGATCTGCCGCATACTTCACTGCGTGTCATTCCTTCGAAGAATTCCGAGGCGGAGTTTCTGACGAAGCAGCAGGATAACCATGGGGCCCACATGTTTACCTATGCCGCCGAGATGGACGAATGGGCGAAGGGTGAGAAGGCTGCAGGTGGCAACAAGAGCGACATGATTCGTGTGGCCTGGGACAATGGCGAGTATGGTCAGCAATTCAAGAGTGCCAACACGTTTAGGGGTAAGGTTCGCCTATACTGGAACGTGCTGATTACGGGTACGATGGCCCAGGTGAACAACTACTTCAAGAACGTAGAAAACGGTCTTGTAACGCGCTGTTGTTATACCACTATTGAGAATCAGGAGTTCCAGCTTGCCACCATTTGGAGACCGATACCAGCCAAAGGTCTAGAGACTATTCAGAAATACTGTAAGCGTTGTGATGAAAATACGTATGAAACGCCGTGTACTGTGGACCTTGATGAAGCCAAGATGCTGAGTGACGATGAATTTGACAAGCAGGTGGACTGGCAATTCCGGTTCAGGGAAAAGCAGGAGGTGGATCTGTCGTGGATAATGCCGACCATTGAGAAATTCCAGAAGGAGCAATGCGACCAGGCGGCATTGGCCTACGACAAAGCGCGTGACACGTTTCGCAGACGTGTCGGTGTTCGTGGGTTCCGATTGGCGTTGCTTTGTACGACGCTTTATCAGACGGTCGGAGCGAGAGAACGGAAGATTATCTGTAACTTCGTCGAATGGTGGATGCATCAGGATATCGAGTGTACCTTGCAGCTATGGGGTAAGAAGTACAATGAAATCGTGGAGAATGCTACAACTCAGAATATCTCTCAACGTAACGTGTTCGCCCAGTTAAAAGATGAATTTACAGTAGATGACCTCTATGTCGTTTGTAAGCGCGAAGGCATCAAGACCCGTCTGAAGCAAATCATCTACAATTGGAAGAAATCTAAGCACATAGACGTCGTGGTTCCAGGCAAGCGTTTTATAAAAACCAAGAAAGATGAAACAGGAAAGTAAGTTCGTAAGATCTATCATTCAACAGGTAAACCCTTTGGAGTTGCCTGATGATGATGGCAACGGAAAAGTGTTTCGTAGCAAGCAAGAAATGTATCTCTATGTGATGGACAGATGCCGAGGGATTGCCAAAAACAAGTACATCGACCTGTTTATCATTATCGGAGAATTGTACAACTGGAATTTTGCCAAAGTGACTAAGGTGTATGCGCTGTACTTCAAGAAGCAATTCGAGAAAAAGCGTTACCTGTTAATCGACTTAGGCGACTCCGAGTGTAAGATGTTCTATCGTAAACTCCTTATCTGCCTGCATTTGTCAACAGGTACGGAATTCGACTATACGCCATTCGAATCAGCATTTTTAGTTTATATAAATCGTGTTAACCCTAACAAAACGTAATTATGGAAAAAGAAAGAAAACAAAAGCCGAGGGGCATTCGCAACAACAATCCCCTGAACATCGTGCAGACAAAGGACAAGTGGCAAGGTCTGCGTGAGAAGCAGTATGACAAGCGGTTCTGTGAGTTCATCGACATGGCGCATGGCTATCGTGCCGCGTTCGTCATCCTGAAGAACTATATCAAGAAACATGGGTGGGTGACCATCGAACAGATCGTGTCGCACTGGGCTCCGAAGAACGAGAACGACACGGCGGTGTATATCTTTGCAGTGTGTAACTTCATGGATGTGAAAAAGGACCACGTGATGGACTTCGGGAATATGCCGGATATGCTGATGTTGGCGTCGGCAATGACGGTGGTAGAGAATGGTTCGTATTATAATCCGCAGAAGTTGTATTATGACCTGTGGAGGCCGATGTATGAGGGTTATAAAATGGCGTTTGGGTCGCGCAAGAACCTTGCGGCCTTAGAGTATTCGCCCGAACTGCATCATGAAATCCACGATGTGGAATTCCAGGAACTCCTGGCGCAACGCGTAGCGGATAAGGATGATATGCGTACCGATATGGCGTAAGTGGAGGGTAATTGTTTAACAACGTAAAAGATAATGTTATGAAAACGGAAAGAAAAAGGACGCATAAGCCTGCACCTCAGTTCAAAAACGTACATGACCCCGAGTGGAACGAGTACGTCAAAGAAAAACAACGGGAACGCGAAGAGGAAGAGCGAAAGCGTATAGATGCAGCAAGAAAAGCTATACGTGCAGCCTATTGGCGCAACTGGGACAAACTGCCGTCCGTGTGGGTAGCACGCGACGAAGACGGCTCACTTTGGCTTTATACTGATCAACCAGTTGAAGCATGTGGTATGTTCTGTTGCAGCGCATCAGGCGAAATGTTCCAGATAGACGATTCCGTCTATCCCGAAATCACATTTGAGAATTCACCAATTAGAGTTAAACTATTATTTATTGACGCATGAAAATTATTAGAAGAATCATTTTCCAATGGCAAAAGTATATTGCCATTAAAGCCGCCATTAGGGCGCACGAGGCCGACGGCCGCAAATATTTAGTGATTATCCTCGAAGGCAAGCCAACAATGGTTGCCAAAGGTGAGCTTCGCAAATGGATGAAGCGGGGAGTGTTCAAGAAGGGCGTAACGCTACAAGATTTCGAGAAAAGAGCACTATTTGTCTCAAAATAACCCCGAAATTGGGCAATAAATCAACTAAAATTCCACGTTATAAAG
>CACYKE010000090.1 GCA_902774925.1 uncultured Prevotellaceae bacterium | reverse complement strand
AAACCATCCTCGGTGGATCAGGTGGAAAGGGTGGCGACGGCGGTGGTGGTGCCGGTGCTGGTATCGGCACACGCGGTGGCTCTGGAGGAAATGGTGGTTCCGGAGGTCAACGCACCGGTTCTTCTGGAGATGAATGTACACAATATGGCGTGGATGGCAAGGGCAGTGGAGGTAGAAACGCTTGTGAGCACCCAAGCTCAAATCTCTATTTGGCTGGCGGTGGCGGCGGCGGTGGTGCCGGCGGTGGCGGCGGTGAAGCCTCCGACATCGGTACTGGTGGCTGCGGCGGTGGCGGCGGTGGCGGCGGTGCCGCTGGTAACGTGAATTGGTGTGTCTTTACCGGCACCGCAAATTCATGGCACCATGCAGGAGCTAAAGGTGGTAGTGGAGGTAGAAATGGTGATGATTCGTCTGCATCCGGAGGTGCTGATACTCACCTGTCCTACCCTAATGATGCGTATTACACAGGAGGTCTCAGAGAATCGTATAGCACGAAGTGGGACGGCGATTGGGAAGAAAGTAATAAATGGCATGACGGTGGCTCTGGCGGTGGCAGAGGTGGTGCCAGTATCAATGAAGATCCTACTGACAACGAGCATATCCTGAAGTTTAATGTGCTGAACCAAGCCGGTGATAACACGGTTGCGGATCATGCGACGATTACTTATCAGTGTAATAAGAGTAACGCCAATATCCCTGTCACCATTCCGACGACCTATAAGCTGGGACTCATCAAAGCCGATAAGTATGTGACAAAATGGTACACGAGCAATGCCTGCACAGGCGATTCACAGGCTGCTAACGACGTAAAGGATATACCTCGTTCTGCCAATGCCAACAGTCCCACCAACCTTTATGGTGTGTGGCAGAACTATCATAGCCTTTTCCCCGATGGTACTGGAACCAAGAGCGATCCCTTCATCATCAAGGATGACGGACTGTTAGATTTGGCCGACTATGTGAATCAAGGCGGCAATACGCGCGGTGTCTATTTCAAGCAGCAGGGAGATATCAATGCTGAGGTTATCCTGGCCAATCACAGCATGGCAAATCAATGGGGGCCCATTGGCTATATCCAGGTCTTTGAGGGCGACTATGATGGTGACGGCTATCGCATTATCAATGCCAAGAATACCGTCACCGGGTTGCCTTACAATGGCATCTTTGGCAAGGTGTCGGGTTCTATCCACAACTTAGGAGTCGAGGGGTGTTATCTCCAGACTTCTGTCGATGAAAGAACACGCGGTGGCGCCATAGCAGGTATACTCCTAAGATCTGACATCGACCAGGCCACGACGGCAGAAATTCGCAACTGCTATGCTGCCAGTAACAAAATTAGGGCCCGCAATGCCGGTGGATTGGTGGGCGAAATGACCAATGCATCCAGAATAAGTCATAGCCTGGAGTCCAGAAGTGACCTCAACAACCGTTGCGGCGGTATTGTCAGTACGATTAGCAACGACTGCCAGGTGGACAAGTGCTTCACCAGTGGTCCATTGACCTACAGCAGTTATTCTCTGGCTACGAATAGCGAGGAAAACGTCTCTTATGAGCGTTTGGGAAACGGCGAAATTACCTGGCTGTTGAACGATCAGGCATCACATGGCGGTCCTTGGCACCAGAACATAGATTCTGATCTCTATCCCGTGCTTGATAGGCAACATAATCGTGTGTACAAAGTTGACCAGACCTATACCAATACTCCCAGCGGCGACCTCTTTAACCAACTCACGGGACAGGGCACTGCCGAGGAACCCTTCCTCATCCAAAGCGTGGGCAACTTTAATGTGCTGGCCGCTTTCGTTAATGCCGGCAATAACTCTACCGGCATGCATTTCCTCCAGACTGCCGATTTCGACCTGAATAATGGAGGGTTGACACCTGTTGGAACTTCACACGCTTTCGCTGGTATCTACGATGGTGGTGGACATACCATCCGCAATGGTATGATAGCAATCGAGGGCATAGCAGGTATCTTCGGTGTCGTTTCTGGAACTGTGACTCGTCTCTGCTTGGAGAACACAACTGTCAAATTCACGAAAGAAGGTATGCGGGCAGGCGGTATCGCCGCACGTGTCACTGGCAATGGTGTCATTTCCAATTGCTTCGTCAAGGGTTGCACGATAAGTAACGATGGGCAGTATGGCGGTGTTGCGGGAGGCATTGTGGCCGATATGTTCGACCAGGGTGTCATCAAAAACTGCCTGGTTATCAATACCTCGCTCCAAGCAAGCAGAACCGCATCTATCTGTAGCGACGCGGAGATTGGCAATAGTCTCGTACGATGCTACACCAACGGAAGTGAGCTGGTTAGTGGGAGCTCCTATGCAACTTTGGTGGATTGCGAGCTCATCGACAATAGCCAGTTAACCAACGGCACGTACACCTATTTGCTGAATAACAGCCCAGAAGGAGATAACCTGTCCCCCGCGTGGTTCCAGAACATCTCCCTTGGAGCAAACGACCCCCGCAATGCCGACCCCACGCCTGTGTTGTCGCCCGACCATGCCATAGTATTCAAACGCAGCGGGAAATACACGAACGACTACCGAAGCATCGGTAACAAAGGTTCTGGCACACAGGGGGATCCATATCGGGTGGAAAGCGCTGCAGACCTGAAGAACATCAGCGAAACCTTCGAAGCCATGAGGTATAGCAATTTCTATGTCAAACAGACTGCCGATATCAATTTGAAGGAGGCGGAGTCTTTCGCCCCCATCGGGGTTGGCACCAGCGGCTTCACAGGTCACTATGACGGCGGTGGTTATGTCATCAGCAACTGGAGCATCTCCAACTGCACGGGCATCACCAGGTTGAATGTCTACGATAAGGAGCCCAAATCAATAGGTCTCTTCAACAACATCATCGGCACCGTCGAGCGTCTCGGCATCGGTAACTCTACGTTTACGGTCGACGCGAATGCGAATAACATCAACCGTGTGGGAGCCTTTGCGGGCAAGATGACGGGCAGCGGCCAGCTGCTTAACTGCTATGCTGCAGAATGTGCGGTCAGCTACAATTACAAGACGAACGTTGTCGTGGGAGCCTTGGTGGGCGAACTGGCTGACCAGTCTCACATCGGAAACAGCTACGGCTACAAGAATACCGTCTTGGGAGAAACCAAGGATGATCAAAAGCACTACGGCTACATCGCAGGCTACATAGGCAGTAACGCCGCGGCTTCACGCGTCTTTACCGACGGCCCCTCGCTGTGTGCCGACAATCAAGGCGGTGCCAGCAACATCACTAATTCCGAAAAGAACGTCGACGACCTCCGCTTCAAGACGGGCGAAATGACTTACCTGCTCAACAACTCGGTGAATTATTATGCGACAGATGAAGCCCCCGTCTGGTATCAGGCCATCAAGACTGACAACGTCCCCGTACTCAAAACCAATGACAATGGCAAGGTTTACAAGTTCACCGAGGGAACACAGACCATGTACGCTAACAGCGTGCCTTACATCGTTACCCTCACGCTCTGGCCTAATTATAAGGATGATGAGGGGAAAGATATTAATCCGACTGTGGTGAATGTATTCCAGGCCGACGACAGATATTATGTCCCCGGCTACTATCTCGGAAACAACATCCCGGTGCGAAACAATTATTATTTTGCCGGTTGGAACACCGATCCCGACGGCAATGGGACGCACTATAATAAGGATGGCGAGATCTTGGTGTCCGGAGCCACGAATCTCTATGCTGAATGGGATCTGATGGTACCTTCCGAGGGTGAACTCACCGTGACGCTACCAGAGGGTAAATCCTACTTCAATATCTATGACGCTGGCGGCAAAGACACCCCCTACGGCAATAACTACAGTGGAAAACTCGTGCTGAAAGCACCAGACGAGGGGAGCATCATTTACCTCACTGGCACCATCGCTACAGAGGCACTCGGCGCCGGTGGCCAGAGACACGACTACATGATAGTTCGTGACGGTAACACTGGAGGTACGATGATGTCCAATGACAAATCCACCAACGTCGACGTTGGCCCTGTCTTTGTCAGTGCGACGGATGGCACCGAGAAGAACATAGGCCGACTCCTGAGTACAAATGATGAGATAACCATCGAATTTTATTCTGATGGTCAGAACAACTTCAATGGTCTGAAGCTCAAGGCCACGGTCATGTCTAATATCAATCAGCTCGGATTGGGTACCCAAGATAATCCGTTCAAGGTAACCTATGCTGCAGACCTGGCAACGATTCAGGAATATATCGAGAAGACCCAAAACACCAATATTTGGATCCAGCAGACTGACAACATTGACCTGGAGGGTGCAACCCTCATCCCTCTGGGCAATCCCGGCTTTGCAGGACACTACGACGGTTGCGGATACGTCATCAAGAATGGTACAATCAGTGCCCCAAACTATGCAGGTGTCTTCGGTGTCGTCACAGGTACCGTTACCCGCCTTGGCGTGGAGAACATGACCATCAATTACGAGAACCGTGACGGTCGTTCGGGTGGTATTGCCGCGCGTCTCTCTGGTAACGGAGAAATCTCCTACTGCTATGTCAAGGGTTGCACAGTGAAGAACAATGGTATTCAAGGCTATGATGGACAAGGCGTTTCGGGAGCGATTGTTGCAGATATGTTCGACAATGCTGTCATCAGAAACTGCTTCACGCTTAACAACACACTCACGGCTACCAGAACTGCACATATCTGTGCCGACACGAAAAGTGGCACTGTCATCAGCCGATGCTATACGGACGGAAATAATATTTTCAGTGAGGCAGGTGCCACGGTCACAAATTGTAGTACAGAGATGACTGCGGTTCAATTTGACAGCGGTGAGATATGCTATCTGCTGAACGATGCCACCAGCGCCAATAACGTCGTCTGGCGACAGACCATCGGCACCGACGCCTTGCCAAAACCAGACAGCAAGTCTTCTATCGTCTATTATCACGACTATCAGGACCATCAGGGCTACACCAACGAAGCAACAGCCGCCCTGGCAACGCTGAGAGTGCAGGACATCGCGTTCAATACGTCACAAGACTATCAAGCCATCAAGGGCAGCCTGATTCGCTTGGCTGGCTATAAACCTGAGCACACTGGTTTCGTGTTACAAGAATGGAACACCGATGCTAACGGCACCGGAACCGCCTATGCTCCCGACGCCACGCTGGCGCTCAGCGCAGATGCGCTCGTTCTCTACCCGCAGTGGGATAAGATGCCGAAGGCACTCCCCGGTGAGGGTACGGTGGATAGTCCCTACACTATCGCCAGTGCTGACGACTGGAATGCACTTGCCACGAACATCGCCTACTTCAACAGTAGCTTCAACGGCTATCAGGGCAAGCACATACGCTTGGATGCCGACATCAGCGTGACGACGATGGTGGGTACAGGAGACAATGCTAATTCTAATCCTAACACGTTCAGAGGCACCTTCGACGGCGGTGGCAAGACGCTGACGGTGAACTACGACGGTGGAGCAACGTTGAACACCGCCCCGTTCCGCTATGTCGACGGAGCTACCATCCAGAACCTGAAGGTGGCTGGCAGCATCACATCGTCGAGGGCTTACGGAGCCGGTATTGTCGGCTCGGTGATTGGTGCTACGACCACCATCAAAAACTGCTGTGTCAGTGCCACTGTCAACTGCACTTATAGCGGCTCTTCCTCGACATCCGGTTTCGTGGGGCTTGTAGAGACTGGTGCCACAATCAACATTGAGGGCTGTGCTTTTACGGGTAGTCTGACAGGCAGTAATGCTAACTATTGCGCGGGCTTCGTAGCTTATAAGGTGGGAACCATCACCATCAAGGACTGCCTGTTCGCCCCCACCGAGCTGACGGTCAGCACTGATAGATTCGTCACCTTCGTGCGCGGCGGAAACACCACTCGCTGCTACTACACCCAAAGCCACAACTCCAACCAGGGTACGCAGGCAAGCATCGCTGCCACCGTTCCGACCAACCTCAGCCATCTCACAAACTACGGTTTTGTGAAGGCATACGAGCACGGCATCCTCTTCGACGGCAAATACTACGGGGCTCCTGCCATCATCAGCCTGGTTAATGATGAAAACAACAGCACGAAGATCAGCAATGCTAACAGCTGCATAGCCAAAGTAACCCTGAGCGACCGCACGCTCTATAAAGACGGCAAGTGGAACACCATCTGTCTGCCCTTCGACCTCGTGCTCGAGGGTTCACCGCTCGCTGGTGCCGTGGCCCGTCCGCTCAGCGAGGCGAGCATCGACGGTAGCACGCTGAACCTGACATTCGGCGACCCCGTTACGACGCTCGTAGCCGGCACACCTTATATCATTAAGTGGGATGCCGCTGCAACGAACATCGAGGACCCCGTCTTCGATGGCGTGATCATCGACAAGGCCGACCGCAGTTTCTCCAGTGGCTCAGACGACACCCGTGTGCGTTTCGTGAGCACCTACGATGCTATGGCCTTCACCGATGCTGACGCGACCAGCGTCCTGCTGTTGGGTGGTGAGAACACGCTACGCTATGCCAACGCAAGTGCTCACCTCGGTGCCTGCCGCGCCTACTTCAAGATTGGCGACGGTAGCGCAGCAGCACCCGTGAACTCGTTCAACATCGACTTCAGTGACGGTGAAACGACGGGAATCGAAACATTGAACATTGAACGTGGAACGTGGAACGACGATAGTTGGTACACGCTCGATGGTCGCAAAATAGCTAATGGCCAAAAGCCAACTGCTAAAGGCCTATATATCCATAATGGTAAAAAGGAAATTATTAAATAGGAGTGCCTCTGCGAGGCAGAAATCTGACAAATCGACACAAATCGAACAGAAATAATAATAAAGTTTTGCTAGATTTTGAATAGATTTGAAAGATTTCTCGCCGAAGGCGACTAAAAAAAAAGAATATGAAAAAGAAAGAATATTTGAAGCCTGAGCAGCGCGTTATCATGCTGCAACAGAAGGCGATGCTGCTGAATGCCAGTAAAGTGGGTACGAACCTCCCCGGCTCGGACGGTATGATTATCGACGATAATCCCAGCACCGATCCCTTCTGGGGCAGATAAATAAAGTTATGGAGACAAGATTCAAGAAGAAAGCCAAAGTATTCGACATCTGCATTACTGCCGTTGCCGCGGTGCTCTCTGTGGGCATCATGATTTATGGTGTATTTCATTTCGGTATAGAGAATACCTGGCCCGAACTGGTGCTTAACCTATTCTACATCGCCTGTCTGGTGATGATGTGGATGTATTTCTTCAACATACGCATCACCTCCGAGCAGTTCAACTACTGGACGTCGGTATGTGTGGGTATGACGATACTGTTGCGCGACATCCTCTTCCTGCCCCCATTGGCTTATTACTCTATCCACCTGTTGTGTCTCTTCTTCTCAGTGTATCTACTCCTTACGCTTACCTACTTCTATGCCCGTAAGGAATGGAAGAGCTACTCGAAGTTCAACCTGTGGACAATATTCATCATCGACGTGATCATTGCATCACTCTACAACCTCGACATCTATCTGGAACCCCAAGACCAATATACCGACTTCATGCTGACGGAGATATGGATTCGACCCACCATCACCTATGGCATCGTGGCCTGTTTCGTAACGGAATCCAAGAGAACAAGTAAATAACGACAAACGAAGGAGAAGGACAAGGGCATTCCTGAGTCTTTATCAATGAACAATCTACAAGATAGATACAAACGATACAAGGAGTGGAAACTGCAGCCTCATCAGGTGGCGCCGCTCTCAGACGAGCAACACGAGTGCGCCACCTGCGGCACCCGCTACGATGGCAACTACTGTCCCCGTTGCGGACAGTCGGCAAAGATAGGGCGCTACTCGTTCAAAAATGCCATCCTGCTTTTTCTGGATGTCTGGGGCTTGGGCAACCGGGGCATGTTCCGCAGCATCCGCGACCTGATACTGCGTCCCGGCTACATGATCCGCGACTATCTCCGTGGCATGCAGATGGCCTACTTCCCACCCTTCAAGATGTTTTTCCTGCTCCTGGCCCTGTGGCTGGTGGTCGATTCGGGCTTGAACATCCAGCTCGTCAATCGCGATAAACAGAATGAGCAGGAGACTGAGCAAATCTTTTCCCGCTTTAAGCCTAAAGTAACACTGTCTGAGGATGATAAAGCGGATGAAAAAAAGAAGGCTGAGGCGCAGGAGAAGGTTGAGAAGAAGACAGGCAAGCCGCTTACTAAAGAGGAAAAGAAGGAGAGGTTTAAACAAGAGTATGAACGAAGATCAGGTGAAGTCGGTGATTGGATTGAACAGCACAGTTCGTTGTTGGTGCTCGCTGGCCTGCTGCTCTTCTCACTGCCGCTC
>CACYKE010000089.1 GCA_902774925.1 uncultured Prevotellaceae bacterium | reverse complement strand
CTGCGGAGTAATAGGATAGCCGAAATAGCCGTCGCATCCGCAACGAATAGCAGCGTGGGCAATAGCCTCGTTGCCTTTCATCAATACAACTTCTTTTTCCATCATCTTACTCCTCCATCTTTTTACGATACACGGTGATACAACCATCGGGGCAGACAATGCCGCACGAAGCACAGCCTACGCAGGCCTCCTCGTTCGTAGCCTCCACATACGGATAACCGTGCAGATTCACTTTGTTGGCCAATGCGATGACCTTCTGAGGGCAAGCAATGATGCACAACTGACATCCCTTGCAACGCTCAGTATCCACCACAATGGCGCCTTTCATTTTTGCCATAATTTATTGAGTTTAATGCATTAACTTTCGAATCGAGCTGCAAAGGTACTAATAAAAAAGCAAAAAGCAAAAGAAAAACGCGATTTCTTTTGCCTTTTGACATAATACTTATCAAATATCTACTTCTGTGCTTCGGTCATATCGCCCTCAATGTAGAGACGTGTCATTTCGACGGCTCCATTGGTGCGGACGGTAATAGACTTCTTGAAGTGACCGGGAAACTTGCCAGCGCCGTTGTAGGTTACTTTGATTTCACCCTTTTCGCCTGGCTTCACGGGTTCCTTCGTGTACTCAGGAACGGTACAGCCGCACGAAGCAATGGCCTGATTGATGACCAGCGGCTGTTCGCCAACATTCTCGAACGCAAACACACAGCTCACCTTCGGGTTAGACTCAGAGAAACTTCCGAAGTCGTGACTGGTTTTCTCGAACTTGATTTGTGCAGGTTTCTGCGCCATCGCAGTTGTCAGCGTAAAGGCTAACACTATCGTTGTCAATATCAGTTTCTTCATCTTTTCGTTATAGTTTAAAGCGTTAATCTGTGCAAAAGTAAAACTTTTATATTATATATGTATCGTTTTGTGCTCGTTTTTTAGCAACTTTAACATTCAAAAATCAGTAAAAAATCTGTCAAATCCGTTCAATCTATGACTCAGAACTTATAGGCAAGACCCAGCGAGCTATATTCCTGGAACTGGAAATAGCCCATATCATCGTCATAAGCGTTGGAGTCGTCGAAGCGTGGATAAAGGAAGAGATTGGCGGAAATGTACTTCGACACCTTCAGCTCGAACTGGTTCTCCCACTCCACCAGCGAACGATGGTACGTCGTGTTAGCATAGAGGCGGGACTTCCAAAGCACTTGCTCGGAAATCTTCCACTGGAGGTCAGCAGTAAACTGCGAACCGAAATCCTCAGTAGAATGATGACCCTCGCTAATGCCGTTACGTGTAACGAGATCCTCGCGACCAACGTAGATATAGTTAAACGACAGAGGAAGGAAGTTGAGTGAACCCGTCAGACGCTTGTTCATAGCCTCGACTTTATACTCCATACCGATACCGACATTGAGTTTGAAAGGCGACATAAAGTCCGAGTAAACAAAGGGGTCGTTGGCCTTGTAGCCTCGTGCAAACTGGGTGTAGGCCAATAGCTGCAATGTATAGTACCAACGCTTGTGAGCCTGCAAACCGAGCTTGCTAGTCAGACGAAGCAGGTCGTTGTTAGTCTTGAATTTATGAACGGTGTCCGAGCGTGATGTCTGAAAGCCAAGCTTGGTCTCAAGTTTATTTTCGAACAATACACGATCCTTGTCATTGTAGTTCAACTCGAGGGTCAGCGCACCGATGGCCGAATAATTCGACTCGCCACCCTTATACCAGTTGTCAGAGACGTAGTTCTGCATAAACTGCAAGGAACCGTCGAAAAGAAATTTCCAGAAGTTGGGCTTCTTTATCTCGACAACGACTGGTGTCTCGACGACGGGTTCCTCAGGCACAGGAACGGCAATCTCTGTCAACTCCACCTGTTGCGTCATCTGCTGGTTCACGTCCTCGCGCAAAGTTCCAGCCTGTTGCAACTGACTCTCATAGGAACGAATAAGGTCAGGGCGACGCATGTAGATGGAGAGCAGGGTCGCATCGACAGCATCAGTCACGTCGTCACCAGTCTGAGGCGTAAGCGAAAGTACCTTGTTAGCTCCTGAATGGTAGAACGTCGCTGGGGCGAAGAGACGGAAAAAACGTCCATCGTCGCTCTCAGTTCGCAGGGCTTCGTTGACACGCTGTACGGAGTCGAGCCGTTGGCGTAGCACACGTAGAGAGTCCTGATAGTTCTTCACCACCTGGGAGGTTTCAATAGCAGCCCCCCGTTTCTTTGTTCGCTGGGCTGACGCACCCGTCGTCAGCAAAACCAGCAAGAGAATGAGAATGTATTTGTACTTCATAACTGATTGCAAAGGTAGATAAAAGTTCGGAAAAAAGCAAAAACTTTTGGTTTTTTGCGCTTTTTTTCGTAATTTTGCGGCTTAATTGGGTCAAATAGAAACAAAAACGAATAAAAAATATGAATAGAGACACCATTATCGGCTTCGTGCTGATTGCCGTCGTACTGATAGGATTCAGCTGGTGGAACCAGCCCTCGGCAGAGCAGATTGAGGCCGCACGTATTCAGGACAGCATTGCTGCCGCCCATCAGGAGCTAGCAGCCAAGGCCGAAAAAGCCGCAGCCCTTGCCGCCAAACAGCAAAGCGCCAATGATAGTTCTGCGGTCGGTGGTTCTCCCGCCGACACCACTGCCCTCTTCTATTCCGCCTTGACAGGCACTTCGGAGAAGGTGACGCTGAAGAACGACAAATTGGAGCTGATGCTCGACACGAAAGGCGGCGTCATCCGCAAGGCAGTCATCAAGGACTTCAACAGTATTGACGGTACAAATAATGTCACCTTGTTTGACGCGCAAGACCAGAACCTCGTATTTATGCTGGCTGGCAAGCAGGACAACATCGTGACCAGCGACCTATACTTCACTCCGTCGGAGCAGACGGACAACAGCGTGACAATGACGGCAAAGGCCCAAAACGGTGGAGAGATTGCTTTGAAATATCGTCTGGGCAAGGATTATCTGCTGTCAATGTCTGTAGAAACGAAAGGCTTGGCCAACGTGTTTGCCCCGTCGTACAAGGAGATGGAAATTGCGTGGACAGACCATTGCCGCCAGCAGGAGAAAGGTTTCTCGTTTGAAAATCGCTATACCTCTATATATTATAAGGAGAGCAAGAGCGGCAGCACCGACAAACTGAGCGACGGTAGCGACAGTGAGGAGGAGACGGAGGAGCAAACAGACTGGATTGCCTTCCGCAACCAGTTCTTCAGCGTTGCACTTATCTCCAAGGACAATTTTGCGACAGGTGCCAAGTTGACAAGCACGTTGGACGAGAAGGGCTCGGGATATCTGAAGCATTTCGACGCCCGCATGAAGACGGCTTTCGACCCCACAGGCGCAAAGCCCTCAGAGTTTGAGATGTATATCGGCCCCAACAATTTCCGACTGATTCAGGACGTCGAGCAGCAGAGCGCATTCGGCAAGGACCTCGATCTGGAACAACTCGTAGATTTAGGCTGGTGGCTGTTGCGCTATATCAACCGCTGGTTCACGCTGTACGTGTTCGACTGGCTGACGGGATTCGGACTGAACATGGGTATCGTACTGATTCTCATCACGATACTGCTGAAGGTCATTACGTTCCCAATGGTAAAGAAGAGCTATATGTCGAGCGCCAAGATGCGCGTGCTGAAGCCAAAATTTGAAGAGGCTACCAAGCAGTACGACAAACCTGAGGACCAGATGAAGAAACAACAGGAGATGATGTCGCTCTACTCGAAATACGGTGTTTCGCCCTTGAGCGGCTGTCTGCCGATGTTGATTCAGATGCCGATCTGGCTGGCCATGTTCTTCTTCGTGCCGAACGCTATCCAATTGCGTGGCGAAAGCTTCCTCTGGATGAGCGACCTGTCGACGTACGACCCCATCATTGAGTGGGGCAAAAACATTTGGGGCATCGGTGACCACCTGTCGCTGACGTGTATCCTGTTCTGCGGTGCACAACTGGTCTACACATGGTTCTCCATGCAGCAACAGAAGGATCAGATGGTAGGTGCACAGGCCGACCAGATGAAGATGATGCAGTGGATGATGTACATCATGCCGCTGATGTTCTTCTTCATCTTCAACGACTACTCGTCAGGCCTGAACTTCTACTACTTCATCTCGCTGTTTATGTCGGCAGCCATCATGTACACGCTACGCAAGACCACCGACGATGCGAAGTTGCTGGCCATTCTGGAGGCTAACTATCAGGCCAACAAGAACAATCCCAAGAAGCAGAGCGGACTGGCCGCCCGTCTGGAGGCCATGCAGAAGCAGGCTGATGCAATGCGCCAACAGCAACAGCAGCGCAAGAAATAGTTCGTAACAACGTTATATCGTAATAACGAAGTAGAAAAGATGAAGATTGGATTCGATAACGAGAAGTATCTGAAGATACAGTCGGAGCACATTCGCGAGCGTATTGCGCAGTTCGACGGGAAACTGTATCTGGAGTTAGGCGGCAAACTGTTTGACGACCATCACGCCTCGCGCGTATTACCGGGATTCAAGCCCGACTCGAAGCTGAGGATGTTTGCCCAGCTGCGCGACGAACTGGAAATCATCATTGTCGTCAGCGCCGAGGATATTGAGAAGAACAAGGTACGCGCCGACCTGGGTATTACCTACGACGAGGACGTGCTGCGGTTGCGCGACGAGTTTATGGAGCGCGACTTCATGGTGGGGTCAGTAGTCATCACGCACTACAACGGCCAGCACGCTGCTGACCAGTTCCGTCACCGTCTGGAACGTATGGGCATCAAGTCGTATGTGCATTACCTGATTGACGGCTATCCGCACAGCGTCGAGCTCATTGCCAGCGACGAGGGCTTCGGCAAGAACGACTACGTAGAGACATCGCGACAGTTGGTTATCATCACGGCACCAGGACCGGGAAGCGGTAAGATGGCGGTATGTCTCTCGCAGCTTTACAACGAGAACAAGCGTGGCATCCGTGCGGGTTATGCAAAATTCGAGACGTTCCCCGTGTGGAACCTGCCGCTGAAGCATCCCGTCAACATTGCTTACGAGGCAGCTACGGCCGACCTGAACGACGTCAACATGATTGACCCGTTCCACCTAGAAGCCTATGGCAAGACTGCAATCAATTACAATCGTGATATTGAGATATTCCCCGTGCTGAATGCGCTGTTTGAAGGCATCTACGGCGAGAACCCGTATAAGAGTCCGACAGACATGGGCGTAAATATGGTGGGATTCTGCATATCGGACGACGAGGTGTGCTGCAATGCCAGCCGCGACGAAATCATCCGCCGTTATTACACTGCAACGAACAAGATGGCAGACGGCGTTGACAACGAGCGCGAGGTGAACAAGATTCTGATGCTGTTCAATCAGGCAAAGATATCGACGGCCTATCGCCGCGTGACGGTGGCAGCACAAGCCAAGCAGGAACTGTCGGGCCACACGTCGTCGGCAATGGAACTGGAGGACGGCACCATCATCACTGCCAAGAGTTCTCCCCTACTCGGCTGTTCGGCAGCATTGTTGCTGAACGCGACGAAGCATCTGGCAGGCATTGACCACGAGGCAAAGCTCATTCCGCAAAGTCTCATCGAACCAATTCAGAAGACGAAGATAGAATATCTGGGCGGCAAGAATCCGCGCTTGCATACTGACGAGGTATTGGTGGCGCTCTCTGTGCTGTCGAAGGACGACGAGCAATGCCGTCAGGCGTTAGCCCAGCTACCTCGTCTGAAAGGTTGCCAGGTTCACTCGACGGTGATGCTCTCTGAAGTCGACCGCAAGATATTCAAGAAGCTCGGTTGCGGCCTCACCTGCGATCCCGTCAAGAAGAAATAGTCGTTATTCCGGTATCACGGAATTACGGCATAACGAAAAAAGGAAGGGAACCATCAAAGGCTCCCTTCTTTTATTGTTTCAGTTCTTTTTCAAAGAACTTCACGCATTGTCTGAACAAATGGTTCCGCGTATTTCCTCCGTAAATGCTGTGATTACGGTTGGTGTACACCAGCTGGCGGAAGTCCTTATCAGCTTGCACCAATGCCTCCGTATATTCGGCAGTATTGCGGAAGTGTACATTATCGTCCGCCATTCCGTGCACCAGCAATAGCGTTCCGTGCAGTTTTTCAGCACGGGTAATAGGACAGTCGTAATAACCTACCGGATTCTCCTTCGGCGTACGCATAAAGCGCTCAGTATAAATGGTGTCGTAATAGCGCCATGAGGTCGGAGGTGCAATGGCAATACCCGCACGGAACACCTTACGGCCTTCAGACATAGCCATCAGTGTATTGAAACCACCGAAACTCCAGCCCCAAATGGCAATGCGCTCTTTATCAACATAAGGTTGCTGCCCCAACCACAGCGCCGCTTCTACCTGATCCTTCGCCTCCAGCTGACCTAACTGCTGGTAGGTGCATTTCTCAAACGCAGCTCCGCGTCCGCCAGTGCCGCGATTATCGACACAGACACAGATGAAGCCCTGCTGGCAGAGATACTGCTCCAGAATGGCACCCTGACCGTTCATTCCAATATTCCATCGGTCAGCGACCTGTTGGTTTCCGGGACCACCATACTGGTACATAATGACAGGATAACGCTTCGAGGCGTTGAAATCGGCAGGCTTCACCATCCACGCATTCAGTTCTACGCCCTCGCTGGTCTTAATCGTGAGCAGCTCGGTTTTGCCGAGTTGATAACCCTTCAGTTTCTCACACAGCGCCTTGTTGTCAATCAGCGTCATCAACTCCTTGCCGGTATTGATGCAAAGCGAATACACAGGCGGTGTGTCGATATTGCTCCACGTATGGATAAAGTACTTGTAGTCGGTACTGAAGATAGCAGTATTCCAACCTGCCTTCGGTGTCAGACATTCACGCTTGCCATTCTGGTGGGCTACCCACACGCGCTGGTCAGTAGCACCATTCTCATGAGAGGCGAAGTAGGTGTCGCCGGTCTTCTCGTCATAACCATAGACGTCGCTGACCTCATAGTTGCCGTCGTCAACCTGACGCAGCAACTGGCCATTATGATTATATAGATAGAGGTGCATCCAGCCCGTGCGGTCGCTGGGTACGAGGATGTGGCGCTCAGTAATCTGAATAGCATCCATTGCTTCTTCGCGGACATACTTGTCGACCTTCTCTTCAATGACCTGCTTACATACCGTTGACAGCGGGTTGCACATAAAGATGCGCAGACAGTCTTGATGGCGGTTCAGCGTATAGACAGCTACCTGCTGGGGCTGACTGGTCGGCAGTAAACGGGGGATATAGCCGTCGGCATCCAGCGGCAACTGCAACTGGCGCGTCTGACGGCTGCTGATGTCGAAACTCCAAACAGTACAGGCTGAATTCTGCTCGCCTGCAATCGGATACTTATAGCTGTAGGCACCAGGATAGTCGGCATACTCCTGACGTTCGGGCTTCAGGCCCTTGAACATTGGCATGGAGAATTCCTTCACGTTCTTCTCGTCGTAGCGCACCCAAACCAGCTGCTTGCTGTCGGCAGTGAATACCATCGAACGTGCAAGGCTGAACTCCTCCTCATACACCCAATCGGGAATGCCATTGATGACTTCATTACGCTTGCCGTCCTTTGTAATCTGTAATTCAGCATTGTCGTATAAAAGCTTGACTATAAAGATGTTATTATCTCTGACAAAAGCAATCTGCAAACCATCTGGGGAGAACAGCGGAGCCTGCTGCGGACCATTCTCCGACAAAGGTTCCAAGCGGTTGTTCCTCACCGTATAGATATAATAGGTAGCCGTAAACGAATGACGATAGATACGCTCACTTGCCGTCTGAATCAACAAGCGCTGGCCGTCAGGACTGACAATATAACCTTCTACGTTGTCTATCTTCGCCCCTTTAGCACTCTTGGCGTCAAACAGCACACCAACCTGCTTGCCCGTCTTGAACGAATACTGCTCAATACGCTGACCGTCACTGCTCAACTGGGCATACGTCTCTCCGTCGCTCAGCGGCTTAACGGCAGCCATTGACTCACCACGAAACTCACCCTTCGTAATGTCCTTCAACTCTAACTGATTTGCTGCAGGAGCCATCACTGCCACCAACAGCATCAATACTACAAAACCGATTTTTCTCATACTTGTCATATTTTGCATGCAAAGATAATCATTTCCATCGAAATAAATGCATCTTATCAACAAATAATACGAAAGAAGCCCTGAATCATTGCTGACTCAGGGCTTCGCTTCAGAAAAAGTGGCGGCCTCCTACTCTCCCACATTGCATTGCAGTACCATCGGCGCAG
>CACYKE010000088.1 GCA_902774925.1 uncultured Prevotellaceae bacterium | reverse complement strand
TGTGGCGCATGACTGTACGAAAAATGAACTGATAATGGCCGTCAACACGGTGATGATGAACTGGATGATGGTCTTCCAGCGTTTCATGTCCTTAAAAATCTTCATAAAAATTCAATCGTTAAATGGTGAATACTAATTGACTTTCATCCGCTTCAGTTGGCTTTCAGCCGACTGATGGCGCGACTCGGCAGAGCTCATGCAAGCATGGCTCTGCTCTCGCTGCTTCATCAGTTCTGATCAGCGTAATCCCACTCGTCGGGCTCAGAGTTGATCTCCAGCACAGTGCCCTTGGTAGGCATCTGGAACGAACCGGTGTAGATTCCGTCGTTCTCGGTCAGCGTGATACGAGTGCCGTTGACCTTGGCGATAGGCTCCTTGCCCTCAACAGGCACGACGCTGATGTTCACGTTCGAGCCGGAATGCACCTGGTCGTTGCTGTTGATTTCCTGCTCACTGTCGTCCGTCACGGTCGAGGTGCCGTTGCCATACTTGTAGATCACCAGCCTGTAGTCACCCTCCTGACCCTGCTCGGTGCCGCTCTGTGAGCCGCTGTTACCGCCAGTGTTGCTACCTGAGCCACCGTTCTGCGAACCGCCGTTGGTTCCACCATTGGTTCCGCCGTTCTGTGACTCACCACCGCTCTGCGAAGATCCGCTTCCGCTCTGGCTCTGTGACCCTCCGTTGTTACTGTCGCCGCCCGTCGGAGTCGTTCCACCGCCATTGCTACCGCCGTTGCCACTCGTCTTCGATGTGGCACTGGCCTTCTTCAGTGTAGCCTCCAGATTCAGGCTCTTGGCGATCAGTTCGCCGGTGGCACGGGCACGCAGTTTCACGCCCTTGATGTGCTTCGACACGGTGAAGACGTCCTCGCTCACGGCACCGCCATTGTTCTTGATGCCGAGCGAGAAGATGGCGAGGTCGGCAATCTTCACGTTCTTGCCCTCCAGCAGCAGTTCTTTGATGCACGACACCATGTCGGTGAGCATCCCCTTGATGGCGCCCTTCGAGTACGGTGTGTTGTGGTTCGACATGTGTTCGGCCAGCGCATCCAGGTCGATGGTCTCCTCGATCACGGGGAAGGCAAACCATTTCCCGAACGCCGGAGACTTCCGGTTCTTGTTCTGTTTCAATACATACAAAATCATAATCAAAAAAAGTGAAAAGTGAAAAATGAAGAGTGAAGAATTTTACAAGCGGCGAGAGCAGAGCCAAACCCGTTTGGCATTTGCCGAGTCGCGACGTAAAATGGGTAAAGTCAATTTGCTACCGCGCGACTTGCATCTTCAACAACTCCATCAGAGTGTTTCTCTGATAGCACAAAGGTACAACATCCCAACACCACCAATCGTGCGCATCATGCGCAACGATACGTTACGATGCGATAAACTTGCGAAAATATAGTGTTTTTCACTTCGAACATGCATATTTCCGTCTAAATATTTGGAAAATTGGCGAAAACTGACTACCTTTGCACCGTTAAGTCCCGACAGTCCCTGAGCAATCAAACTGCCGGGTATTGCTTTGAATACAACGAAAGACGACCCATGCCTGAATACGACATAGCACTGGAACTTGCGCGGCTCCACATACTGACGGGAGCCGATTTCGTACGTCAACTGAAGATGTTGACTCAATACAACATCTTCAAGCCCCTCGACAATGAGAAAGACATCTTCGCGGCTGATGCGAGCCACCACGACGATCTGCCCCTATTGCTCGATGCAGCGCGCAAGGCTGTCGCTCATGGCAACAAGGTGTATATTCTGCCCAATCCCAAGGGCATCCGTACTGCCGACTTTATCTTCGAAAACAAAGGCGTATATAAGATGTACGACCTGAAGACCATTCACGGAAAGGCATCGGTACTTAACCGCCTTCTGGAATCCGTAGGCCAGACAACTCACGTACTGTTGAACATGGCAACCGATTATCGTGCCATTTCGTTGGCGGGTAGCATCAAGAAATATTTCGAAATCAACCCAAGCGCCATGGAAGTCCTCGTGTTCAAAGGCAACAAGTCGATACTTCTGAAACGGACTTCTGTTGAGAGCCGCGACTTCTTCAAGACGTTTGTAAAGCGGTATAATAAATAAAGAGCCGCCGAAGCAACTCTTTAAAACGGGACGGTGGCGATATGGTCCTGCCCCCACTCGGAAACTTACCGGATAGTCAATCACATGGATTGACGCTGCAAAGATAGGAACTTTTTCTGATACTTCCAAACTTTTCGCAATATTTTTTGCTTATTGAAGCCTTTTTTGCGGGGGCTTTTTTCATTTTCCCACAAATACACCCTCGGCGGAGCCGATAAGCGGGGGCCGAGGGTGAGGGTATGAATGACCTGGTGGATGTTACTCAAACCAGTCGTCGTAGTCGGGGATTTCGTTGGGCGGGGTGGCGTCGTAGGGACTGCCCACCAAGATGTTTGTCTTATGTTTCAACACTATGACCCTGCAGGTCGGTTTCTCGTATGCTCTCTTTTTCATTGCTGTGATCTCCATTTCCTTACTTTATTACAACCTTACGTCCATTATTGATATAGATGCCCTTGGTGCTGGGCTGGCCGCTGAGGCGGACGCCGTCGAGGGTGTACCATGCCTCGCTGTCAAATGATACCTCGCCCGTCGTGGTGTCGAGGGTGCCGATGGCGGTAGTCTCGCCGCTGGCCGAGACGAGTTTCACGGTGATGCGCTGCGGCAGTTCCTCGTCAGCCGCTGCGCCGCGGGTCATTCCACGGGCGGGGGCATAGTCGGGCTCGTAGCCCGTCCACATCAGGTAACACGACGTGGGGCGGATCTTCGCGCCGCTCTTCGCCCTCACGAATTCGCCAGCCTCGACGGTAGTCGTGTTGTTGTATACTCCTTGCACCTCCTTGGTTGCTCCTGCAAAGCCATACACCTTGTCGAGTTCGCCTATGTTCTCTGCTGGATGTTCGCTGTCCGAGCCGTCGTACCAGTAGCGCGGCTGGTAGGTGCCGATGAAGTCCCATTTGTTCCAGCGGAATGACTCGTTGCTGCCGTCATACTGGGTCACCTTATTGCCGCCTTCGTTGCCTTCGGTGAAGATGTTGACGCCGGAGCCGCCATTATCGATGTAGATGTACTCCAAGTTGTTCATATAAGGATGTGGCACCGTGCTCATTGTGGGCACGAAGAGGTACGGATGGTTGGCCTTCATCGTGGTCAATTCGTTTGCATCATCGCTGCCTACCTCGTTCATCTCGGCCATCCATTTGCTCGTTTGCGGGTCCAGATGGATGCCCTTGAACTCATAGAAATGACCAGTCAGAACGTCGCCTTCAACACCCCGTCTGAAGTCGTTCGGCACAAAGTTGAACGGCAGCATCACCGTCACGGGCTTTCCAGCGGTGAACTTGCGTTTGTAGCGCAGTAAGGGCGTCCACAGTTGCGTCGTGATGTCGGGGATGCCCAGGGGTGCGTCGTCGTACTCAATGTTGTAACTCTTTCCCCCGCCGAAGTCGTATTCCTCCACCAGGTCGCCGTATGTCGGCGTGTAGTACTTGTTGTTGAAGACCATGGTGTGACCATAGACCTTTAGGAAGCCGTGGTCGGTTGTCGGGTCGCCGAAGTGGGCGAAGTTGGCGGGGGCGGTGGCCGATTCCACGGCGGGCGAGCCTTGCTTCAGGCCGCGCGTGCCGACGTAGAAGCAGTTGGTCAGTTTGCCGGAGCCTTGGTTGTTGGTGCGGTGGAGGAACGTGCTATTCTTGTTGTTCTCATTTCCCCACCATAGTTCGTGCTTGCCGCCGTTGTTGTCGTACTGGCCGTGGATGAAGAGACAGTCTTCCAGTATGGCATATCCGTACTCCGACATGGCGCCGACGAAACCGCCGCAGCCATAGGTCGTGCCGGAATAGTATGGGTTGTAGATGAGTCCGTCGAACACACAGCCCGTGATGTGGCATTGGTTGTATTGCGAAGTCAGGAAGCCCACGAAGCCGCCGTGTCCGGCATTGCCGCTGTAGGTAGTGCTGATTTGGGTACTCACGCGGCAGTTCTCGATGGTGAGGTTGCCGTTAGCCAAACCCACTATGCCGCCACAGTTCTGAAAGTCGCCAGCCTGAATGCTGCCCGTTGCATGGAGGTTGCGGATGGTGGCACCGTCGGTACAATAGAACGGTGCGGTGTATTGTCCGACGTAAGTGGGGTTGAACGTCAGCGTATAGCCTTTGCCGTCAAAGGTGCCTTTGAACCGATGTTCAGAGTTGCCCGCCATTGTCGCCGTCACGGTGATGCCGTTTGCAAGTTCGATGGTCTTGCCTTTGAAACCGTCTATTGTCGTGTCGAACAGGATGCGTCGGCAGAAGTAGTCCCAGCCTTCGGCGGTCTTGATGGTGTAGGTGTCGCCGTTCTTCGTGATGTCGTTTTCATTGAGCGTATACGTAATCGTGGCATTGATGTTCACGTCCTCGGCGGGCATCGTGAACGTGTAGGTACCGTCGTGATTGTCTGTGTAGGTGATGTCATTGCCCGATGTCGCGCCCGTCAAGGTCAGCTCATCGAGGCTCTCGTTCATCAGCTGCGTGTAGGTGATGGTTATCTCGTCGCCCACCAATGCCGAGGTCTTGCTAACACTGAACTGCTGGTAGCTGTTGTTGACCCTGTATCCGGCCAAGATATTGAAGTCCTTGGTCAGCGTGTAGTTGTTGCCTCCGACGGTGACAGTGACGCTGGCCGTAAATTCGCCAGTCTCGAAAATCATGCCCGTTTGACTGTTGCCCGTGGTCTTGTTCGTGTAGGTGATGGTCCCTGCGGTGGCACCGAGGCCAGTCTGGGTGTTGAACTCAAGCAAGTTGAGTGACGGATAGTCCAATGGGAACGACTCGATGGTGTTATCGTGGGCCGTGAGTGTCAACGTGGCCTGATGGTTGGTGAGCGTGCACTCGTGTCCCGCACTGTTGTTAACGCATGTAGCGGTCAGCGTGTTACCGCTGAACGATGACGGGTTGGGGAACGAGAACGTGTGCTGCGGGTCGGCAGCCACCTCCCTCTGATAGGTCACCTTGATGTAGCCCGAATCAAACAACAACATCTCCAATGGAGGTACTGACGAAGCCCCAAACAGTAGTTTCAGCGGTGCCGAGGACGAGACATCCAATGTTCCCGTGTAAGTGACGTCCTTAAACTGGCCAGCATTATCCCACGACGAGAAAGCCGTAACTCCAGGGCTAATGCTGAGCAGATTGCTCATGTCCTTGCCCACATACATGCTATAGCTTGTGGGACAGTAGAGACAGATGTTATGGAATTCCACCTTCGTCACCGTACCCTCGATGTCGGGGAAGCTGGCCTCCATACTATATTGATTGGTCAGAATCAATGCCTGATTTACATCTAAAATGGTCTGCGTGCCATTATTAAGCCATCCGCCACCGTTGCTCAGCACTATTCTATTGCCGGAGCCATTGGATAGCGTGCTGCCCGAGATAGAGCATGCGGAGCCGTTCATAGTCCACGTCTCGGTGACTTCTTCCGTCACTGCCCACGCCCCTTGCGCCATCGTTAGCATCGCGGCAAGGGTGAGGATGAGATTGAATGTTCGTTTAATCCTGATCATACTTCTCATTTTGTTTCTTTTTAATTGTTCTTGTATTATGGTTACTTTATAATTCTCTCATCAAAGTCTGGTAGGGGGAAGCACTATCGGTATGGGCATAAAGAAAGCGCAGGCCCCGATTGAACGTGCAAATTTACCAATTGCATCACAAAAACGCCCTCGGCGGAGCCCGAAAAATGACTGCCGAGGGTGCATTTCTTAAACTAGTTAAAGAATTTCTGCCGTTTTCCCCTCATTTTTTGCCAAACGTGCCACTTTTCTACGGCTCGCCGAGGTACTCGACGATGTGGCGGACGGCCTGGGGCGAGAAGAACTTGGCATTCTTGCTCTGGTAGCAGCCGGCAAGGGCGTCCACCAGCGGCGGACAACGCTTGATCCACTGCGCGAGGTGGTTGGTGGCCACGTGCGGGTCGCTGTCGGGGAAATACAACTGAGCCAGTTCGCTCTTGGGGTAACTCTTGATCGTCATAACAGTCTTGTTTTCAGTGCGTAAACATTATACTTTCAGTGCCTAAACATCATACTTCCGGCGCCTAAACGCCATATTTCCAGGGGCCGTTGCTGACCGACGATGAAGGATATGAAGGATAGAAACCAAACTTTTATATAAAGGAAAACATTTAGTGGCCGACTAAATAATTTCCTATAAGGGAAAGTTGCAAAATCCTCCTTCATATCCTTCATACGCCATCGGTTCATCGGCCCGCCGCCCCGTGGTCAGAACGGCAGTTCGCCCTCCTGCGGCTCGCTCGGTTCGCCCTCCCGCGTGTCGGTCATGGCCAGCGTGGCCTGTATCTGGTCGAGGGGTATCTGATAGACCTCGAAGAAGTTGCCCTGCATGGTGTGCACCTTCCTGAAGCCGAGGCTCGTCATGATGATGCCCACCTTGCGCGTGGAGAGACCGCGACCCACCACGCCGCCATTCAGGAACTGGCAGATCATGCCCGAGTTCATCAGCGTCACCTTCTCGCCCGCCGAGGGCCTGCGCAGCCGCGAGCGTATCAGTTGCTCCTCGTCGCTCTCTATGCGGAAGGCCTCGTTCTGCCGCTCCACGCGCCGCTGCTCGTCGGGGTCGAACCAGTAGCGGAAGCCCTGCCGCAGTTCGTCGCGCAACTGGGCGTAGAGTTGGTCGTAGTCGAGGCCCCATGTGCGGGGGTCGTCGATGTGGTCCACCTTATGGCAGAGCCAGCGCCGGTTGCCCGTCTCGTCGCTGAGGAAGCGCTCCTGGTTGCCCGAGCCGCAGAAGGAGGCCAGTCGGTGCTTCTCCTCGCGGAAGCGGGCGTAGGGCCGACGCTCCTTCACCTTCTCGCTGGTGGCCAGGGCCTTCAGTTCCGAGATATCGCGGGGCGACTGCAGGTCGATCTCCTCTATCTCCACCAGACAGTTCTCGGCCAGTGCCAGGTGGTCGTCCTTCGACGAGAAGGAGTTGTGGGCGTTCTCCCAGAAATACATGCGCAACTGCGGGGGCAGCAGGTGGCGGAAGAAGGTGGTCTTGTAGATGCCCTGGGCGCCGATAAGTACAAAAATCTCGTGGTTCGACGACAGGTCGCTCATCCACGTGGCCACCGCCGCCACCAGCCACTTGTGCAGCGTCCACTCGAAGTACTGCGGCTCCTGGGCCGAGACGTGACGGCACAGTTCCTTCACGCGGTCGCGACTGTCCCACGCGGGCAGTGCCTCGACGTACTCGCGCACGGGGTGGGACAGGCGCGAGAAGTCGGAGTTGAGCACGTCGCGCACGTCTTGTTTCAGCACGCGCTTGCCCGTGTCTGCCGCTATCTGTCCGCGAATGGAGCACAGCACCCGCTCGTCCAATTGAACCCATTGACCATTGAACATTGAGCATTGAACATTATCCTCGGCGCAGCCGATTTTCACTTTTCCATTTTCAATTTTCAATCGAAACATGGTCTGGTCCGTCACGAGGTTATACACCACCTCGACGCGCTGGCTGAGCCACTGGCGAATCTCGGGCAGGGTGATCATCGACGTCTCCTTCTGCTTGCGCCCCTGCCGGTTGAGGCGCCACGTGCCGTGCTCCTGCGTCTTCTTGTAGCAACTGCGGATGGTGGCCTCGCGCTGCTTCGTGTCGTAGTCGCTCCACTCCTGCGCCGCCCACGTCAGGAGTTCGTCCTGGTCGGCCCCGTAGCGGTTGAAGAGGAACGCCGCGTGCATCACGTAGTCGTGGTGGTGACCGCTCTGATAGGCCATCTGCCGCCGTGCCAGCGTCTGCTCCACGCGGGGCCAAGCCTCGTCCACCGCCACGGCGTGGGTGCCTGCCGCATACTCCTTGCGCGGCTTGCCTTTCTCGCCCCGTCCGTCGAAGTTGGCCTCCAGTATCTCTTCGTCGGTGATGACGAATGCCTCGGCCTCCCAGTTCACGTACACCTCGTCGTCGTGCGCCATCCCGCTCAGCCGCGAGTAGTCGGTACACTGCGTGTCGTAGTCGTGGCCCGTTAACTCGGCAAAGTACGTGTTGCCCTTCAGGAACGCCGCCCGCCACGAGGTGGCAGTCAGAGGCCCCTCGTCCCTGACGTAGCGGTAGATGATGCGCAGCCCGTCGCCACTGATCGTCCGATACACCATCAGCGCATGGGGGTCAGCCGTCGCTTTCTCAAAGGACTCGTTCAGTGCTTGGTCATTTCTCTCACCTCTCACCTCTTGCCCCTCACCACTGACGTGGTCAATATCGCACAGCGCCAGTCCCGTAAATCCCAGCACGTTCGCTGCCCCGCGCCCGTTGCCGTCGAACAGCACGCCCACCGAGAATGCCGGCACCAGTTTCTTCTTCACCTCCTCGTCGGCCTTCTCCTTGCCCAGCACCGAGGCCATCCTGCGGTAGTTCTCCGTCTTTGCCGTCACGCCGTTGTCGTAGCGTATCAGCCTTACCACCTCCTCCAGTCCCACCGCCTTGCTCGGCACGCTCGTCAGGCACTGGAACAAACTCAGTTTCTGTTGAATCATAGATACAATATTTAGTTGATGCTGCGAAGTTACGAAAAAGAAAAAACTCCGACAAAAATTGTCGGAGCCTCGGAACACTTTTCGGAACTTTCGGAATCATTTTCGGAACTGTGCCAACGCTTTCATCAGTGCTTCACCTAAAATGATAAACTGAAACGATGCACCATCCTCTGCCCACTTGTCAAGACTTCGCGAGATTTTCCCTGTACGAATAGGCTTGCCCACAGCATCGTCATTGCAATCATAGCGGATTTGCATGGTGAAT
>CACYKE010000087.1 GCA_902774925.1 uncultured Prevotellaceae bacterium | reverse complement strand
GACCCAGGCGACGTCAACTGATGGAGCAGCGAGCGCAATGCCGAGCTTGCTCGAGCATTGCCGAGTCGCGACATCAGTCGACTGAAAGTCAACTAATGTCTGATGTAAGATGTAAGAAGTAAGATGTAGCTTATGAAGAAGCGTTTTATTGAGATTGCGGTGAAGGTTGTAGTAGCCGCTCTCACGGCCTTCCTGACGGCCATCACGACGACCTCTTGTATGGGTCACGGACCACTCGCATTTTAGGAGCGACTACAAACAGAAAATTCGGGCTCATCGTTTGGTGGGCTCGAATTTTCTTTGTAATTCTATTGACGTTTTTATGCTATAATTGCATTTATTTCATCAAAAATTCGTATCTTTGCAGCGATTTAGGTGTTTTTTCTAACAAATGTACGATATGCATAAACCCACATGCGATGAAATGTCATGGTGTAAGAGAGCAATGATGTTACTGCTCTCTGTATATCTCTCATTGGTAGTAGCATTTGCCCAATCAGACTCTACACGGGTATTCTCAGTGAACAGTCCGCTGATTTATGAAGACGTATGGGACTTGTGGCCCTACTCGTTTCTGAACGACAACGGCGACCCCGACGGCTTCAACGTCGACCTGATTCGGCTCATCATGAAGGAACTGGACATTCCCTACGAAATTAGGTTGAAACCGTCGTCGGAAGCCTTTTGTGACCTGAAGGAAGGTAAATCGGACTTGATGCTAGGACTAGCCGTAGGATTCCACGACGAGTTCGGCAAATACTCGAAGAATGCTGTCACGCTCTTCACCCAAAGCGTGGTGACGCCGAAGAACAAGGGGGTGGTTATCAAGCGCTTCCGCGACCTTAGCAACCACCAGGTGATAGTCTGCGACAGTTCACTGGCCTATCACTTAATGCTGGAATACGGGTGGGGTGAGAATGCTATTCCCGTGGAGGACATGAGCGAAGCCATTCAGGAGGTCAGCGCCAAGGGCGAGGGACAGATTGTGTGGAATACCCTTTCGCTGAAATGGCTGATGAACCGATACCATATCGACAACCTTGAACTGACACCTGTCAATATGCCTCATGGTGAGTACAAGTTCATGTCGAACAACCAGCAACTGCTTGACAAGCTCGATGAGGCCTATACCAGACTCTATACCAACGACAAGATACAACCCTTGCAGGATAAATGGTTCTATCCCGAGCGGCAGAATATGGAAGAGCCGAAAGGATTGTGGTATCTGCTGGGTGGCGGTTTGCTGCTACTCGTCTTCATGGCTGTTTATGGCATCAGTTACCGTATCCAAAACCGGAAGATAAGACTTGAGAACATCAAACGCAACAATCGTCTGGCGCTGATTCTTCAGACTAGTCAAGTACACATCTGGACCTACGACATCAAGACGAACCGGTTCTCCTGGCATAACGACAACGGGCAAGTGGCCTACACTTACGCGATGGAGGAATTCTCCCACCGATACAGCCGCGAGGATTTCATCAGTCTGAAGTCGGCTCTGGACAAACTCGCTGAAACCAGGAAGACCGATGAGGAAGAGAAGGAAATAGAGCTGAACCTGCGCGCCAAGGACGTGGAAGGCGGTGACACCAACGAGCGCGACTACCACATCGTGCTGTCCGTATTGAGCCGCGACAAGAAGGGTAATCCCGCCGTCATCATCGGCACTAAGAAGGATGTGACTGAGGAACAGCAGCAGAAGCGTCTCGACGAAGAACGCACGTTGCGCTACTGGTCCATCTTCTACACCCCGATTTTGGGCATTATACTTTTCAACAAAGACGGTAGGCTGGTCAACATCAACCCCAAGGCCTGCGACATATTCGGATGCAATGCCGAGGAAATCATTGAAAAGGGCGTTGATGTCCATTCAATGTTCAACATCGACATTCAGGATTTGGAAGACGTGAATGGATACCAGGGCACCCAGACCGTCGGCCACGACATGATAACCGAATTCCGCCTAATGACCATCCACGACGATGCCGGTGAGATGCTGGGTGTCTTTGCCTTTTGCCGTGACATCACCATGTCGGTAAGCAGCAAAGACCAAGAGCAGGAAGGCAAAAATAAGATTGACGCGTTGCGCGAAGAGCAGCGACAATATACCGAGATACTCAACGCCGCCATCGGCGATACCGACATCCGCCAAGTCACCTACTCGCCCGGCTCCCACACACTGACTATCTGCCGGGGTACCGACATCATCCAGCATGCGTTGACGCAGACACGCTGCATGACACTGGTCGACGAGCAGTCACGGCGACAGGCCTTGCGTCTTTTGACGGATATGGACGACTATGAAGACAAGGTGATTGAGTATAACATCAGGACCACCCTCCGCTCAACGGACGGAAGGCCTTTGATTCTGTATTTCCGCTTAGAGCCCTGCCACGACAACGATGGCAAGGTGAAGGAATACCGCGGCATGCTGCGTGACATTAGTGAGATGGACTGGATTGAGCGTCAGATGGGTCTGCAGACGGCGAAGGTACAGGAGGTGGAGAAGACAAAGAGCAGTTTCGTGAAGAATATGGTGCAGGAAATTCGCAATCCAATGAGTGCCGTGGTCGAGCATGTGGCACAGATCAGCGATGACAGTCCTTCTGCCAATGAGCCGGAGCTGTGTAAGGTCATCCAGCAGAATGCCGACTACCTGTTGCACATCGTCGACAACATCCTCTACCTGTCGCGCCTGGAGGCACGGATGGTTGATATTAACCGGCAGCCCCAGAACTTCGCCGAGCTGTTTGAGTCGCAGTGCGCTACGGGCTGGATGAAGTTCATGAATACCGACACCAACTACATCGTGGAGAATCCATACGAGCAGCTGACCGTTGACATCGATGCCGAGAACCTTGGCCATGTCATCGAACAGGTGACGCGCAATGCCGCGCAGCATACGAAGCGGGGCACCGTCAGAGCGCGCTACGACTACATTGGCCGCCGACTGATTATCTCGGTCGACGATACAGGCGATGGCATCCCCGAAGCCGAGCTTACCCGCATCCAGGAGGAAGAACTAGGCGGTGCCCACAACACGAAGGGCCTGGGCCTGGCCATCACCAAGGAGCTGGTCAGTCAGATGGGAGGCACCTTCGAGATCAGTTCGGAAGAAGGGTCGGGCACCACCATCTATATCATGATCCCGTGTCACGCCTCAGTCATTAAACGCAAGAAAACTGCTTAGCCCATGAAACGCCTATATACATATATTATAATGTTGTTGCTCAGTGCCACTGCTATCAGGTCAATGGCACAGCAGCTCTCCAATACGTACACCAAGCAGCGACCCGTCGTCATTGTCTGCGACTGGGACAAGGCGCCCTACGAATACCTGAACGACAAGGGACAGCCCTCGGGCAGCAATGTCGATGTGATGCAGGCCGTGATGAACGAGCTGAAACTGCCCTGCCGGTTTGTGATGAAAGACTGGAGCATCGCCCTGAAGACCTTCGAGCGTGGCGATGCCGACATCATTCTGGCCAATGCCCGTCGATACCGTCGCAAGCCCTACGTCCTCTCGAATAATATCGTCAACTACAATCGCATCCGCGTGGCCACGCACTCTGATTCCGTAGGCACAGTGTCGCTCAGTCAGTTGGAGCAGGATGGTGCCGTCTTCAAGCCCGGCGACTACTCCGCCTTATATTTCATGGACGGCGACACGATGCGCAACAGCCGCATGGAGTTCCAGACACCCAAAGTGGCGCTGCTGGGTGTACTCAATGGTGACTACAAATACTACGTGTGGGGCGAGGAACCGCTGAAGTGGAAAATCAAGGAACTCAACCTCAAGGGCCTCGTGCTCAACGACGTGAGCATCCCCATCTCCGAAATACATATCATTGGCCGCGACCGGCAATTGATAGAGCAGATAGATGACCAGTACTCGCGCCTGAAGCAGAGTGGTGAGATTGCTGCCATTCAGGATCGCTGGTTCCATCCTGAGCGCGTCCACGACCACTCGTCGCCGATAGTCTATTACATCATCGTAGCCGTGCTGCTGCTGACAGTGCTCTGCTACTTCTTAGCACGCCTGGCAAAGGCCCACGTGCAGAGTGCTGCTCGCAAGTCGACGGAGTTGAACGGCATGATGTTCAAGGCCCTGCACATGGGCAACTTCGACATCATGGTCTATGACATCAAGAACGACCGGATAACCAACAGCTACGGCCAGATATTGCCCAAGGAGGGCCTCACGCTGGCCGAATTCATCAGCCACATCCACCCTAGCCAGCAACAAGAGTTCACCCAGAAAATGAAGCTATTGACTGATGGCCGTGAGCGCCAGTTCGTACTGAACAAACTGTTCAACAGCGCCACC
This sequence comes from uncultured Prevotellaceae bacterium, assembly GCA_902774925.1. Lineage (GTDB taxonomy): Bacteria > Bacteroidota > Bacteroidia > Bacteroidales > Bacteroidaceae > Prevotella. The sequence continues at coordinate 4,674 of CACYKE010000087.1, read as the reverse complement.
GACGACGCGCCTCACTGGCTCAGCTTCCACGGCCACGCCATCCTAGAACTCGACAACGAAGGACATCCCGCCTATGTTGTCAACGCCATCCACGACGTCACCCACGACATCGAGGAGAACAAGGCTGAACGCGAACTCGTCAAGAAGTACGAGCAACTGTCGAACATTCCCTTCATCGCCATGTCGTTCTACGACAAGGGCGGCTGGCTCATCGACCTCAACGACAACATGCGGCAGCTCTGTGGCATGACCGACGAACACCCCGAGAACAAGCGATTCTGGGAAACCGTCTGCATGTTCGATGTCCCGCTGTTCCGCAACATCTACTCACCCGACAGCCGCAACGACATGCTCATCTGCCAGCACATGGAATATCCTGAAATGGGCATCGACCGCTATATTGAGTTCTACATCCTGCCGCTGTTCAACATCGAGGGTGAAATCTGCAACTACTTCATCACCACGCTCGATATCACCGACGACCGCAACCGCGACCGCGACCGCCATCTGCACAACAAGGAGATGCAAGCCATCAAGGCCGATATTGAGCGCAAGAAGCAGACCCTGGCCTTCCTCCTGGAACATAGCGACCGCCACTTAGAGCAGGACGATGATGGCAGGATGCACATCGTCGTCGACAACGCCAAACTCGAGGAGTCCCGCCAACAGTTGCAGGCCGTCACCACACTGGCCGACGAGAGCGTCAGGATGAAGAGTGGCTTCATGGCGTCGATGACCCACGAGTTGCGCACGCCGCTGAACGCCATCGTCGGATTCACCGGCGTCCTCGACACGCTGGGCGACAATCCTGAGCGCAGCGAATACGTCCGCATCATCCGCAACTCTAGCGACATGCTGCAGCGACTCATCAACGACATCATCGAGGCCTCGTCCATCAGCGGCGGCACACTTACTGTCAAGCCCGAGACCATCGACTTCGCTACTGCCTTCGACGACATCTGCCTGACCCTCCAGCAGCGTGTGCAGGGCAAGCATCTGAAGTTCATCAAGGAGAATCCCTACGACACCTTCGTTACCACACTTGACTTCGAGCGCATCCAGCAGGTGCTCACCAACTTCGTCACCAACGCCGTGAAGTTCACCTCGCAGGGACACGTTCGACTGGGCTATCGCTACGAGAAGCACGGCATGTACCTATACTGCGAGGACACTGGCATCGGCATCCCTAAGGACAAACAAAAAGTGGTATTTGACCGTTTCGTCAAACTTAACGAGTTCGTGCAAGGCACTGGGATGGGACTGGCCATTTGTAAGTCGATTGCCGACAGTTGTGGAGGCGACATCGGCGTCATCAGCGCTGGCGAAGACCGCGGCTCCACCTTCTGGCTCTGGATCCCCTGCGAGAACCACACCTAATTCTTAGCTCTCACCATTATTTTATGATGACGCAGAGCATGGTGAGGTCGTCGCTCTGCTCGGGGCCGTCGGCGAAGGCGTCGAGCGCACATTTCATTTCGTCTATCAGGAAGCGGGAGCGGGTCTTGGGGGTGCGCTCGCCGAAGGGCTGTGTAGACTCGCGGAGTACACGGAGCATGCGCTTCTCGCCAAACTGCTCCTGCATGCGGTTCTCAGCCTCGTTGACGCCGTCGGTATAAACGAAAAGCATGCTGCCGCGGATGTCACTGATGTGGCCTCCAACAAAGGTGTAGTCGGGCCAGAGCCCGATAGGGACGTTGGACTCGATGTCGTCGAGGAAGCGGAAGACGGTCTGCGAAGTATGCATCCGTCGCTCACCGTAAACGGGGGGGTTATGGCCACAGTTGCAATAGTCGAGGTTGCCGGTCTTGAGATCGATGATGCCGATAAACATGGTGACGAATACGGAGTTCTCGTTGTCGGCGGACATGGTGTCGTTCATCTTGGTGGCAATGACCTCGGGCGGGAAGCCCTCCTTGGCTACAGTGCGGAACAGGTTGACGGCGACGGCCATGGTGAGCGAAGCGGGGATGCCCTTGCCGCTGACGTCGCCCACGCAGAAGTAGAGGCGATCGTTCTGGAGGAAGAAATCATAAAGATCACCGCCCACCTCCTTGGCGGGCACGATGGTGGCGTGGAGGTCAATGTCGCGACGGTCGGGGAATGCAGGGAAGTTGCGGGGCACCATCGACATCTGGATGTCGCGTGCGATGCGCAGTTCGCTGTCGATACGTTCCTTAGCGGTGGTTGTGTCGGCCAGTTGGTTGTAGGCGTGGCGGAGCTTCTGTATTTGCTTGCGGCGGCGGAAGAAGTAGAAGATGGAGAAGGCGAGTGTGATGAGGGTGATGAGCACGGCGCCCTGTATCTGCAGGTCCAGGTTGGAGAGACGCAGGTCTTTGGCCTCGTTTTCTGCCCGTGTTACATCAATTTGTGCAGAGTACTCGTAAGACATCTGCTGCACCTCAGCGGTGTTGACAGAGTCGCGATAATCCTTGTAGCGCACTTGGTAGAGGTAGGCCTGCCTGTAGTCACCAAGGCTTGCGTAGGCCTTGGCAATGAATTCCAAGCGGTCACTGCCCCCCTTAATGTTGATGGCGATGTCCAGGGCCTCAGCGTAGCGGCCGTTTTTCATGGCGTGATAGAAGTTGACGGCTGGGCCGAAACTGTCATCGTGACCGTTGTCGCGTTTCAACTTCTCGCGCTCGGCAAAGGCGCGGTTGAAATCGTCGCGGCTGTACTTGTCATCGTAATACGCGATGCATATATACGACCACGCTGACAGCCTGTGCTGCATGATGACATTGGGCTCTGCCAGTGCCTTGTGGGCGCAGTCAAGCACCTTCTCGGGCTTCTCCGTATTGACATAGATTTTCGCCAACCCTAGGTAGGGGGCGGCGGCGCTCTCGTCGGGGAAGAAGCGGTGCTGGTAATTGATGGCCTCGGTGAACTCGTGCTCGGCCTGGACGAAGTGGCGCAGGCTCGACGACATAGTGGCCAGAGCATATGTGGAGGTGTAGAGTCCGAACTTACTGTCATGCTGATAGGCGTAGTCATGAATTTGGTGGGCCAGTTCCAGACCGCGCGTGCGGTTCACTCTGTTGAAACTGTAGATGGCCTGGTTCGACCACGCCTTGTAGAACAGCCGCTCCTGACTGGGTCCAGCCTCGCGGCACGCCTCTATCAGCTGGTCGGTGATGAGCATGAAACTGTCGATAGCGTTCGAGCTATAGTAGCGGTACATCTCCTTCTCCAACTGCGCGATGCGGTCGTTGCCACCGGCATCCGATGTCTGCGCCATCGCGGCCAGCGTCGCCATGACGGCCGTCAGCGCAACCACGTAAAGTCTTCTCAGTATGCTCATTCTTGCCTGTGCGATAAATACGTTTTTCTTCATTTCTCTACGACAATAGCCACCGACCAGTGAGTGCGCTTCAGTGGGGTGTAATAGACATGCGACGGCACGCCGTTCACCTCCAGTTCGGCCACGCCACGATGGTGTTTCTTCAAGCTGGCGACGAATGCCTCGTCGCTTATAGTAACAATGTCTCCGTCGGGATGGGCGAAGCTGGTGCCATCGTCGTTCAGGATAACGATGAAGAAATCGTCGTTCCCAGACAACCGGTAGTTGTTCAGCAGTTCGTCGTTCCTTACCTCGTCCTCTATCTGCCGCAACTGTTCTATCATCCACTCCTGCGTCATATCGGCTCCGCAGACGCAAGCCAAGCGGCCCTGAGCGTCGAAAATGGGTGTGGCAAACGTCATGTAGTAGCCGCTAGCCACGTTCAAGTCATCCTCGTAATAATATGGCTCCGACCAGAAACTCTCCTTCTCCTTTATGCCTTGCACATACCACGTCGACGTGGTATAGTCGTGGCGCGCCGAGCCCACGAACGTCAGCATGAACTCCGTCGAGTCACCCTGGTGCACGTAGGGCTGGAACCACCGACCCTCTTGCGGAAAGTAGTTGGGTATGAAAGCCGCGAAGTAACCGATGACGTCGGGGTTTAGGCTAGTCTTACTGCCGAGGGCCTCGACGACAGCCTGCGGCGACTCCATGTGCTTGGCCACCTCGTCGAACACGTTTTCCGCGTTCATCTCCACGCCTCTGAAGGTCTTTGACAATTTCTCCGCCACCACGTCCATCATGCCGACGTAGCGCACGTTGCGCTCCGCCCGAACCGCGTAGTTCAGCGCTACCGCCAGCAGCACTACCGCCGCCAACGCGCCAAAAACCACCGGCCATAGCCATTTTTTTTGATTGGTATTTGAACTCATAGAATTTATTCCTTAGTTGTCTTTTCTCGGTTGCAAAGATAGTAAATATATTTGTAAAAAGCAATGGATTTTGGAGAATTAACGCAATTCTGCCAAAAATAAAGGCAAAACCAACTCACAATGACCGTCATGGTGCTAGCTACCACATGGCAATGAACAACAGCGTGAATAATATGGCGTGACATAGATTGTCTCACGATTCCGTAATCTACTGTGCTTTGTAATGTCCGATATTTCCTAAAGTGTGTTCTATCTCCAGCGTTTGGCGATAATTCTTTACTGATAGAGCATAATTTAAGACAATTAGAATATTGAATTTCGAATATTTTTTGCGAACTTTGCACCCGAGAAAGTAAAAATAGGACATCATGGAGATACAAAATCTCAAACCAAGGAGCGGTTTTGACACCATACGATTGGGTGATAGTGACGAACTTGTGGTCATGGAGAACTTCGGTTCAT
>CACYKE010000086.1 GCA_902774925.1 uncultured Prevotellaceae bacterium | reverse complement strand
AGTGTTTTTTATTGATACTGCAAAATTTTCCGGCAAAAAACACCTTCGGGCGGGCGAGTGTCAGGGGGCGAAGAAGAATGAGGAAAAGGACAAGAAAAACGGAAGCCGCGATGACTTCCGTTTCTCTGTTTTTATTCTTCACCTCACGGAGAGACAGTTTCCATGATAAAACAGTAACCGACCCCGTGATCTTCGTGTGTTTGCGTTAATACCATCATCAATTCCCATCCCTACGACTCACCTTTATCTTTATACTTCTAGTACTCGCACTGACGGTGTATGTGCCTTCCTTAGTTATATCAAAGGTCATGTTATCACCATCTTGAACTCCCAGGACTTCACTTCCATCTTCATAATACATAGAAATCGCAGTTGGTTCATATAGTCCTTTGGGGCTTTTGTACGTTGCAATCAATTTCACTGGTTTGCCATCAGAAGGGAGTACGATATTTGTCTCGCTAACCTCTAACGTTCCCTCAGGATCCGTTACATCTAAACTACTACTATCTATGGACGGGGTGTCCTCCTTCGAACAGGAAATCATCATCACACTCGTCATGGCCATGCCCACTGCGAGAGTTGCCATCATAAGAAAATGCTTTGTCTTCATAACCTTTATTATTTTAATGATTCGTTAATGTTTGAATTCGTTTGAAAATCACGAGGGACAGGTCAACTGATACATCTTCATCTTTATTTGTCTTCTTGTTGGGATTCATCGTTTTCGGGCAACAGATAGTCGCTGGCTTTATCCTTTGTAATGACACTGCGGCCCAGTTTGCTTTCAAGTTGTTTGCGAGCTGCCTTAGCCACACTGCCTCCTTCTCTTGCCACTTGTGTCTGAGCGTTGAAACCTTTAGGGTCTCGGTCCTTTGAAATTTCAGTAGCAGAAGCCTCCGCCAAGATATTAAGGGCTATCTCGAGGTTGGTCATATTGTCGCGCAGGTTCTCTTTCTTCAAGCCCTTATAATGCTTGTATTGCTTAGTGGTGAAACCACTCCATTCTCGCGTGATGATATCCGTCAGCGAGGCATATTCCAACCCCTCTTTGACACCTGTGCGCTTCCACTCGTCAGTCAGTTCCTTGCGCACCTCTATCGACTTGATGCGCTGGTTGATCCACGCGTCACTATATCCCAAGCGCTTGTAATCAGCTATGGCTTGGTCGATGCTCAGTTCGGGGTCTTGCATCTGGTCAAGACGTTGGCTGGCCACCTGTGCCATCCACTGCTTGAATGGTTCTGCCTTGGGTGATGGGATGGACTGGATGATGCGGAAAAGCTGCTCAGTATCAGCAACATCTGTCAGGCGCATCTTACCGTCTTCGGCCTTTAATTTCAACTGGTTACAATTTGTAACCGTTTCATTTCCTTCCTTTACAAGTCTGTGTTTCAGAACTTTCCAATAGTTACGAGGATTGGGACTGTCTGTGAGTACTCCACATACATCAACAATAGAGAAATACCATTTCTCCTGCTCGTCGTCCCAGACAGTGCGCACCTTGCGCTCTTCAAACAATTGTATAGCTTGTTTCTTAGTCATTGTTTAATCGTATCTTTCGTTGTTAATACTGAAATTATCCAAATAGTCTCTATAAAGCGAAGTAGCCTCCGGCAGATGCTCCTCGAACACCAAGCCGAACTTCTTCTGCTTCTGCATCCTCGCCACCTCTTCGCTGAGCCTCGCTCTCAAATCAGGGTCATTGACTTTCTCTATCAGATCACTTATTACTGACATAGTTGTATTTTCTCTTATTCAGGCTACAAAGTTACAAAAACTTTATCATAATAATGTGATTTAACCAGAGAAAATACACATAACTTAATACAGGAACCCCAGCATCCAGAGGGGAAGCTTGGCGCCGTCGGGCATGTCCCAGTCATCGGCAAAGACGTAAGAATCCTTCTCAACCTTGAAGTCGCCCTGGGCCTTACCGTATTCCACATTGTGCGACTCGGACAGGCTGCCAATGGCAAAGGTCTCGCGCAGAGTGCCTATGTCGGTCACTCTTTCTGAATAATGCGTCCATAACAATATGGTTTAAACTGTTTCTGGGTGCAAAGATAATAAAAATGTTGCACACAACCAACACTTTTTCAAAAAAAAAGTTGTTTAGAAACTACATACAATTACTCAGAACCGACCCCATGATCCCTTGACCTGTCCCCGGTGTTCACACCAAGAGCAACATTAAATCGTCCCACCGGCCTTTTCGTTTCGGATCAGGTCGGTGGGACGATGAGAGAATGTTACGTGTTTATCTCAGGACGTCGGTGTCGCCTATGCCATTTTCAGCCCAGCCGATTCCTTCAGGGGCACCATTGAGGCTCGTGGCAACGGGGCTACCGGCAAGGATTCTACACTGCTGTAGCACGACTACCCGCGTTGTTGGTTTTAAATATTGCTTCTTCATATTGTTTGAAATTTATGATTACTTAATCACGACCTTGATGTTTCACATCGAGCTCGCTCACGCTCGATAAAGCATGAGCGAGCTCAGCTTTATTCTCACTTAATCACGACCTTGATGTTTCACATCGAGCTCGCTCACGCTCGATAAAGCATGAGCGAGCTCAGCTTTATTCTCACTTAATCACGACCTTGCGGCCATTCACGATATACAGTCCCTTCTGTGTCGGTTTGCCGTCGAGCTTGCGCCCGTCGAGGCTATACCAATGGTTATTGGTTATTGTTTCACGTTTATTGTCAACGATTCCCGTCGTGGTTTCTTCATCGCCGAAGTTCAGCACGAAGCTGCTGGCGCCAGTGGTGCCATCTTTTTCCGGAATGTAGAAGTACGCACGGAAGGCACCGAGTGCCTTGCCGTTCTCGATGGTGCGGTCGCTCGTTGTGTAGCCCAGCTTGTTGCCACCTGCCAGCACCACGATGTTGTTGCGGTTGGTGGCTTCGGTAATTTCTTTTGGATTATAGTTACCCACGAACTGGCACTTGGCGCTGTTCCCTTCAAATTCGAACTCAACAGGAGTAGGCTCCGTATTTATGATATTCACGCCGTTGAATACTGGATTGACGAGGTTGTCGGCGCTGGCCCACTTCACGATATACGGCTTTCCGGCCTCGATGCTCAAAGCGTTGATGAAGGTTAGCGTCAGTTCGCCGCCACTGCTAAGCCCTGATGACAAGACGCTCAGTTGCATCACTGTGGCTCCTTCCAGCAGGGTTCCGTCGAAGTGGTGACCCTCGTCTGCCATGGCATTACCCAGTGCGAACGGCAGACACAACGTGTTCCAGTCGCCGTCCTTGTAGAGCGTGCGGTCTTTGAGGGTGATGTTGTTGCTTATGGCCTGATCAAGCAAGGCAATCTTGGTGGCGTTATTGGCCATGTTGGCAAGTGAACCAGCGAGGCAGCCTATTTGGTAGAAGGCGTTATTGCCGAGTGTGATGTTCTTGGCGAGGATGTCATCGAGGTCAACGGTCAGGCCGTCGCAGTGGGCGAAGGCATTCGCACCTATTTCCGTCAGCGACGAGGGCAGGCTGATGGTAGCGAGATTACTGTAGTGGTGTAGTCCGTCGCCTACATAACCGAATGCCGTTTCGGCAATCGTCTTGACTCCCTCTTCAAAGACAATGCTGAAAATACCACTGCCGATGCTGAGCCAAGAATCGTAACCTTCGCCGGTAGAACTCATGGGATCCATTACCACATCTTCCGTAACTCCATCCTTTCTGCTAATGGTAAGCGTGCCGTTGTCGTAGGCCCACTTCAGGTCGCCCCACTCGCCGTTTACCGAATTGGCAACAATCACGACGTCGGCAGAAAGACCGCCCACGTAGTTTCCTTTGCCTGTAAGCAATACACGGCAATGCTCGCCCATATCCCAACAGCTGCCTCCATCGAGGCTTACTAACATGGAGTAAGAATAGTCACCGACAAATTCCCCTTTTTCAGAATCATAATGTAAATAGGTCAGCAATTTTTCACCGTCGTAGACCTTGATGCCGTTTCCATTTTCGTAGTAATAACCGACATAGTTGCCTGAGCCGCCTCGATAAAGAGGATTATCCACCTCAGCCCTACACTTAGCCAGGTCTTTATGAGTCTCATCCTCGGCAACCCATGTGGCCGTAAAGCTGAGGTCCTGTTCCCCAAATGGAACAACCTCCACGAACACCTCGGTGTAGTTAAAAGTGTTATTGCCCTCTGTATAATCATATTTCCATCCTGCGAAAGCATAGCCTTCTTTGGTGGGGTTGTTGAGCAAGAAATTATTGTCTTCGCCTGTATAAAATGCGGGATTGCTCTTGCCTACAGGTAGGGTGCCGCCAGCGAGGTCGTAGGTGAGGGTGTATACTCCTACGAAGTTGTCTTTGTATGCACTCCAGTTTGTCGCGGCCTTATAGGTGCTCAGCGCACTTCCAGGCACGTAAATTTTCAGTCCGGCGGCAGTATTATCAAAGGCACTTACGCCGTAATACGTCAGACTCGCAACAGGGATGGTGACCGATGCCAGATAGGTGCAATATCCGAAGGCATAATCACCGATGCTCGTTACGCTGGCAGGGATGGTGACCGATGTTAGATTAGCATTGTTACAACCTTCGAAGGCCATATTGCCGATGCTCGTCACGCCATTCTCAATGACGACACTTGCAATGAGAGAACGATAATCTTTCCAGGGCTGGTCATCTGGAGTACCATAATCCTTCATGGCGCCCGTGCCACTGATGGTGAGGGTGTAATTGGGAGATGTACCAGCCAACGCCCATGTCACGTTCAGGCTCTCGTCCACGCCGGTATCAGGGTCGTCCTTTCCGCACGTGTCGCCACGGTAGTCATACGTCCGCAGTGTCTTTCCCGCGATGGCGGAAACCTGATCGGCCGAGAGGTTGCCTGCAGTGTAACTGGCTCCCGTACCGTCGTAGTAAGTTATGCCGGTAAGGATGGTCACGGTGCCCTGTGTTACATTGTAACTACCGGCAGTCACAGTGGCACCACCAAGTGTGATATCTCCTTGATCGACGGTAAGACTGCTGGCGGTGATTGTGCCGCCAGTAAGAGAGAGAGAGCCTTCATGGCCATTGATGTCTGCGGCTGTGACGTTACCGCCATAGATGTCAACGCCGCTTTGGGAACACATGATATCGCCAGCGGCATTAATGGTTCCACCGTAGATTTGGAGTGAGCTGGATGCCACAATTCTACCACTGATATTGGCAGTACCAGTACTTTGGCTTTGGCCGTAGATACGAAGATTGTCTCTGTTTCTAATTGGGGTTATGTTGTTTGCCGTCAGCGTCGCTCCGTCGCAGAGAATGATGTTCACCGTGTTGTCGGCCCAACTGCTGACATTGGTAGAGAGGTTGCCGCTGAATGTCACGTCGCTGTTCACGACATACCAGCCTGCCGAGATCGTCGTCATGGTGTTGTCAAGCGGGACTGCCTCCACGTTCTCATGCAGTGTGCCACTGGCATCGACATACGAGGTGGTGACGGTGGGATAGACAATAGTGAACTCCTTCTCCACATAGCCCAGCCATGCATAGGTGCCTCGGAAGGTGGCTCTCACCGTTGCCGTGCCAGCATTCGTATTATTCTCGTAGGAATACTCGTAGTCCGTGCCTTTGGTGAGGCTGAGCGAGCCGGCGATGACTGTCGGCTCTGGAGTAATGGCGCTGCCTGTGTAGGTCTGGTCGGGCACGACATCCATCTGACCAACTGTTTTCAAGATAGATACCGACCATTTGCCGTTATCTGCCTCGGTCATCGTGATGTCGTAGTAGCCTGCCGTGGCCTCACCATCAAGTCTGAAGTTTGTCGGATTCCCCGAATTATAGAATGTCCCTGTGCCACCGGAATAGGGGATATATGCAGCGTAGGTGTCGTTGTCTAACAAGAATCTGCTGTTATTCCTTATGATGCTGTAATCTACGTTTTTGTTCATATTCACAGTTGTTATACCGTCGTAGATGATGGCATCCGTTACCCAACCTTGACCAGTCAACCAATGACTCAAAGCAAACTCCGTAGTGCCATGAACGCTTTGCTCAAACACTGCACTTACCGTTACATTGCTCCTGGGCATAAAGAAACTGTTGTCCGTGGATTCCACGTCGTTATTCTGAGCGTCCTTCACAACAAGCCTGCTCAGGCGATAGCCGAAGTCGGGTGTGGCAGTTATCGTCACATTCTCCATATACTTAGCCGTAGCAGCACCCGTCAACGTGCCGTGCTCGATGCCATTGGCAATGGTAATGGTGTAGTCGGTATCATCTTTCGGTGCGATAACACGGCGGTCACCGTCCTCGGTGATGGTGAAGTAGTCAGTTTTGTTGGCGGTCACGTTTGTTTCGCCGTACATATATACCACATTAGCGAAGTCGCTGATGCTCGATGCGTCAACCAGGTCGATACCATCGTAAATGGTGATAGTTCCTACAACTGCATGGCCATATGAATAGGCATGGCCTTTTCCAATGCCGTTGCCGTTGTCTGTTCCGCCAATCGCCCTTACTGTTCCACCTTTAATGGTGATGTTGCCGAGCGTTGCCGTCTTGTCTGAAGCGCCATCCCAGCACACACCTGTGCCGATACCAGCTCCCATGCCATCGCCGGTTGCCGTGATGTTTCCGCCTTCGATGACAATATCGCCACCCGTAGCGTCCACACCCCAAGCACGGCTCAGACCGATACCTGCGGAATGTAAAGCGCCGTTTGCTGTCAGCGAGCCATCGCCCTTGATGGTGAGTGTAGTGCCTGAACCGCCGACCTGGATGCCAGCCTTTTGGCTTGCACCCGTCACACTGTTCGTACCGACAAGGGTAATCTCCGCTGTTCCTTCGCAGACGATGCCACCGGTGATGGTCACATCACTAAGCGTAATCTTTGCATTGTTGGCAATCGTCACCGTGCCGGATGTCGAGCCCGTCAGCACGTCGCCGTCCTGTGCCGTGTAGCTCTCGCTGCCCGAAAGCGTTTTGTCCGTCGCCCACGCCGTCGTGGCGGTGAGCATCATCACAAGCAGCATCACCGCTGCCCGTCTGGATAAAAATGTAATGGTTTTCTTCATACCTTGTTAATGTTAAGTGATTAATTTGGCTGCAAAGGTACGAATAAGCGAGCGAAGAACCAAAGGAAAATCCATTTTTCTTTAGATCATGGGGTCGGTTCTTCTGATCATTTTGCCAACTTTTGAATTACTCCAAACGTTACTATGTCGCCCACTACCAAGCAGTTACGACCGCTCAGAGTCAGGGTCCGGGCGGTGTCGGGAGTGTGGGGTATGTGGAGGTAGCGGGGCATGAGTATGGAGTTGTTATCTTGTTATTTGTTATGAGAGATAAAGTGGGGGTTAATGGGGGAATTATTCCTCCATGCGTTTCAAGACATCTCGCAGGTAAGCATCGCTGATGTTCTCAAAATCAGACTTGTCGTAGATATAGAGGAGTTGCAGTTCGTCTCTGACAATGCGGACGCGGATGATGACCCGAGCACCGCCGCTCTTACCACGGCCTTTCGATGTGATGGCAAGGCGCACCTTGCGGGCGCCACCATCTAACTCAACGCCTTGCATGGGATTCTGAAGCAATGAAGCGAGCAGCTGCTCAAAATCCTGCTCCAGCGACTTGTGGCGTTTCTTCAGCCGCTTGTAGGCGGCGCGGAAATCCTCAGACATTCTTACCTTCATAAGGCCCGGAGTGCTGCTATGGCTTCTTCCTGAGTCATGCTTGGCTCGGATTCCACCTGTTTCATACTGCGCTTGATGATGCGAGCCAGCTTATAGGTCTCTTCCAGCTGAAGCATTCTGTTCCAGCGACGGGTACTCATGCGAACGGTGACCGTCCTCGGTGTTCTCTCTACTATTGCTTCCATAATGAAACTTGTTTTTGTGAATTTTCTGTTGTTGCCATTCTGTGAATGGTATATCGTTCTGTAAACTCCTTGTCTTCCATATCACATGAAGTCGCAAACGCTTTTCAATGCCTCATAAGTGACCTTCATTTCAGCCCGTTCTTCGGGCGATATGCGGCGGCGCTCCTTCATGCGTGCCTCGAAGCGTCGTGCGTCCTCACCGTAGAGGATGGGTGTTTCTTTAATTGCCGAGCGGGAGCAGTTTCGCAGCCTTTCGGCTGACAAGTCTGCGGTTAAGCGAGGGCCATGATGCTTGCATTGATGGCCGAGCGTGAGCAGACTCGCACGCTTTGCGTGCAAAGGTACGGAAAATTATTCAAAAAATTGCTTTTTTTGAGGATATTAACACTATTTCTGTGCAGAATACTGTTCAATTTGTCAAGAGAAGCGTTATATTGAGGAAGGGACCTGTCCCCGGTGTTCATAGTAATGTTTAAAATCCGTGACATTATTTTGCATAATAAAGCCCCACCGTCCTTTTGAACCAGGGCAGTGGGGCTAAGTTAAGTATTAATCAAGTAAACACTGTGATTACTAGGGGCTTGGTGTGTACTTTATTTGATACCAAAAATCTCGTTATTCAAAAACATCATTGAATTCTGGTGCCCAGCCTTCAGTCACCTCATCCTCTATCAGGCCGTTGTTCATGCCGTTGGCATCTACGCTGCCAGCCAGAATCTGGCACTTATGCTTCAGTTCTACTGTCTGCATCTCGGGCTTCATATATTCTTTCTTAGTCATAGTCATGTCCTCCATGTTATTTGATTACCACTTTCTTACCATTCACGATGTACAGGCCCTTGGTGGGCTGAGCTACGCGGCGACCCTGAAGGTCGTAATATGGGCCATTAGCTGTTGGCTCTTGGCCGTTGGCTAAACTCTCGATACTTGTCGTCTCGCCGAAGCCGAGGAACTCGGGAGCCAAAGCACCGTCATACGTCAGATAAGCCTTGCCAACGCCGAGCTTGGAGCCACTTTTCAGTTTGTAGAAGCCCACGCCATTCGAACCGTTGTTCAGCACATACATCGTTCCATCACTCGTCTTTCCTGCGGGATCATTCACGCCAACCAGATTGTTGTCATCCGTATTGCTGCTGGCCGATGTCGTCAGTGTCATCACAGGATTGCCTGTCGATTTCAGGACAACGGCTGTGTTCTTGTCCACAATTCCGTTAGCAACCTCATGCATCGTCAATTGATCTACATAGAGCGTTACCTTGAATACCTGCGTGTTTGCATCAGCCTGGAATCTGTAGTTCTCTTGGTAGAACGTCGTCCAGTAGGCACCGTCTGCCGAGTTTGCCGTCAGGTTCATCGTCACCGTCGCGCCGGCTGGGAATACATCATTATCGGTAATGTACGGGTTGCTGTTAAGGGTGATCGTAGCCAGATTAGAGCAATCATAAAAAGCATAATCTTCGATGCTGGTCACGCTGGCGGGGAGGGTGATAGATGTTAGTTTGGTCTTCCCGAAGGCACCACTACCGATGGTTGTAAGTGCCGATCCGTCAGCAATCGTTACCGTCAAGGTGGTGGCGGTTTTTCCACAATTCGAGAAGGCACTTGCACCGATGCTCGTCACGCTGGCGGGAATGCTGACCGATGCCAGATTATAGCAATCAAAGAAGGCACACTTACCGATGGTCGTCACACCTTCCTCAATGACGACGCTCGTGATGTAGTCACTCTTGGAGTACCAAGGATAATCATAACCATTATAATCCGCCATCGCTCCCGTGCCGCTGATGGTCATCACGCCGTCGCTGGTCAGTGTCCATGAAACGTCTCCACTGGTGCCGCTGTCAACGACAACAATGGGTTCCCACTGTGCATAGAGAGTAGCATCACCATCGGCAGTGTAGGCTGCACCAGGAGCGTAGCTGATGCCGCTGCCGTCCTGTGCGGTGTTCCATTCCTTAAAGACGTAGCCATCGCGGGTAGGCTTAGCGGCACTCAGGTTTATCTGGACGAATTCGCCCTTCTGCTGCGCATCGGGTGCGTCGCTGCCGCCATTAGCATCGTAAGTGATGTTGTAAGGGTCAGTGACGGTGACGGTATACGTTGCTGGGTTACCACTAGTCCCGGGAATTTTGGGGTTTCCATCTCCAGTTTTGTCAATGGCAAAGATTTGAACGGTATATGTGCCAGCGGGCACGGCGATATACTGGTCAAATCCATGTGCACCAGTAATGCCCTTGGCTTCATTCACATCCGACCTTTCAATGTTGGCATTGATGCCCACTGCTGGCATACGCTCCTCTTTGGTTGTACCTACTGACGAGCCATACCATATATAAGCATGGACTTGGATAGAGGTTGCTGGTTGGTCGGGGTCGTATGCCCAGCCTTTTACACGGATAGAGCCATGGTGCGCAGTGCAGCTTTCGAAATAGCCTGTGGCTTGGGTGCCGGCCCACGCGCCCGATACTGCTGTCATGATCAGCACGAGCATTGAAAGTAATTTTCTTCTCATAATTGTTAATTGTTTAATTAGTAAATATTGTTATTAAATGCACATTCATATAATCACATTTATCATGTTGTTGAAACATTTTGAATCTCAAGAGACCCGTGTCAAAATCACGACGGCAAAGGTACAAATAATAATTTAAATACGGTGTATTTATGCAAAATAATTAAGAAAAATCATTAAATTACTTAATTGTACTGAATTTGCGCATCGTCGTTGAAGGCTTCTTTTGAATAATCGTTGAAACTGGAGGTGTCACTGAGTGGACGATATGGTGGGCAAAATAGAAGAGTATCACACCGTGCCTGGCACCGTGTGACATGAATTATACAATTAATAGCGAACAAAAAAATAAATGCTCTCGCTGTTGCAGCGTTGCAGTGTTGCAGTTCCAAAATAGGTTGTATGAAAGTCAAAAATTAACTCTATATTTATATATAAATATAGAAGTATTTTTAGGGTATGGGAATAGCTTCTCGAGAACTGCAACACTGCAACAACCGCAACAGTGAGAGCAGAGCCAGCTTGCTTGAGCTATGCCGAGCGCCAGCAGTCGTCGACGAAGTCAACACTGCAACAGTTTTGTCAACTTATTCAGGAAAGAAAAAATATCGCAGAAAAATGAAAAATTTCTTGTGAAGTATTCGTGAACCGCAATCAAAAGTTCTTACCTTTGCATTGTCAAATTGAAGAAGCGGACAGGCGGTCTTTAAGGGTAAAAATTGCGAAGGTTAAATCTAGAAATTGCGCGCATTAACAGTAACAATTGTAAACCTTAATATTCCTTCAGGAAGCTGATTCAGACGACAATGAAAAAATTAAACATTA
>CACYKE010000085.1 GCA_902774925.1 uncultured Prevotellaceae bacterium | reverse complement strand
GATGGTGGGCAGGTCGTTGCCAGCAGGAGCAGAGATAACAACCTTCTTAGCACCAGCGGTCAGGTGAGCAGAAGCCTTCTCCTTAGAAGTATAGAAACCAGTGCACTCCAGAACAACGTCTACGTCCAGCTTGCCCCAAGGCAGCTCAGCAGCGTTAGGAATAGCGTAGATGGTGATCTTCTTGCCATCAACAACGATGTAGTCCTCACCAGCCTCAACAGTGTGCTTGTTCTCACCGAACTTGCCACAGAAACCACCCTGAGCAGTGTCATACTTCAACAGATGAGCCAGCATCTTGGGGCTGGTCAAGTCGTTGATTGCTACTACTTCATAACCTTCAGCCTCGAACATCTGACGGAAAGCGAGGCGACCGATACGGCCAAAACCGTTAATTGCAACTTTTGTCATTTTACTTAATTATTTAAAAGGGTTATACTAAAAATTCTCGTTTTTTTGCGTCTTTTTGACACTTTTTTCTGATTTCGAGTGCAAAGTTACAAAAAAATTCTTATATTTGCACGTGATTTCAGTCTTAATTAAAGTGAAAAGTAATGACGGATTGTAAAAAATGAGATATGTCAAGGTCAAATGACCGAGATTGCAAAACGCAGATTGCAAAATGAAGTTAGAAAAGTAATACATTATATGTTAAACTTTTAAATTTTAGTGTTATGGGATTTATTAAAGAGTTTAAAGAGTTTGCCATGAAGGGCAACGTAATGGACATGGCTGTCGGTGTAATCATCGGTGGTGCGTTTGGTAAAATTGTCAGTTCACTCGTTGACGACATCCTGATGCCGTTGGTGGGAGTCATTACCGGCAACGTAGACTTCACGAAGTTGGAATTTGCCTTTGGCGAAGGTGACATGGCCGCTACGCTGAAGTACGGAACCTTCATTCAGAACACGGTTGACTTCCTCATTGTCGCTTTCTGTATCTTCCTCATGCTGAAGGGCATCAACAAGCTGAACAAGAAGAAGGAAGAGCCCGCAGAGCCCGAGGCTCCCGCAGGACCTACTCAGGAAGAGCTGCTGGCTGAGATTCGCGACCTGCTGAAGGCGAAGTAAATCAAGAAAACGCCATATATATAATACAAGGTGGTAAATTATTTTGCCACCTTATATTTTTTGCATATCTTTGCCAAAAAATTGGCGAAGATTACTAAATCTCGGCAAAAAAATGGATTTCATTTTGTTTTGCTCTCGATAAATCGTAACTTTGCAAACGAAAATCGAATTTTTAGGATAATGAAGACTTTAGATTTCAAGCCGAAAATGGTTTCGGCCGTTAAGAATTACAACAAGAAGACGTTCGTTGCCGACCTCATGGCAGGCATCATAGTCGGTATCGTAGCGCTGCCGTTGGCTATTGCCTTCGGTATTGCGAGCGGTGTGTCGCCTGAGAAGGGTATCATCACCGCCATCGTCGCAGGATTGGCCATCTCGCTCTTCGGAGGCTCGAAGGTTCAGATTGGTGGTCCTACGGGTGCTTTTATCATCATCGTCTACGGCATCATCCAGCAGTACGGCATGCAGGGACTGACCATTGCAACGTTAATGGCAGGTGTATTCCTCATCCTATTGGGTGTGTTACGTTTGGGAACTATCATCAAGTACATTCCCTACCCCATCGTAGTAGGATTTACCAGCGGTATTGCAGTCACCATCTTCACGACGCAGGTGAAAGATTTGCTGGGGCTGACGATGGACAAAGTACCAAGTGATTTCATCGAAAAGTGGATTGCCTATATATATAATATAGGTACAATAGACTGGTGGAGCGCTTTGGTCGGAATCGTCTCCGTCGCACTCATCGCCTCGTGGCCCATGTTGGCGCGTAAGTTCCACCTGTCGCCACTGCGTGCACTGCCTGGTTCGCTGGTGGCTATCATCCTAATGACTGTTGCCGCTTTGCTGCTGAAGCAATATGCCGGCATCACCAGTATTGAGACTATCGGCGACCGTTTCAGCATCTCGTCGCAACTGCCTGGAGCTGTGGTGCCAGAACTGTCATGGGAGACTATCAAGGGACTCGTAGGGCCTGCGGTTACCATTGCCGTGTTGGGCGCCATCGAATCACTCCTTTCGGCTACTGTGGCCGATGGTGTCATTGGTGATCATCACAACTCGAATACCGAACTCATCGGACAGGGTATTGCCAATATCGCATCGCCCATTTTTGGCGGTATTCCCGCTACGGGTGCCATTGCACGTACAATGACCAACATCAATAACGGTGGTCGTACGCCTGTTGCAGGCATCGTTCACGCTGTTGTGCTGCTGATTATCTTCCTGTTCCTCATGCCGCTCGCACAGTATATTCCGATGGCATGTCTGGCAGGTGTACTGGTAGTTGTGGCTTACGGCATGAGCGGCTGGCGTTCGTTCCTGGCAATGGCTCGTCGCAATCCCAAGAGCGATGTCACCGTGCTGCTGATAACATTTTTCCTTACCATCATCTTCGACCTCACGGTGGCCATCGAGTTCGGACTCATCTGTGCTTGTCTGCTCTTTATGCGACGTATGGCTGAAACTACCGAAGTTCACGCCATCCTCAACGAGATTGACCTCAACGAAGATGCTGAGATGAAGGCTGGCAATCTGGAACATTTGACCATTCCCGAAGGCGTCGAAGTGTACGAAATCAACGGTCCGTATTTCTTCGGAGCCGGCACGCGCTTCGAGGATTTCATGGCTCGCTGGGGCCATCATCCGAAGGTGCGCATCATCCGTATGCGTAAGGTGCCGTTCATCGACTCTACCGGACTGCACAACCTCGAGAACATGTGTCGTATGTGTCAGAAGGATGGCACAACCATCGTTCTGTCAGGTGTCACGCCAAAGGTTGATGCCGTGCTTCGCCGCAACAACTTCGACAAGCTGTTGGGCGCTGAGAATATCACGAGCCACATCGACCTCGCACTGGCTCGTGCACGTGAGATTATCGCCTAAACGCTACTATCGCCTGAGGGCGATATTGTAGTTATAATACTGTGGATTTCCCGTTACGTCCTCTATCACACGGAGGAATGGCGGGAAATTCACACTTTCTTGCTGTGCCACACCCTTCGTCTCCAAAAGGACGAGATTATTGACTGGTTCGTGGAACGTGTCGACTTGGAAGAACTGTCCTCGCCAGATAAAGCTACGACGTGTCTTACGAATGGTGGCACGATAGGGGTCAGCCTGCTGCAATAACGACTCATAAAGGGCATTACTCACCTGACGCTCCGTCTCCAACACTTCCGTCGCCGAGATGCGCTTCTTGGTTTTGTGGACGTTAACCACCTCGCCACCCCAGTCACGACGACGCAGACGTATCTCACAATCAGGATCTGCCACGAGATAAGTCTGTGTTATCTCGCTCTCAATGCTTTCAGGCAACTGGCCCGTCAACTCTACGATATACGTACGCTCGTCCTCAATGGGCTGTGGAATCTCGAGCACGTTCGAAATCTCCTTCAGTACACGGTTGATCTTCATGTCGAAATTATCGTGGTTGTTGATGACGCGCAGATGCGGATGCCCTGTCCACGCCTTGTTCACCTTCTTGTCCAAGTCGCGCGCTATACGTAGACCTTCTTCGTTGGCTTGCTCGTAACGCGTCGAATTGGTGGCTGTGGTATAGTATTGCTCGGCACCATCGGCAGCACTCACCAGGTGCAACACGGCGTCATAGCGTTTGCGTAGCTCGTTGGAATTGGTGCCGCATTTCTCACACAGCTCCTCCCACATCACTTTGTCAATATAGGCCGAGATGTCCATCGTGCCGCGGTCGCACACCACAAAGGTGGGTTTAGTGCAAGTCTCGGCTAAGCGCATAAATGAGTTCTCCAACGCCAGTTGCGTGCGCAGGATGGCCAACTCGCCCTCGTAATAGAGGTCATGATTCGGTGTCAGATAGCTCCAACCTCCCTGACTGTACATGGTAGGTACTTCGGGCACGGTAAACACCTTAAAGCCCAGATTAGAAAAATGGTCAATAATGCGCACCAGCGCCGTTGTTTTGCCAGCACAGGGACCGCCCGTCAATACGATTCGCTTGATATCTTTCATCTTGTTTTAAGTTTTCTGGCGACAAAGGTACAAAAAAGTTTAGAGTTTAGCGTTTAAAGTTTAAAGAAATTTGTATCTTTGCAGCAAAATAATTTTAGAAACTATGAAAAGAACATTATTGATGAGCATGGCAATGATAGCCACAAACTTACTGCAAGCACAGGATTTGCAGTATCCGAAAGCCGCTAAGGATGGCACAGTAGACGAATATTTTGGCGTGAAGGTGCCCGACCCCTACCGCTGGTTGGAGAACGACACCTCGGCACAAACAGCAGCATGGGTGGAAGCCGAAAACAAGGTGACGAACGCCTATCTGCAGAAGATTCCTTTCCGTGGAAAATTGTTGAAACGACTAACCGAGCTCGCCAACTACGAGAAAATCGGTGCTCCGCGCAAACGCCACGGCAAGTGGTACTTTTATAAGAACGACGGACTACAGAACCAGTATGTCATGTACGTAATGGACGAATTGGGCGGCACGCCGCGCGTCTTCCTCGACCCTAACACACTATCGACAGACGGAACAGTGGCACTGAAAGGAACGTATTTCTCGCACAACGGACGATGGATGGCTTACGCTATCTCGCGCTCAGGCTCTGACTGGCAGGAATTCTACGTCATCGACCTGAAGACTGGTAAGCTGACTCAGGATCATATTGAGTGGGCAAAATTCTCAGGTGCCGCGTGGCAGGGGGACGGTTTCTATTATTCCAGCTACGACCGTCCGACAGAGGGTAAGGAATTCTCGAACGTCAACGAAGGTATGAAGATATACTATCACAAGATGGGGACGCCGCAGTCGGAGGACGTGCTGTTCTATCAAAACCCCATGAGGCCAAAAGTCTTCTTCGAGGTGGGCACGAATGAAGAAGAGACGCTGATGTACATGTACGAGGCTGGCGCTGGTGCTGGCAACAATCTGCTTGTGAGAGACTTGCGCCAACAGGGCTCGCAGTTCATCCAAATGACTGACAACATGGACTATCAATATGCGCCCATCTACGACGATGGTGACAAGATTTACATCTATACCAACTATGGTGCACCGAAGGGCCGCATCATGGTGGCTGACATCCGCAAGCCTGGTGTTAACGACTGGCAAGTGCTCGTCCCTGAACAGCAGAACGTGCTCGGCGGCGTTGATGTCATCAATCGTCAATTCATCCTCACTTATGCGCAGGATGCCTGCGACCACGCCTACGTCTATGGTCTCGACGGAAAGATGCGTCATGAGGTAAAGCTCCCAATGGTGGGTAGCGTAGGTTTTACGGGTGATAAAAAGGGTGAGGAGTGCTTCTACACCTTCACCTCGTTCACCATGCCTGGCACTATATATCGTTACGATATGGCAAAGAACGAGAGTACGCTCTACGCACAGCCCAACGTGAAGTTCAAGCAGCAGGAATACGAGAGCAAGCAGATTTTCTTTAATAGTAAAGACGGCACGCGCGTACCTATGTTTATTACATATAAGAAAGGACTGAAGCGTAACGGCAAGAATCCCGTCTATCTCTACGGCTATGGCGGTTTCAACATTCCGCTGGGACCTGGCTTCTCGGCAACGCGTATTCCGTTCCTCGAACAGGGTGGCATCTACGCACAGGTCAATCTGCGTGGCGGCAGCGAGTATGGTGAGGAATGGCACTTGGCTGGCACGAAGATGCAGAAGCAGAACGTGTTCGACGACTTCATCTCTGCTGCAGATTATCTGATTAAGGAGAGCTACACGTCGAAGGAGAAACTGGCCATCGTAGGCGGTTCAAATGGCGGACTGCTCGTCGGTGCTTGCATGACGCAGCGTCCCGACTTGTTCCGTGTGGCTATTCCGCAGGTGGGTGTGATGGACATGTTGCGCTATCATAAGTTCACCATCGGCTGGAACTGGGCCAGCGACTACGGCACCAGCGAGGATTCGAAGGAGATGTTTGAATACCTTCGCGGTTATTCCCCGCTTCACAACTTGAAGCCTGGCACGGCCTACCCAGCCACCCTCGTTACCACAGCGGATCACGACGACCGCGTCGTACCTGCCCACTCGTTTAAATTTGCAGCGACGTTACAGGAGTGTCACGAAGGTAAAAACCCAGTCCTTATCCGCATTGACACAAAGGCTGGTCATGGTGGTGGCAAGCCCCTCACAAAAGTCCTCGAGGAACAAGCCGACATTTACTCGTTCATCCTCTATAATATGGGATTGAAATTCAAATAAATAATTAAGCCCCGTCGTTTGGCGGGGCTTAACTTTTATGATAAGTCAGGCTTTTGTAGCGACGATTCGACAATAACGATGGATATTCTGACCATCAAAAGTATAGAGCATCAACCAGCCTGCTATGCTATTCATTGTAACATCCAAGGAGATAAACTTACGCAATGTCTTAATCAATTTTGGATGCGCAAAATAGCGGCACGACACGCGATCAAGGTTTCTCAATGTCGGTCTGATAGCCTGCGTCATCTCTGTAACATCGATATCACGGAACTGATGTTGGTCCATGTATCTGGTCATATTACCAATAAACTGGTCCTTAGCCGTGACACGCATGGCAGCCAGTGTGATGGCAGATACTCGTTTCTCAAAGTCGCTCATCTCCTCTTGCGGTTTGGCTTCGTAGACATCAAAGAGAATAAGTTTACCGCCAGGTTTAAGAACCTTGGAAATCTCCCCGATGACACGATCCTTGCTCTCGGCATGACAGACCGTTTCCACACCGAAGACGACATCGAAGGGCTTGTCCTTAAAAGCAGACAAATCATTGTAATCGCCCTCAACCAGTGTCACGTTAGCAGGAACACGGTTCTTCAGGAAATTCCTGTTTGGGAGGTCAAGTGCCGTAAACTGATGCTGTGGGAATAGTTTGGCGAGCAATCGTGTGTTGGCCAACCGACCAGCTCCCACCTCAAGAACACGCATGGATGTTCCTGTCAGGAATGTGCCTACAAACCGAGCCTGTTTCTCAAAGTCCTCTTTGTGAAAAATCACACCATCCGACAGTCCCATGTGAATATAATGTCCACCACGAGAATGGACGAGATTGTAAAAGAAATCCGACTTACGGTAATACCGCGCGACGGCTTGTTGATCTGTTTTGTCCTGCAGCAGTGAATCGAGGTCGTAATAGGCCCCTATCACTTGCAAACGATCGAAAATTTCTTGTTCTTGAAATGTCATTATATTAATTATTAATATGGTTACCTGCAGTTGCAGGTAACCATTTCACACTACTCTTTGTCGAGCAGAATCTTCATCATTTCGACAGCGGCCTTCGCGACGGAAGTGCCTGGACCGAAGATGGCGGCGACACCAGCCTTGTAGAGGAAGTCGTAATCCTGGGCAGGAATGACACCGCCTGCAATGACCATAATATCCTCACGCCCAAGCTTTTTCAGTTCCTCAATCAACTGAGGAATCAACGTCTTGTGACCAGCGGCCAGCGACGAAGCACCAACCACATGGACGTCGTTTTCAACGGCCTCGCGGGCAGCCTCGGCAGGCGTCTGGAACAGCGGTCCCATATCCACATCGAAGCCACAGTCTGCGTAGCCCGTTGCTACAACCTTAGCACCACGGTCGTGACCATCCTGACCCATCTTAGCGATGAAGATACGCGGACGACGACCTTCCTTCTCTGCGAACTCATCGGTCAGCTTGCATGCCAACTCGAAGTCGCTGTCGTTCTTTGATTCTGAACTATACACGCCTGAAATTGTTCTGATTACTGCTTTATAACGGCCTACGATTTCTTCGCAGGCATCTGAAATCTCACCCAGCGTACAACGCAACTGGGCGGCCTTTACAGCCAAGTCGAGCAGGTTGTTCTCGCTCTTGCGGCCCTCGTTGAAATCGCGGACGCAATCGGTGATAGCCTTCAGGGCTGCCTGACAAGCGGCCTCATCGCGCTTGCTGCGTACCTCCTTAAGGCTCTCCTCCTGCTGCTTGCGCACAGCGGTGTTATCCACCTCGAGGATGTCGATAGGATCCTCGTGCTCCAGACGATACTTATTGGTACCAACGATAGTCTGCACGCCTGAGTCGATACGAGCCTGTGTTCGTGCTGCAGCTTCCTCGATACGCATCTTGGGCAGACCGGTCTCGATGGCCTTAGCCATACCGCCCAGCTTCTCAATCTCCTGAATGTGCTCCCAAGCCTTGTGAACCAGCTCGTTGGTCAGGGTCTCTACATAGTAGCTACCTGCCCATGGGTCAATCTGCTTGCATACCTTGGTCTCGTTCTGGATGTAAATCTGGGTGTTACGAGCGATACGAGCTGAGAAGTCGGTAGGCAGGGCGATGGCCTCGTCGAGGGCGTTGGTGTGCAGCGACTGAGTGTGACCCAGCACAGCAGCCATAGCCTCGATACAGGTACGACCTACGTTGTTGAAGGGATCTTGCTCGGTGAGTGACCAACCAGAGGTCTGAGAGTGAGTACGGAGTGCGAGAGACTTAGGATTCTTGGCTCCGAAGCTCTTCACAATCTTTGCCCACAACAGACGGCCAGCACGCATCTTGGCAATCTCCATGAAGTGGTTCATACCGATGGCCCAGAAGAACGAGAGACGGGGAGCGAAAGCATCGACATCAATACCAGCATTCACACCTGTACGCAGGTAGTCCATACCATCAGCCAAGGTGTAAGCCAACTCGATGTCAGCAGTAGCACCAGCCTCCTGCATGTGATAACCAGAGATAGAGATAGAGTTGAACTTAGGCATCTTCTGCGAGGTGTACTCGAAAATATCAGCGATAATCTTCATGGAGAATGCAGGCGGGTAGATATAGGTGTTACGCACCATGAACTCCTTCAGAATATCGTTCTGGATGGTACCTGCCATCTCCTCCAACTGAGCACCCTGCTCCAGACCTGCAACGATGTAGAATGCCAGGATAGGCAGCACGGCACCGTTCATGGTCATTGATACAGACATCTTGTTCAAGGGGATACCTGAGAAGAGCACCTTCATGTTCTCCTCATTACAGATGGATACACCAGCCTTACCCACATCACCCACAACACGAGCGTTATCGGGGTCGTAACCACGGTGTGTAGGCAGGTCGAAAGCTACAGAAAGACCTTTCTGACCCGAAGCCAGGTTACGGCGATAGAAAGCATTCGACTCCTCAGCCGTTGAGAATCCGGCATACTGACGGATGGTCCACGGACGGAACGGATACATCATTGAATACGGACCACGCAGATAGGGAGGAATACCTGCTGTATAGTCGAGGTGTTCCATGCCTTCGAGGTCTTCTTTCGTATAAACGGGACGAACCTCGATGTGCTCTGGGGTCTTCCAGTTCTCTACGATACCATTGTCTTTAATCCACTTGGCACCATCCTGA
>CACYKE010000084.1 GCA_902774925.1 uncultured Prevotellaceae bacterium | reverse complement strand
GCAACTCTCTCGTACAGGTTGTTGCTTGGTACGACAATGAGAACTCTTACACTTCTCAGATGGTTCGCACCATTAAGTACCTCGCTGAACTCAAATAAGCAGCGAGAGCAAACGAAAGCTTGCTTTCAGTTTGCCGAGTCGCGTTTTTGAGTCGACGAAGTCAACTGAAATAAAATGGCTTTTAGCTATTAGCGAAAATAATTGCCACTCGACTTTGTCGGGTGGCATTTTTTTTGTATCTTATTTGGTTTTTCGCTCGAGTTTTCGTAACTTTTCGCTTTGCGAGAAGTTACTTTCACTCGAAAATGAAAAGAAAAACTTGTTTTCCTTTTGCATTTTCCTCGTTTATTCGTAACTTTGCAGCGTAATTATAAACTTAACCAAGATGAAAAGGTTTTTATTTTCAATGATGTTGGTTCTCTGTGCGCTGTGTGGCGTGCAGGCTCAGACCATTCAGAATGCCTCCAATTGGTGGGACGGTTCAGTGCTTTATACTGCTAAAGTCGTTGGCAACAACGTCACGATGAGTGGCATCGGTGAACACGAGGGCGGTTTCCGTTTCCACCTGACGAAGGTCGCAGGTAAGCAGGGTGAGTACATCCTTACGGGTGATGAAGTAGAGGCTGAGGCCCTGCGTGCGAAGATTGGCTGGCGCGTACAGTATGTCCGTCAGGACGGCATGTATTTCCTTGCCGTACGCAAACCCAATGGCGACGCTGTGTGGAAGATGACGCTGACGCCAGATAATCTCGAGAACTGCCTGGGTCAGGAGCGCTCTGCAGAACAGCGGAATCCCAGCGAACTGTTGTCTCACTGGCTGATGAACACCACCTATCTGGCCAATTTCTCGAAGGATGAACTGCGCCTGATGCGTAACGAGATTCTCGCACGTCACGGCTGGAAGTTTCAGTCGAAGGACCTGCAGGATTATTTCGGACGTCAGCCGTGGTACAAGGCTGGCACCAACAACAATGCCATCAAACTCAGCGTCATCGAACAGTTGAACATCCAGCTCATCAAGAGCGAGGAGACCGTTCCTGACGAGGTGCGCGGCTATCGCAATTTTGCGAGTGGACCAGACTATAACAGCGACCTGCGTAAACTCAACGAAGGCCACTTCCCTGGTGGTCTCGACGACGACGGACGCGGCCCTGACGAAGTGGATGGTACTGATTACTATAGCGTTACTAACGAGCAGGAATTCCTCAACGCATTGGGCAACAACCGTACCGTTGTCATTGCTGCCGGAGTGCATCTGAACCTCTCGCGCGTCCTTGAACGTGAGGAATATTTCCGCAATGTTAACGGTCGTCGCTGGATGACGATAGCCTCCGACTATACGGGACTCGCGCCGCTGGTGGTCAGCGAGAGCGAGACCGATGGCCGTCAGCTGGCATTGCTCAACATGAAAGGCCTGATTATCAAGGGTGAGCGTAATTCGAGCATCGAGGTCGATCCCCGCTACTCCTACTGCATCTATTTCATCAATTGCGAGAACTGCGAAGTCCACAACCTCACCATCGGACATACTGAGGGCGGCTACTGCTCTGGTGGCGTCATCGGGGTAAAGGGTGGTCGTCAGACGCTCATCAAGGACTGCGACCTCTACGGTTGCGGCACCTATGGCCTCGACCTGATGGGAACGACGGACTTCACGCTGATGAATTCCAACATCCACGACTGCACCTATGGCATCATCCAGATGCGCAATTGCATCGCTACGTATTTCAAAAATTGCGACTTCTTCAACAATCGCCAGTACGAACTCATCGAGGGCTGGAACAACGAGGGTCTGACCTTCACCGACTGCCGCATGTTTGCCAACTGGGGCGACGCACCGCTCTTCCATCTCGACCAAGCATTCTACATGAACAATTGTAAGATTTATCATCCTACAGAGAAGCTGGGTACTATCAACATGGCGGCCAAGCAGAACTGCGAGTTCTTCGCCAATCCCTTCGACACCAGTATCCAGAGTCGTAACCTCGGACCAGACCAGAAAAAATAAAAGATATGGATACAAATGATGTTAAACAAGGAGCAGGCAAACTGCTGAAAGGCTGTGGATGCCTCAGCATCGGCTTTGTCATTCTGATGGTCATCGTGGGCATCTTCGTCGACGACGAGGAAGTGAAGGATGACGACCAGTCGCAGACCGCACAGACGGAGCAGACGGAAAAGATAGACTCTGTCGTTGTCAACGAACCCCTCGAAGGCGACCCTTATCAGGAACTCGACGAACTCATCGGACTGAACAGTGTGAAGAAAGAGGTGCGCTCGCTGGCCAATTTCGTCAAACTGCAGAAGCAGCGCGAGGCACAGGGTCTGAAAACCGCCAAGGTGTCTTACCACCTCGTGTTCTACGGCTCGCCAGGTACTGGTAAGACCACCGTTGCACGTATCGTCGGTCGCATCTACAAGGACCTCGGCGTCTTGAAGAAAGGTCATACTGTCGAGACCGATCGTAGCGGACTCGTTGCCAAATACATGGGTCAGACGGCGCTGAAGACCGATACCGTTGTCCAGCAGGCGCTCGACGGCGTGTTGTTCATCGACGAAGCCTACGCACTGGTTCCTGAGGGCGATAACGGTCAGGACTATGGTCCGGAGGCTATTGCGACGTTGCTGAAACGCATGGAGGACTATCGCGACCGCTTGGTGGTTATCATCGCAGGTTATAAGGACGAGATGCAACGTTTCATCGACTCCAACCCTGGACTCCAGTCGCGCTTCAACCGCTATATCGATTTCCCAGACTATTCACCTGCGGAACTGACCGATATCTTCAAGATGTATATGAAGAAAAATCAGTACACTTTGGCTCCCGATGCCGAGGATTTCCTGAAGGAACAGTTCGACAATGCCGTAGCACATAAAGACCGCAACTTCGGTAATGCCCGCTATGCACGTAACGTCTTCGAGAAAGCCATCCAGCAACAGGCAAACCGCTTAGCAGGCCGCTCGAATCTCAGCAAGCAGGAACTGACGGAACTCACCATCGACGACCTCCGTGGAGGCTTCTCGGCAAGAACGAATATTAGAAATTAAGATGTAAGAAGGCTGCGATTGAGCGAGAGCAATGATAAGCTTGCTTAAGCATTGCCGAGCGTGAGCAGGCTCGACCGCAGGTCAAGTAAGAATTATGAAAAAGCAATTGTATTTTTTATTACTATTTGTGATGTCCGTTATCAGTGCCAGCGCACAGGACCGTGAGTTCGAAAGCTGTCCGCTCGACGTGATTTACAAAGGGTGGGGCACCAAGACCATCACCAACGTCATCAACGGCAGTCTTGGCATTATGCTCGAGAGTTTCAACCGCACGTGGCCCACATGGATGGGCGGCGCTATCTGCGAGACGATGGAACAGGGCCTCGCCAAGCGCGTGCTCGACAAAGAGACGGCACTCACCGTTACCATCGACACCAAGAATGGCTATGCGGAGGTGGACGATGGTGGAACCGATGGCGCTTACATGTCGGCCTGTTTTTGGAACCGCAGCAATGGTCATCGCCTCTTCGCCGTTCGCATCGGCAAGCCCACCGACCCCTGCCTGGAGTTCGTCTGTTTCTACGACTACGATGCCGCAAAGAAGACGCTCACCCCTGAGCCTGACATCCTGACGGGTTTCCGTTGGGGCGACCGTGGCGAGTTCACCCAGATATTCTGCCGCCTGCCTCGCAAGGGCAAGACGCTGCTCATCGACGAGTGGGGCAATGACGGTCCCAAGCAACACTCGTTTACGTGGGATGGCATGCGTCCCGTCTATGCCAAGACCGTGAAGCTCGACGAAAACGGCAAACCCATAAATGATAATGGCCTGTCAAAATAATCAGAATAACGATATGAAGAAACTCGCCCTTTTTGCCATCTGCGCGATGGTCATGTTCGTCGGTTGTAAAAACAAGGGTCAGACGGCCCCTGCCGACACCAACGACACCCTTGCTGCCGTCATCGACAGCATTATCGAGGAGAACGACACCACGCCGCTGCCCATGTATATCATCGGTGGCGACAGCAAGTATATGCACATGCTCTACTGGGCCAATCTGGACGAGCCCAACGCAGATAAATACAAGGAGGAATGTGGCACGCTCGAGGGTTTTGAGTCGTTGCACAAGCGTTGGGAACTTCAGGAGATGTTCCGTCGCAACGCCGCTCAGTACACCAATTTCATCGTTGGCGACAGAATCAAGAAGGTGCGCTTTGTTGATGAGGTGCTGAAGGATCCTGACGGCTATACGCCCAGCATCGGCGAGATTCATCCCCTCGAGGGGATTCCTGCGCTCTGCGGCCGTTTCGAGTTCGTCAATCCGAAGGACAAGAATGCCGAAGACCCGCAGTGGGGACCCGTCCTCGTCACCGACAGCTATCTGAAGTCGCGCAAACAGCTCGCCCTGAAGTCGTGTGCCGTGGGCTACGACTCCGTTCCCCCGCTTCCTGCCGACATCGTCAAGAAGTTGGAGAAGGAGTATGGCATGAATGCGGCGCGTACGACGAAGCTTACCGTCATTGGCGACCGCTACATTCACGGCACCATCGAATTCCAGGGCGAATACAAGAATGCCCCCAAGGATCCATACGACGAGGACCGTAAGTTTGCCCTCGCCCTCGAACTCATCATCGATAGCGCGAAAATCTATAAAGTTGAAAAGCTGGGCTACTACGACCCAGCGTACGGTGCTACGTGGAATGCCGATGCCGACGGCTACATCCCCAACGACATCGTTGCCGCCTTCGAGGGTCCTAAGGGCCTCGAACTCTGCTACGTCCACGGCGCTCCTGAGAGTTTCTGTGTCGGTATGATCTATCTGCGCGACGGGCGTCTCATCGAATACGAGTACGAATGTTTCCATTCGCTGGTCGACGAGGAGCTGCCCGTCTGGAACAGCGACATTGCCGAGATGCGCAAGCTGTATGCTGCCGACGATATGGGCGACAAGGACGTCGACCTCGTCAAGTGGGCTCATTGCTTCATCGACTACGACAACGAGTGGATATGGATGCGCGACAAGGACGACCAGAACGGTGCCTTCTTCATCCGCAATGACGGCAAGTTCCAGTTGATAGCCATCGAGAACCGCAACTATCGGCCTTCGCGTGGCGAAAACGACGGCACCTATTACCTCATCCTCGGCGGTCCTGCCGGCGGTCCTACGTGGGTACAGGAGATTATCGCCTTCAAGGGTGGCAAACAGGTGGCGAAGTTCAACTGCTTGCAGGTCGAGGGCGAAATCGACGAGTGCTCGCTCAACGGCCGCAACCTGAGCAAGACCGAAGGTCAGGCCTGGCTCGACCGTGTTCCTGAGGGCAAGGAGATTACCGCCTTCTTCAAGGATGTCGTCGCTAAGAAAGAATAACCGCCGTGACGTAAGGACTATGCAGCAGATGATTACCATCCTCGGACCTACTGCCAGCGGCAAAACCCCGTTGGCGGCAGCCCTTGCGGCAGCGTTGCCGCAGGTCGATGGTCACATTGGGGCGGAAATCATCTCTGCCGACTCCCGTCAGGTCTATCGCCGCATGGACATCGGCACGGGCAAGGATTTAGAAGACTACAAACTGCCAATAGCTAATAGCCAAAAGCCAATAGCCGTCCCCTACCACCTCATCGATATCTGCGAGCCTGGCACGAAGTACAACCTCTTCCAATATCAGCAGGACTTCTTCGACGCCTACGAGGCTATACAGGGTAGGGGAGCCGTGCCCATTCTCTGTGGCGGCACGGGCCTTTACATCGAGGCCGTGCTCAAGGGCTATCACCTCTCGCCTGTCCCTCAGAATCCTGAGCTCCGCGCACGCCTCGAAGGCCGCTCGCTGGAGGAACTCACCGAGATGCTCGTGACGCTGAAAGCCCAGAATGGTTCCAACATGCACAATAAGACCGATGTCGACTCCTGCCAGCGTGCCATCCGCGCCATTGAGATAGAGACGTATAACCTTGAAAATCCTGTGCCACGTCGTGAACTGCCGCCCGTCCCGTCGCTGATCATTGGTGTAGATATCGACCGCGACGAGCGTCGTGCGAAGATTACGCGACGTCTGAAAGCCCGTCTCGACGAAGGCATGATAGATGAAGTCCGCGGCCTCCTCGCTGAGGGAATCCCTGCCGACGACCTCATCTATTACGGTCTCGAATACAAGTTCGTCACTGAATACATCACGGGCCGTCTCACCTACGACGAGATGTTCCAGCGCCTCGAGATTGCCATCCATCAGTTTGCCAAGCGCCAGATGACGTGGTTCCGCGGCATGGAGCGCCGAGGCTTTACCATTCACTGGATTGATGCCCTCCAACCCATGGACGTCAAAGTCCGCCAAATCCTCGACCTCCGCTCCTCTGCTAAATAAACGATTGTTTGTCCTCCCTGATTACCAGTTCCCGTGGTAATTTGATAATCTTCAGCCGCTCGTACCATATTTTCGCAGAACCCGCAAAGTGTTTCTGCGTGTGGCCGCTGATGATGTAATAGCTCGCCACGTAGGGGTCCATCATGTCGAAGAACACCTTCTTGATGCGCGAACATTTCTCGTTGATGGCGTTGTCCAGCGGATTCACCAAATGGTCCACGCCCTCCACGATTTTCTCCTTGTCCAGCAGCTTCGCCGTGGCCATGTAGTATCGTGTCAGTTCCTCGCGATAGTCGCCCAACCGTTTGAACTCGATACCCTCAGGATGCGCCAGAAACAGCAGATACACCGCCTTGTGCACAGGCTGCAGCTCCACCTCCTTCTCGTAGTCCACCAACACGAATCGGTAGTCCTTCGTAATCAGCAGAC
This sequence comes from uncultured Prevotellaceae bacterium, assembly GCA_902774925.1. Lineage (GTDB taxonomy): Bacteria > Bacteroidota > Bacteroidia > Bacteroidales > Bacteroidaceae > Prevotella. Next base: position 2,908 of record CACYKE010000084.1, on the reverse strand, counting down.
GGCTCAGCTTCGCCCGTGCAGCCTCGATGCGTAGCTCCTCCAGCAACGGCGCACCGATAGCCCTCAGCAGCAAGTCCTTCCGACCTGCCGCCAGCAACTGTCCAGACAATCGTCTGACCTCCAGCGCCATCTCTTCCGCAGTCTGCTGAATCACGTCCGTCATTCCGTCACGTCCTTTGTCAGGTTATTCAACCATCTTCCCCACTTCTCGACAATCGTAGGTTGCTTAGGTTCTTCTTTTCTTTCTTCCACGACAACCTCAGGCTCCGCTTTAGGTTTCTCCTCCACTTCCACTATAGGAGTCTGAACCTCTACTACAGGTTCCTTTTCAGGAGTCTGCTCCACCTCGAAAGGCAGTTCTTGTGAAAGTACCTCCGCTATCTTTTTCTTCTTGGCAGGCTTATAGAGTTTGGGAATCAAATCCTCGTAGAAGTCATCTTCGTCGTGATGAGCGTTCTGCTGCACCTCGCTACGCAGTTCGTCCTCCAAGCCCGTTGCAAGAATTGTCACCTTCGCATCCTCTCCCAACGAATCGTCAGTAGCAGTACCCCAAATGACGTCGATATTCGGATCTAGCTGGTCGAAGAAGTCGTCTATCTCTTGCAATTCACGCACATAGATAGGATGTTCGTCGCTGGCATAAATATTAAAGAGTATGCGTTTGGCTTTGCCAATATCATTACCATAGAGCAATGGCGAATCCAGCGCATCCAAAATGGCCCGCTCCACACGATGTTCACCACTGGCCCTGCCCATCGCCATAATTGCTCCACCGCCATTTTTCATCGTCGTCTCCACGTCGCGGAAGTCACTTTTGATACCCCCGTCGCTCGGCATCGTTATCAGTTCCGAAATACCCTTCACCGCATCCATCAGTATATGGTCTGCACGTTGGAACGCCTCTTTCACCGACAGCTCCGAGTCCGTATAGACATCACACAGCCTTTCGTTGTTCACTATCAGCAGTGCATCCACGTTCTTGCGCATTTCCTCCACACCCTTCAGCGCCTTGATGATTTTCTTTTTCTTCTCAAAATAGAATGGTATCGTCACCACGCCAACAGTCAGCAGCCCTATATTCTTAGCCACTTTCGCCACCACAGGGGCAGCACCAGTACCAGTACCACCGCCCATGCCTGCCGTCACAAACACCATCTTCGTGCCGTCGCTCAGCAACTTCTCTATGTCAGCCACGTTCGCCTCTGCCTCCTGCTTGCCCAACTCAGGATTAGCCCCAGCTCCCAAACCTGACGTTCCCAGCATCAGTTTGACAGGCACTGGCGAACGCGACAGCGACTGACTGTCCGTATTAAACACTGCATACGTCACCCCCTGCACACCCTCGTCAAACATGTTTCTGACGGCATTGCATCCACCGCCACCCACACCAATTACCTTGATGATGCCCTGCATCTTGTCCTCTACAAGGCCAAAATCCAATAATGTATCCTCACCCATTTTTTTTCGCTTTCTTCAATTTTTCTGCAAAGTTACGAAATAAAATCCGTTTCTCCAAACCCTCACAAGCCTTGCGAAAAAGTGAATTTACCTATTTAGATGCAGAAAAAGCAGGAAAAACTTGTTTTTTTGCAATAATATCCTTATCTTTGCTGCCGTAATTAATAGATATATAGACAGATATGGGTATTTCGATTGAGAGTGTTTGGAGCAAGGCACAGCGTCTATCCGCAAGTGACAGGTTGGCATTGTCGCGCCGTTTGCGCGAGAGTGTCAATGAGACAGATAGCGTTCGTCAGGCACGTGTGGCCTCAGAAATTGACCGATTTTTTGGCGGTTGGAGTGACGATCCACGTACTACCGATGAAATCATGCAGCAAATTCGCGAAGGACGCACTGAAAACACCTATCCAAAGCTCTGATTATGACCACTTTCAAGTATCTTTTGGAAACATCAACCTGCATAGAGTTATTGCGGGGTAATGAGATTGTACGCCAGAAATGTATTGAGCAAAATCAATATTGTTGCATTTCTGCTATTACAGCTATTGAATTGTTGTATGGGGCTCATAATGCTCCAGAAAAATACCGTGAGCAGGAACTGACTAAGGCAAGACTGCTAATTGATTACTACACGATTGTTGGCATCGACGATATTCCTGAATACTTCAGTAGCGAGAAATACCGCTTGGAGAAAAGTGGCAATATCATAGAGGATTTTGACCTAATGATTGGTACCACTGGCGTTATTGGCGATTTGACAATAGTCACCCATAACACAAAGCGCTATAGCCGTATTGAGGGCATAAAGCTTGTGAAAAGGCAATCCGTATCATAAGATATGGACAGATGTGTTAGATGGTAAGATTCAGCTGTGTGCCTACTTCGGATGGAAGAAACATAAGAATACGATGGTGGAAATAGAGCAGAATCTTGAAGAACTCAAGAACTTCGAATAAATAAAGAAACAGTATGAAAACGCTGGCATCAGTAAGCCCGCAAGTGTTATTGCGGGCTTCTGAGTTTGTCAACGTAATAGTCCAGTCCAAATATGGAACCTGCAAGTAGGAACGCTTGTCCTACGTAGAACAACAAGCCGTTTGCCACGTCGTCAATCTCAATGACCTGGTAGGTCACAAGGCAGATGCTCGAAAGGATGAGACAAACTGCGCATGCGTATTGGATTTTCTTTGTGGCAGTCATAGCTTAAAACAATACCTGTGAACCTGCGCCGCCTGCGGCACCTCCTGCAATTGTCAGGAACAACCAGCCCACTACCTTCAAAATCTTCTTTACTGTTTCACTCATAGCTTATTACCTTTAACCGTTAACCGTTAACCATTAAAAGAGGCTGGGGCCTCAGTCCTCAGACATCAGCCCTCAGCCATCTTACATTAGTTGACTTTCAGTCGACTGATGTCGCGACTCGGCAATGCTCGAGCAAGCTCGG
>CACYKE010000083.1 GCA_902774925.1 uncultured Prevotellaceae bacterium | reverse complement strand
CGTTAAATCTTCATTCTTTTGGGGCGTCCAAGAATCCCCCAACGCCGCTTTTCTACCATTTAAGTCGTAAGTTGTTGATTATCAACATTTAAAATATTCAAAGGCTGCACAAATTTACAAAAAGTCATCGTTGAAGACATTGTGTCTTGGTGCAACATCTCTTTTGATGATAATCCGATATGGTATGCACATCATTTATTTAGTAATGAAGATACTGAGGTAACAGAGTTAGTTTTACCTGATTATGCCGAATACAACATTAGTAACAGAGCATTCATGTTATGCTACGGTATTACATCCGTTACCATCCCCAGTTCTATAAAATACGTTGGCGAGGCAGCTTTTGCCGGCTGCTATAACTTAGCAAACGTCACAATTGACAACTCCAAAACCAATGTTGGCAATTATGCGTTCAATAATTGCTTTGCTCTGACAGGAGGTACTATCAATCCAGATCAGAGTCTCAGCTCGTGCCCAGATAGTAATCATCCCCATTTCATTGACCTTGGTCTGGATGATGGCACACAATGGTCTTGTTGTAATGTAGGAGCCAATATCCCTGAAGAATATGGTGACTACTTTGCCTGGGGTGAGATTAGTTCTAAAGATTATTACTACTGGGACACATATAAATGGTGTGAAGGCTCAGATAATGATTATGACATGCATAACTGGCCTGAAGGCAATAACAGACTGACTAAATACAACTATGACAGCAACTACGGCATAGTTGACAATAAATATGAATTGGACCTTGAGGACGATGCAGCTTATATGAATTCAAATGGCAACTGGCAGATGCCAAGTAGTAAGCAATTAGCTCATTTATTAAATAATTCCATTGAAGAGGAAATTACATTTAATGGAGTTGTAGGTTCGAGACTCGCCAGTATGAAGAATGGTAGCTACATATTCTTGCCATATTCTGGAGAGAAACAATACGACTGGTGTTCTCTTTTGAATTATGAATTTAAATACTGGACGCGGACATTAGCTCCGAATAGCGAATTTAAGGGGCTCCACGCCCAAGCTATGGGTTCTGCATCTTGCTATTATCCAAGATATTATGGTTTGGCGGTTCGACCTGTTGGATATGAAGGTAGTGGATCAAATGTTGAAATTATAATAAAAGAACACGACATCAAGAGTTCATCATATTATACATTGGATGGAAGAATGCTAAATGGAAAACCAACACAGCGAGGCATCTATATCACGAATGGCCGCAAGTTTGTGATTAAATAATTGATTTCGCAAGATAACTTGGAAATATATGAGAGAAAAAGGTTTAATACTCTGCCAACTTATAATTACCTTTGCTTTGACTGTATGCTTATCTGCATGTGGTGAAAATGAAGAAGTAAAACAGAATGACGATGTGAAGGATATAAGATAAACGAAGAAAAGATATTTGTAAAGTTTTAAATAATTATTTATACAATTGGGTTCCCGTGTGTAATTATTACCCCTTCCGATAGCCCTGAGTGCCTCGATAGTTGACTCGGCTTTGGTGCATCAGTTCCTTGATGCCGCCCTCTTTCACAAAGCGGTCTTGCATCGTTACCAGCAGCTTGTGCAGCATGTATATGGCTTGATGGATGAGTGTGATGCAGAGGTTGGCAGTCTCCTCATCATTCATACGTTGGACCGTCTCGGCATAGTCCTTCTGACGATTTCTCATAGAGATTTCTGCGTATTTTCTTTTTTTATTGGAAGGAAATTATTATCTTTGCAGGCAGAAAGTTATATTCATAGTACTACGAACATCAATTCACGGTACTAAGAATAGTTGTTTATAGTACTGAGAACATAAGTTTATGGTGCTATGAACATAAAAAAAAGAACGAGAGACTGGAACATTTATCTGCGGGAGACTGGAACATTTATCTGTAGAAAGAGAGAAAAAAAGAGGACTATGGCGAATTATATTCTGCAAAAGCTGCCGGAAGGCATGAAGGAAGGTGAGAAGGTGGTTTATCCCAAGATGCAGACGTACACGCTGCACGACTATGAAACGGTACTGAAGCACATGCACACCTACGCTGCCAATATCAGCGAGGGTACCATGCGGGCAGTATTGGAGGCCCTGACGGAAACCATGAAGTCGTGGATGCCGTTAGGACACAGCATCAAGATTGACGGCCTCGGTGTATTCTCGCTGACGTTAGGATTCGACACGTCGACACCCCAAGAGAAGGCTATTGCCAAGAAGAAAGGGCAAAACGACGGGGAGAAAGATGAGCCTAAGACGAAAAACCGTCACGTTTGCATCAAAGGCATCAACTTCAAGCCAGACGCCAAACTGTTGACGGAGATGAACAAAGAGACAACCTTCGACAAGACGGAGACGGATGTGGTGGTGCCGAAGAAGGGGACGCTCAGTCGCAGCGAGCGTCTGGCAAGAGCCAAGGCCGTCATCGAGAAGAACGGGTACATGACACTTACTGACTATGTGCAGGCAACAGGACTCAGCAGGACTGGAGCCTCTCTAGACCTGAAAGCCATCGTTGCCGACCCCACAACGGGCATCGCGACACGAGGCAGTCACTCGCATAAGGTGTGGGTAATAAAAAAATAGCTAATCCAACTTTATTATTGGTCCGCTGCTGCGTAATATAGATGTATGACACAGTCAGAATTCGAACATATTGCCCAAGAACTAAGGTCGAAGATGCTAAAAGTGGCGCTGGACTTCTTCGGATCACAGGATGATGCTGAGGACGTGGCACAGGACGCGATGGTACAGCTTTGGCGCTACTGCGAGCGGATAGACAGCGGGCGCAACGTATCGGGTCTGGCTATCAGGGTGGCGAAGAACTGTTGTGTCAGTCTCTACAGGAAGCGACAGACAGCTAAACAGCAAAGCTATGAAGACGTTGGTCCGCGAATGCTAAGACAAGAAGACACCTCAGGTTCTCCGCAAGAACGTTTAGAGGCCCAAGATGTCCAACGGATGATGGACGAAGTGGTAGCACTTTTAAAGCCTCGAGAACGACAACTCTTCGAAATGCGCCAGACGGAAGGGCTCTCTACAGAAGAAATCGCTGAACAGACGGGCATTCCGAAAACCTCAGTAGCCGTAATGCTATCGACAGCGAGAAAGAAAGTAATGACAGAACTAAAAAGGAGAATGAAGCTATGACGAACGAAAAGATACAGCAGCTCATCAACAGATATCTGGAGGGCGAGACCTCTCCAGAGGAAGAGCGACAACTGGCTCATGAGCTACAGGGCGACAACCTGCCTGAAGAGTGGCAGGTCATCCGCCTGATGCTAGGCGAACTGACCATTGGCGAAGCTGAGTACAATGCCATCATGGAGCAACGCAAGGAGAACCAGCGCAAGCCGTCAGCCCTACTGTGCAACAGACACCTGAACTGAAAACAGAAACAGCATACAATCAAGGTAAGCCAACGCCAACAACGACCTCCTACTGCACAGAAGGAACACCCCGGGAAATCCTGACGTGCTATTTGGAAAAGCGCAAAGCTCAACCACATTATTATCAACAATTAAAAAAGATGAAGTATGAAAACCAATAGAATCCTTACCATCGTAGCAGCCACCGTGCTGCTGATGACCTCCTGTAGCAACGACGATGAGCGCATGCTCACCATCATCAACGAGGATGGCACTTGCAGTCGTGAGATGACATTCCGCCCAGACCAAGAAACCGTGACGGCTCCACTCAATGAGCCTATTCAAACCAACAGTTTACACTTGGGCTCCGATTGGGAACGCACCTGGTCGATCAAGGGCGATTCTGTTCGACATGCTTGCCCTATGACACAGCAACAATGGGACAGTCTGATGAACGTATGGTCTAAGCAAGATAAGCCACAAACGGGTCTGATGCTTCAAGGCGACAGCATCGCTCGACAAGCACTTCAAGTGGTTCTACACAGATTATACCTACACGGAAACGCTGGCCATCACAAACATCGAGCAGATATTCCCCATTCCTTTAGACCGCTTTGTCAGCGCCGACTCCGCATCCTATTGGTTTACGGGTGAGCCCAACCTCTCTGCAGGACTTACTGGTGCAGAACAGAAAGAGATGCTTGACGATATAGAGGGTAAAATCAGCCATTGGCTCAATGCCTGCACCATGAGCTTTGTTTACGCTCAGGTCTTGGGACGCTACGACAAGGTAGTGAATCCAGACTCTATCGTGATGTCGCCTGCTGTGGCAAAGATGGATTTGTTTGACAACATCGGACAGATCAGCAACATCATCAAGGACTTCTATCACTCTGATGCCTTTACCCCGCTGTTTAGCGACAGCACCATATGGGTACGCCTGCTTGAAATAAAGTACAAAAGCTACGGAAATCTTGTTTCAATGAAACCCACGCTGGACTATGTGATGCCTGGCAAGGTGATTGATGCAGGCAATGGTATAGTAGAAGGTGATGTTGTTCACTATAAGTTCTCTGGCGAGCGACTGATTCCCCACCCTTACGATGTCACCATCACCTCGCGAGTCACCAACGTCTGGGCCTTCGTCGTCACCGCACTGGTTATCCTCCTTGCTATCGGCTGTTTGTTCTATCGTCGCATAAGAAAACTGATTTCTTAGTGTAAAATTTGGTGTTCTCACTGTTTTTTTATAATTTTGCAGAAAAATCAAAATCTACTGATTTTTATGGATGACGAAATAAGAGATGACAGTGAAATCTTGGAGCCGTGAACCGCTTTGACGCTGCTGCCGTTCACCATCTGAGCGGCATGTACCAGAACTGGTTCCTGGACTATGCATCATACACGATACTGGATCGTGCCGTGCCTCATATCGAGGATGGTCTGAAACCAGTACAACGCCGCATCCTGCACTCCATGAAACGTATGGATGACGGACGATACAACAAAGTGGCAAACATCGTGGGACATACCATGCAGTTCCATCCTCACGGTGATGCTTCCATCGGTGATGCCTTGGTACAGATGGGACAGAAGGACCTGCTTATCGACACACAGGGCAACTGGGGTAACATCCTTACCGGCAACAAGGCTGCTGCTCCTCGATATATCGAGGCTCGCCTGTCGAAGTTCGCACTGGATTGTGTGTTCAACCCCAAGACCACTGAATGGCAGATGTCATACGACGGACGCAACAAGGAACCCATCACGCTTCCCGTTAAGTACCCGCTCTTGCTGGCACAGGGGGCCGAGGGCATTGCCGTTGGTCTGTCAACGAAGGTCCTTCCCCACAATTTCGTGGAGATATGCGACGCTGCCGTTGCCTATCTGCATGACGAGGAGTTCCATCTTTACCCCGACTTCCCCACAGGAGGCAGCATCGATGTATCGAAATACAACGACGGACAACGTGGCGGTGTCATCAAGGTACGCGCCAAGATCGAAAAGCTCGACCCGAAGACGTTGGTCATCCGCGAGATTCCCTACTCGAAGACCACCGAGACACTCATTGACTCCATTCTGAAAGCCATCGACAAGGGCAAAATCAAGGCTCGCCACGTGGAAGACCTAACAGCTGCCAAAGTCGAAATACAAGTCCAGCTGGCACCTGGCGTATCGAGCGACAAGACATTGGACGCCCTCTACGCCTTCTCTGACTGCGAAATCAACATTTCGCCCAACTGTTGTGTCATTGAGGACAACAAACCGCAGTTCCTAACCATCTCCGATGTGCTGCGCCACTCAACAGAACGCACCAAGGACCTGATTCGTCAGGAATTGGAGATTCGCAAGGGCGAACTCTTAGAGCAACTGCATTTCTACTCGTTGGAGAAAATCTTCATCGAGGAACGCATCTATAAGGATAAGAAATTTGAGCAGGCGCCCACCATCGATGCCGTTTGTGAACACATCGACGAGCGCTTGACGCCCTATTATCCGCAGATGGTTCGCGAGGTTACGAAGGACGACATCCTGAAGTTGCTGGAAATCAAAATGCAACGCATCCTGAAGTTCAACAAGGACAAGGCTGACGAACTGATGGCCCGTATCAAGGCTGAGATAGAGGAAATAGACCGCGATCTGGCAAACCTTGTGGAGGTGACAGCTCAGTGGTTCCAGTTCCTGAAGGACAAGTACGGCAAGGACCATCCGCGACTGACGGAAATACGCAACTTCGACACCATCGAAGCTACAAAGGTCGTTGAGGCCAACCAAAAGCTGTACATCAATCGTCAGGACGGCTTCATCGGCACAGGCTTGAAGAAAGACGAGTTTGTATGCAACTGCTCTGATATCGACGACATCATCATCTTCTATAAGGATGGTAAGTTCAAAGTTGTCAAAGTAGCTGACAAGCTATTCGTCGGCAAGAACGTCATGTGGATCAGTGTCTTCAAGAAGAACGACCAACGCACCATCTACAATGCCGTCTATCGTGATGGGCGCAAGGGCTTCTACTATATCAAGCGCTTTAACGTCTCAAGCGTCACTCGCGATCGTGAATACGACATCACAGCAGGCACAGACGGTTCGCGTGTCGTTTATTTTACCGCTAATCCCAATGGCGAGGCAGAGATTATCAAGGTCACCCTCGACCCAGCACCCAAACTGAAACGCATCTTCTTCGACAAGGACTTCTCGGAAGTACTCATCAAGGGACGAGCCGCGAAGGGCAACCTGCTGACGAAATACCAGATACATCGCATCGGTCTGAAGAGTCACGGACACTCTACCCTAGGTGGTCGCAAGGTATGGTACGATCCAGACGTCAACCGTTTGAACTACGACGAACACGGACGACTGCTGGGTGAGTTCTTCGACGGTGACAGCATCCTGGTCATCCTGAAGAATGGCGACTACTACCTGTCTGGTTTCGATCCCAACGTACACTTTGAGGACAACATCCAACTGATAGAGAAATACGAACCAGAGAAGATATGGAGTTGCGTACTTTATGATGCTGACAACCAGGGGTATCCGTATATCAAGCGTTTCCTCATGGAGGCTTCGAAACGCAAACAAAATTATATTGGCGAAAACGAGAATTCCCAACAGATACTGTTGACGGACACGTTCTATCCACGTCTGCAAGTGACATACGGCGGCAACGACGCTTTCCGAGGATCAGAGGAAATCGACGTCGAGCAGTTTATCACTGTCAAGGGCTACAAGGCAAAAGGCAAGCGACTGACTACCTGGCAGATAGCCTCCGTCGAAGAGCTGGAGCCCATCCGTTTCCCCGAACCTCCGAGTGCCGAGGAGTTTGCCTCCTCGGAAGAGGAAGAAGACCTCGACCCCGATGCAGGCAAAAGCCAGCAGCAAGTGCTCGACGAACTGACAGGACAACTTAGCTTATTCTCCGATGATGAAGACGCGTAAAAAGGCAATTTGCTTTTGGCAATTGGCTTTTAGCCTTTTGCTTTTGACGATTGGCACGCCTGCTAATAGCCAAGAGCTAACAGCTAATAGCCAGAAAGTTATTACCCGTAGTACAATGGTGGGCGTAGGAGTCACGAACATTCTCGACACCTACCTGTCGCAGGAACATTTCAAGGGGCTTGGTGTGTCGTTTCTCACCACCATCGAGCGCAAACGCCCAGAGAGACGTTGGTCGACACTGATAGAACACGAGGCAAACCTGTCGTCCGTCAAGGACCGGCCCAAGTCGAGACATGAATTGGAGGCTGCCTACAACTTCTACTGGGGCAAGCTCTACAACTGGCAACTCTTGGACCATCGGCTGACACTACAGGCTGGCGGACTCGTGAATGCCTCAGGGGGAGTTATCTACAACACGTCGAACGGCAACAATCTCGCTCAAGCTCGCTTTCACCTCAACGTGATGCCAACGGGTGTCGCTGCCTACCGATTCCAACTGTTCAACCGCCCGATGACTGCTCGCTACGAACTGGCACTGCCTCTTTGCGGCATCATGTTCTCACCCAACTACGGACAGTCGTACTACGAGATTTTCGCGTTAGGCAACTACGACCACAACATCGTTCCTACGACGTTCATCTCGGCTCCTGAGTGGCGACACATGCTGACCATCGATGCAGCCATCAGCTCGAAGTTCACCCTGCGCATAGGTTATCTTGGCAACATGCAACAAGCCAAGGTCAACAATCTCAAACAGCATGTCTATACCCACCGGTTCCTCATCGGCATCACCAAGCGTTTCTCCATCATTTCCCATGCCCTATGAAAAATATCAGCTTTTGGCTTTTAGCACTTGGCTCTTGGCTCCTGTTGTCTTGCGTCGACACTGACGAGCGAAGCGATACGCCCACTGGCAACTTCGAAGCTCTGTGGCAGATTATCGACGAACACTATTGTTTCTTTGACTACAAGCAGCACGAATACGGACTTGACTGGAATGCCGTATATAATAAATATAAGGTACGCGTGAGCGACCATATGACGTCAGAACAACTCTTCGAGGTGCTGACCGACATGCTGGCCGAATTACGTGACGGACACGTCAACCTCGGCAGTTCGATGGATTACGGACGCTATTGGGCGTGGCACGAAGCCTATCCCCAGAACTTCAGCGATACACTTGAACGCCGCTATTTGGGTACAGACTATAAGATTGCCGCAGGAATGAAATATCGCGTACTCGACGACAATATCGGCTACATCCGTTACGAGTCGTTCTTGGAAGGCATAGGTGAAGGCAACCTCGACGATTGTCTGACATATCTGGCACTCTGTCGCGGACTTATCATCGATATCCGCAATAACGGCGGAGGCGAGCTGACAACAGCAGAAAAACTGGCTGGACGTTTCGTACAGGAGAAGACACTCGTGAGTTACATGCAACACAAAACAGGCAAAGGCCACAACGACTTCTCGTCGCTGGAGGCACGCTATCTGGAGCCGTCGAGCAATATCCGGTGGCATAAACCCGTCTGCGTGCTCACCAACCGCTCCGTCTTCAGCGCTGCCAACGACTTTGCCGTGATGATGCACACATTGCCCAACGTAAAGTTGGTGGGCGACCATACCGGCGGAGGCAGCGGAATGCCCATGACCAACAGCTTGCCTAACGGGTGGAGTGTACGCTATTCGGCCTGCCCCATGTATGATGCAAAGAAACAGCAGACGGAATTCGGTATCGATCCAGACGTCAAGGCAGCACTTACAGACGAAGCCACAGCACAGGGAATTGACCTCATTATTGAAGCTGCACGAAAAGTTTTAAGCGAATAATTTGACCTATAGTCGGATTTTCTTACGACTCAACACAAAAATGTACTTTTTTGTGTTTTCGCTGCTCAAAAATTTGGCCGTTTGGTTTTTTCTTTGTACCTTTGCACCCGCAAAAAAGAAGACAGGCGCCTGTGGCGGAATTGGTAGACGCGCTAGACTTAGGATCTAGTATCTCACGATGTGCAGGTTCGAGTCCTGTCAGGCGCACAACAAAAAGGTCGGCATAGCTCAGCTGGTTAGAGTATCACCTTGACATGGTGGGGGTCCTTGGTTCGAGTCCAAGTGTCGACACACAAGCAAAAAAGAGAGTGACTCACTTAAGAGGGTCACTCTTTCTTTATTTCTTATTCTGCTTTTCCAGTTCCTTAGCGCGCTTCCGGGCTTCCTTCTCACGTTTCTTAGCCTCCTTTTCAGCACGCTTGGCGGCCTTACGGGCTTCCTTCTCGCGCTTGCGCTGTTCCTTCTTCAACTGTTTCTCCAGTTTCTTAGCCTCCTTTTCAGCGAGTTTGGCAGCCTTGCGCTCTTCCTTGAGTTGCACCTTTTCCTGGGCAGCTTCCTCCAAAGCGTCACGTAACATCTCCTTATCAAACGTAAACACATGACCGAACACACCCAGCGAGAGCGTCTTCGACTCGTCACCCAGCTCGACGTGTGTCGTATTGAACAGGAAGTAGTTGTCCACTTCCAACTTCGAGTTCAGCGCCACTTCGATGGTTTTGTTGACGATACCCTTACCCAGGTCCGTCAATATGTTGTCACCCAAGCCATGCTGGATAGCCTCATCGTCCACATAAGCCCTCACAGCCTCCATCATCGCCTCCTTGTGGGCTTTCTTATCGGGCACTGTTCGTCCCATCGTAATTGCCAAAGCAACCAATGCTATACCAATCAGAATTTTCTTAAACATCTCTATTAATCTTTGGTTTATGAAACGTATTTTTATTTTCGGCTGCAAAATTACAATAATAATGTGAAACTGCAAAAGAAAAATACTTTTTTTGTCACTAATTGCCACATCGACTTAGCAAAGATAGGAGAATCATCTTAAATAATATTTAAAATACGACAAGTCATTTGCAGTTTACAAAATATTTTGTAACTTTGCAAAACGAAACTAATAGTATAACAAAGAAAAGGATTATGGCATTTTTAACTAACGACAAACTGACCATCGTCGGCGCAGCCGGTATGATTGGTTCAAACATGGCTCAGACCGCCCTGATGATGGGTCTGACAAGCGAAATCTGTCTGTATGACGTATTTTCACCCGAGGGTGTAGCTGAGGAGATGCGCCAAAGTGGTTTTGACGATGTGAATATCGTGGCTACCACCGACGCTGAGGAGGCTTTCCGCAACGCTAAGTACATCATTTCTTCTGGTGGTGCTCCCCGTAAGGCTGGTATGACTCGTGAGGACCTGCTGGCTGGCAACTGTAAGATTGCTGAGGAGCTGGGCCAAAACATCAAGAAGTTCTGCCCCGACGTAAAGCACGTGGTGATTATCTTCAACCCCGCCGACCTCACTGGTCTGGTAACCCTGCTGTACTCTGGTTTGAAGCCCGGTCAGGTTACTACCCTCGCAGGTCTCGACACAACCCGTCTGCAGAGCGCACTGGCTAAGAAGTTCGGTGTGATGCAGAATCAGATCACTGGTTGCGCTACCTATGGTGGCCACGGTGAGCAGATGGCTGTATTCGGAAGTCACGTAGAGATTGCCGGTCGCAAACTGACTGACATCATCGGTACTGCTGAGTTCCCCGCTGAGGAGTGGGAGCAGATGAAGGTCGACGTCACCAAGGGCGGTGCCAAGATCATCGAGCTTCGCGGACGCAGCTCATTCCAGAGCCCCTCGTACCTCTCTGTTGAGATGATTCGTGCCGCTATGGGTGGTGAACCTTTCCGCTTCCCCGTTGGAACCTACGTAAAGACCGACAAGTACGACCACATCATGATGGCCATGAAGACCACCATGACTGCCGAGGGTGCTAAGTTCGAGGTTCCTCAGGGTACTGCCGAGGAGAACGCTAAGCTGGATCAGAGCTACGAGCACCTCTGCAAGATGCGCGACGAGCTGGTAACGCTGAACATCGTTCCTCCCATCGCTGAGTGGAGCAAGATTAATCCGAACTTGTAATCATACAGGCCACAGATTAAACGGATTAAAACTAACAATCACGCATATTGAGCCCACCATAAAAAGTGGGCTCAATTTAATATGAAGAGACGACTGACGATATTGATGCTGATGGCGGTAGCCTGCTGTTGCGTAGCGTTTGCACAGATAAAACGCTACGACACCGACTTTACGCTGTCGCAGAAGAAGTTCACGGTGACGGTGCCTATCGAGATTGAGCGCAACCAATTATTCGTCCGCGTAGACATTGGCGGGCGGGAGTATCGCTTCAAGCTCGACACAGGAGCAAGCCAGGGCGTCATCTACGACGGCGTCAGCATAGAAGGCCTGAGGACGCTGGGATTCATCAAGTCGGAGGACGCCACAGGGCAGAGCCAGCAGGTGAAAACGGTAGAGCTGCCACCGTTCACATTGGGCGGGCTGACCATCACGGGCTTTAAGGTACAGCAGATGAAGCGACCCATTGTGCGCAAAGGCGAGGACGGCATCATTGGTTTCGCCCTATTCCACAAAGGCATCGCTGCAAGGATTGACACCCGTGAGCAGACCATGACACTCACCGACCGCAAGTCGCTCTATAAGAAGGCCGAGGGCGAAGTGCTGAAATACAAACTGAAATGGCACGTGCCCTACGTCATAGTAAGCCCCTTCGAAGGTTCGGAAGAACGCGTGCTGTTCGACACGGGCAGTCCGATGACCTATGCCATCAATGCCGAGAGCCTCGAACGGATGGCAGCAACGAATCCGCTGGTTACTGAGCAGATTGAGGGTACGAAATACGGCAGTCACGTCGTCGGACACTTCGGTGTTGAGCGCGAAGACACGATAACGCTGCTGAACCTTGACCGACTGAAATGGGGCAATTTCGAACTCCGCGAGGTACATTGCATCACCGTACAAGGCGATTCACACATTGGCGCCCCGTTGCTGATGCATGGCGTAATGATTATCAACCCCTTCCGCAAACGCCTCGTCTTCCAACCTTACGACACACAATAGTCCCGCAATCCTGCATCGAAATGGAATTCTTTAAAACACTTGGAAAAGGAATCGTTCAGGGATTCAACCAGTTCATAACCAACGACCTGGAAAGTTATATACCACTATTTATTATAGCGGCAGTATTAATCATAGCAGTACTACTAAAGAACTGGATTCACAAGCACAAATAACCTGCCACTCACCAGTCCCTCTGGCATCCACTTACTTTCCTTTTAATTGTTTGATATCCTTATCCAGTTCTTTGATACTTTCCAGATGAATCTGTTCTTTCTCGATTTCCTTGTATTTCGTGTATTCCGATTCAGCTTTCTGCTTGGCTAACTCATGAGAAATATTCCCAGGTCCTTCCAACACATTACGTTCATTCAGCTTCAGAATTACATCCAATCGCTCCTTCCAATCCCGCATATACATCGGACGATGAGCCAACGCCTGCGCCTCGGCATAAGCCAGATATTGTTCAACAATCAGTTTCAATGCTTTCAGTTCATCTTCATTCAGATAATTCTTTCCGACAAGAATATCCTGCTTCCTCACTTTTTCTAATGTACTTGTGGAGGTCAGTCCCATCATCGGAAGCGAGGCATTAGCACGATAATAAACAAGTTCAGCTGCAGTCTTCTCACTCACAGCCCACAGCAACTTGTTCTGCACTTCTTTGAAAAACAAGATACTCATTTCATCCGATGGGTCATAGTCGATGCTCGTCTTATAGATATCCTTGATTTGCTGATAGAACACTTTTTCCTCCAATCGTATCTCGCGAATCTTTTCTATCAGTTCGCGGAAATAGTTCATGGTATTGCCTTTTTTAAAGCGTTCTTCATTCAGGGCATAGCCTCGGATAATGTAGTCACGCAATCGCTGTGTGGCCCAAATACGGAACATTGTACCCTGGCGTGACTTCACACGATAACCTACTGAGATGATTACATCAAGGTTATAGAAATTCGTTGGTTTGGTAGAAAAATCGGAAATTCCGATTTTTCTTATGCTCTTCTCTTCGGTCAGCTCTCCTTCTTGGTATATATTAAGTATGTGTTCATTAATTGTAGAACGCGATTTTCCAAAGAGCAGACACATCTGGTCAATAGTCAACCAAACCGTTTCGTCTTGAAACAACACGTCTACTTTTATATTACCATCTTCCGACTGGTAAAGCACTATCTCGTCTTGTATAGGTACGAGATTATCGTGTTTTATATTCTTTTCTTCTGCCATATTCATATTTCAAATTATATTTCACATCAGCCATCAGACCTCATACATCCGACATCTTTCAGCCATACTTCGTTTGCAAAGGTACGATTAAGCGAGCAAAAAGCCAAATAAATTTGAGCTTTTTCGAGCGTAGTACCTTCGAGCGCAGCTCAAGGTTACTACTTTTCTATCAATAAAGTATGCAAAATCCGAAAAAGTTACACTGCAACGACCTGGAAAGTTATATACCACTATTTATCATAGCAGCAGTATTAATCATAGCTGTACTGCTAAGAAACTGGATTCACAAGCACAAATAACGTGCTACCAGTCCCTATGGCATTGTGATAATCATTCAGTTCATGATAGCAGCGATTATCACATAGGGCCCCCCTATGTGTTATTCGTCAAATTCATTCTTCAAATTCTTGAAATCCTCATATAAAGTAGGGCCAAACTTCTCTTTTCCTGCCCATTTGCTGCGTTTATAGGCTTCTGGTATTGTGTTAATTGCAACTTTATCTACTCCTACTTTTAATTGTTCTATCTGTTCAGGAGTTATGGTAACTATTGCAAAATGCCTATCATTGGAACTGCTGGATGCATAGCCAAATCCCCAATAATAAGACGAAGCAGATGTCTTTCTACTTCCATCAAAGCCTTCTAGCCTCATAATTGTTCCGTCTTTTAGCATAAATTTGATAATGGTTAGATCAGATAATCTATTCTCATCATCATCTTTAAATGAGAGGATTAAAAAATAATTTCCGTCAAAAGTATAAACACAGAAATTCGCATTGCTTCCAACACTACGGTATTCAATACCATATGATATTACTACCGACAACGCCAATAAAATAGATAAAATAATTCTTTTCATAGTTCTGCTTCTGTTTTAGTTTCTATTTAAACCAGTAGCTAAGTGTCAGGTTACTTTCAACTTCTGTCTCGATATCATCGGGTAAATTACAGAAAAAGTCGATGCCCGTCAGTTCCTCCAGA
>CACYKE010000082.1 GCA_902774925.1 uncultured Prevotellaceae bacterium | reverse complement strand
TGCGCCGATATCACCAGCGTCGATAGACTCCATAGGAATTTCCTTGTTAGAGTTCATCTGGAACAGACGGCTGATACGCTCCTTCTTGCCCGAACGGGGATTGAAGACGTAAGAACCGGCCTTCACGCTACCAGAGTAAACGCGGAAGAACACCAGACGACCCATGTAAGGATCGGTAGCAATCTTGAATGCGAGAGCCGATGTAGGCTCGTCCTCGCTGGGCTTGCGACCCTCTTCCTCGTCGGTATTGGGGTTGGTACCCATTACCATCTCCACGTCAACGGGAGCGGGCAGGAAGGCACAAACATAATCGAGCAGGGGCTGAACACCCTTGTTCTTATATGAAGAGCCGAGCAGCATAGGTGTGCAAGCCATTGAGATACAACCCTTACGGATAGCAGCGATAATCTCTTCCTCAGTGATTGAGTCGGGATCGTCGAAGTATTTCTCCATCAGAGCCTCATCGTACTCAGCAGCAGCCTCGAGCAGCTTGTTACGCCACTCGTCACACTCTGCCTGCAGGTCAGAGGGAATATCTTCGATATCATATTCTGCACCCATGGTCTCGTCGTGCCACAGGATAGCCTTCATCTTGATGAGGTCCACCAGACCCTTGAAGTTCTCCTCAGCACCGATGGGCACCTGGATAACAACGGGGTTGGCACCGAGGATGTCCTTCATCTGCTGAACAGTCTCGAAGAAGTCAGCACCTGAACGGTCCATCTTGTTCACGTAACCGATACGTGGAACGTTGTACTTGTCGGCCTGGCGCCATACAGTCTCAGACTGAGGCTGAACACCGTCGGCAGCAGAGTATGTAGCAACGGCTCCGTCGAGCACACGCAGTGAACGCTCCACCTCAGCGGTGAAGTCAACGTGTCCCGGAGTGTCAATCAGGTTGATCTTAAACTCCTTACCGTTCCACTTCCAGTTACAGGTGGTAGCAGCAGAGGTGATAGTAATACCACGCTCCTGCTCCTGAGCCATCCAGTCCATGGTAGCAGCACCATCGTGCACCTCACCAATCTTGTGCGTCTTACCTGTATAGAACAGGATACGCTCAGAAGTGGTGGTCTTACCGGCATCGATGTGGGCCATGATACCAATATTGCGGGTCAAATGTAAATCGCGATTTGCCATTTCTTATTATCCTTTAATCTTTTACCTATTAATACCAATTAGAAACGGAAATGAGCAAATGCACGGTTAGCCTCAGCCATGCGGTGCATATCCTCCTTACGCTTGAAGGCACCACCCTGATTGTTAAATGCATCCATAATCTCAGCAGCCAGCTTGTCGGCCATTGACTTACCACTACGCTTGCGGGCAAACGCAATCATGTTCTTCATCGAGATGCTCTCCTTACGGTCGGGACGGATCTCGGTAGGAACCTGGAACGTAGCACCACCGATACGGCGGCTCTTCACCTCTACCTGAGGAGTAATGTTGTCGAGGGCCTGCTTCCATATCTCCAGAGCAGACTTCTCCTCGTATCGTACATCAGGTGGTTCACAAACTTCGACACTTTCTTGTCGTTGAAGACTGGATCGGGAAGGATCACACGCTTCTTTGGTTTTGCTTTTCTCATTTTGTTGTTTTGAATTTAAAATTTTTGCTTGGGGCTGTTTTTTTAACGTCTTCAACGCTCACTCATGAGCATTTACTCAACCTGTCCGAGTCTGCTCATCTCCGAGCACTCAGGGAACTAAAAACTCAAAAACCCAATTTCTTTTGTTTACTTCTTAGCCTTGGGACGCTTTGCTCCGTACTTCGAGCGACGCTGTGTGCGGCTTGAAACACCGGCAGTATCCAGCGTACCGCGGACGATGTGATAACGTACACCGGGGAGGTCCTTCACACGACCACCACGCACCAGCACGATTGAGTGCTCCTGCAGGTTGTGACCCTCTCCGGGGATGTAACTGTTGACCTCCTTCTGGTTGGTCAAACGAACACGGGCTACCTTACGCATAGCCGAATTAGGCTTCTTGGGGGTCGTTGTGTACACGCGAACACAGACACCACGACGCTGAGGACATGAGTCCAGCGCGGGCGACTTGCTCTTGTCAACGAGCACCTTTCTGCCTTTTCTTACCAATTGTGAAATTGTAGGCATAATTACTTTTAATTTTTAAATTTGTATATATATTATTTTGTTCAATTTCAATCAGTTACACCTATTGCACCCTCACAAAAAGGCGTTTCGGGCTGCAAAGGTACAACTTTTTTTCCGTTCCACCTAATATATATAAAAGAAAAAACGCTCATCTAATGATTTTTAACATTAAATAAGCGTTTTAAGAATTATTAACTCTCTCAATTTCTCAACTTCCAGCTTTTATCGCCTAACAGCGTCATGCTTCGCCCTGTCCGACACCGAACGGAGCAATGGTGCGCGACTCCTTGTTGGGTATCTTAATCTGCCCGAATTCGTGCTCGTAGCGCATGATGTTTTCCTGCAGTGCACCCAGCAAACGCTTGGCGTGTTCAGGAGCCAGAATCACGCGGCTCTTCACCTGTGCCTTAGGCACTCCAGGCAATACACGTGCGAAGTCTACGATGAAGTCACTACTCGAGTGAGTGATGATGGCGAAGTTAGCATATTCGCCCTGAGCCACGTCCTGTGGCAACTCTATCTGCAGTTGTCCCTGCTTATTTCCATTTTCGTTCATATCTATATATATTAATAAGGTGAAACGTCGATTACGAGCCACAAAGGTACAAAGTTTTTTTGAAAACAACAAATAAATTTGGTTTTTCGCTCACTTATTCGTATCTTTGCACGGAATTAGGAACCATAATGGATAGAAATCATGAATAGTATGTTGAAAGAGAAGTATCGTCCGCTCATTTACATTGGAGGCGGCATTTTAGCAGTGTTGATATTCTTCGCCATGTGTTGCACGGTAGTTGACTCGGGCGAAGTGGGCATCCGTTTCCACAAGTGGTCGCTCAACGAGCAGGACTACGGTGGCGTAGAGGGAACGTGCAAGGGTTGGGTCTTTTATAACCCCATCACCACCAACGTGTTCACCTATCCCACGTTCACCCAGCGCAAGCAGTATGAGACATTCTCGGTGAATGCGAAGGATGCCTCGCTCTTCGAGATGGACCCCACCATTGCCTATCGCATCAACCCCGACAAGGCCTGCGACATCTTTACGAAATATCGCGTGGGCGTGAAGGACTTGGAGGAAGGCTACATCCGCACCTGTATCTACGAGGCTTACCGCACCTGCGCCAACCAATACACCTCCGACTCGCTGATGTCAAACCGTGCCAACTTCGAGCGCGACGTGCGCAGTCGTCTGGAGAAGTCGCTGATGGCTGAAGGTTTCCTCGTCGAGGAGTTTACCTCGAAGATTACCCCTCCCTCCTCACTCTTGTCAATGATTGACGCCAAGAACACCGCCATTCAAAGTGCCTTGAAGGCCGAGAACGAGGTGAAGGAGGCCGAGGCCAACGCCAAGATTGCCGTCGCCAAAGCCGAAGGTAACGCCAAGGCCATGAAGATCAAGGCCGATGCCGAAGCCTACTACAACCGCACCATCGCCGCATCGCTGTCGCCGATGATTGTCCAGGAGGATATGATTGAGAAATGGGACGGCAAGATGCCTCAGATCATGGCTGGCAACGGCGGCATGATGATGGACATCTCGAAAATCATCGGAAACAACAAATAGAAAATACATAATTCGTATATTTACTGCAAAATAGACATGCAACGACGATTATGGCAGACAAAATAAACTACGGCGTATACCCGAACCCTCTGCCCGATGCAGAAGGGAAGACCACCTACCAGGTGCGTCACATTCCTAATGGCACGATGAGCGAGAAAGGTTTTCTGGCTCATTTGAAGTATCACAACACCTACAACACCACCACGATGATGTCGTCGCTCTGCGTGTTGAGGGATGAGATTATCGAGCAGTTGCGCGAGAACAGGCGGTTCCGCATTGACGGTATTGGCACATTCCAGATGAAGGTGGGCTTGATAACGAAACACGATGAGGAGGGCAACCCCATCAAGCCGCACTTCACCGATCCCAATAAGATAACGGCCAACGATGTGGAGGTACAAGGTGTCAGCTTTACGCCAGACCCAAATTTCGTGAAAGCGCTGAAGTCCAAGATTTCCACCCAAAACAAATACGGTCGCGGGGCGGCTGGCAGGAACAAGCCATACACCCGCGAACAGATTGTCGAATTCCTTGATAATCACTTGAGGGAGCATCATTCCATCACCCGCAAACAGATGCAGTATGCGCTGAACATTACGGAATACCGTGCCCAGAAATGGCTCGACGAACTGACGGCGGAGGAATTCTCAAAATACTACTGCAAGAAGCAGGGAACGACCTACGTCTATTATCGTTACGGCTGGGAGTAATAAAAGGTAAAAAAGTAAAAAGGTAACAATAAAAAAAATCCTCCGCCACCCGTCCTAACTGCCTGACAGACAGCGGAATGATGGCGGAGGATTCTATGCCGCAAGGACCCAGTAGCCGTCAGTATCATGATGACCCACACGCCTCAGGCCCAGTCGCGTCATGGAACGGCCGAAGGCATTGGCTGTCACCCCGGCCATCGTCTTCTGCGAGTGCTTTTCCAACTCCTGCATAATCTCAGGCCCGCTCATAAACGCACCCTCGCCCTCCCTTTCAGGAATGCTGAAATAGCGAAGGAACAACCGCTCCACATCCGTCAGCACATAGTAGTCCTTGTTGTGCTTCTCCATCTCAGCCTCATCATCCTTCGAAAACCAGTGAGGCAGCTTTTCGTCTTCAATCTCGTGCAACACCTCCACCGCCAGCTCACTCTCGATACGCTGCTTCACATAGCTGGAGAGCACGAAAATCTCGCCCTCGTCCTGAATCCGGCAGTTGATGGAGTTCAGCTGGCGCTTGTCAATCAGTTTCCAAGGATTATCAGAACCCTTTCGCCGATACTCATAGAGATCACGCACGATGTTGTGACGGAACTCGAAGTTCTCTATCACAAATGCCGCCATGTCGTGAATAGGCCTCAGCATCTGCTGCTGTCGCTCCTCGTAGCGGTCCTTCGCCTTCGTTGTTGCGGATTTGCCTTCCGCAACCTGCGAAACAGCGGACTTGTAATCCACCTTCATTTCAAGTAACTCACTCTCGACTTTTTCAAGTCGTTCCAAGAGCACGTTGTTCTGCTCTTTCACAGCATCCACACTCACCGAGTGCTTCTGCTTTCGTTTGGTAAAGAAATCAAATATCCTCATAGCTTTTATCATTTTTGTACTGCAAAATTAATACAAAAACTCCCTCCCTGCAAGAGATTTACCTGAAATCCACTACCCAAAAATTGCTGTTTTTTACTCCCGGCTCATCGCCTTTTAGTCCGGACGTAAGCACCAATTAAGTCCGTTCTGTTTAATCTGTCACTTAAGACCTAAGATGCTGCCACAATAGTAGCAGCATCTTGCCACTTAAGTCCTAGCATCCTACCACTTAAGTGGCAGATTCATTAAGTCCGGCCTCATCACAGCTTAGCTCCGGCCTCATCACCGTTGTGCCCCTTCCTCACGAAAAAGCCTCCGTAGCCCAAAAATCCTCCGCCATTATCTTTCTGTAAATCAACGACTTAACCCACCTGGCGGAGGAATATGAAAAAAAAAAAGAAAATAGTGACTATATTGAAATTTCCAACATTTTCGAGCAAAAATCCCCTATATATAAATAAGGAACTCCGCCCCTATGCCGTTGGCTTTGGCATAAGGACGGAGCCTATTGTAAAGGGGATAGCGTTTAAGTGCCCCGGGCGCTTGGATCAGTTTACTTACACTTGATGTCCTTGAACTGCCAGGTGCTGGAAGGCACGATGAAGTCGAACTCCGTAGCATTGTCGGGCAGGGCTGGGAAAATCAGGGCGAAGCGCAGTTTCTGGAAGGGCCAGGGAATCTTGGTGGTTGCCGGGGCCACAGTGATATTCTCTACACCTGACAACTCCTGTTTGCCACCTTTATCTCCCTTGATATAAGCCTTTCCCTTGACATACCAGCCCTCATTCACGCCACTGGCCTCAACCTCCATCTCCAGTCGTGTCTCCGTATCAGAGCAGGCCACGCGCAAAATCTTCGTGTTGGTGACTTTCTTGTTGACATACACGGGATTCTCGCGCACATATCTGTATTTGGAATAGTCGGCCAGCGTCACCTTGGCATTATTCAGGATGCTGGGGCCGTCTTCCGTGCGGCCGGCCTTCACGTAAAGTTCGTTGATTTTACGGGTAATCTGCTGCTGGTCGGTATAACCGTAGTTGCAGTTCAGCTTGGCGGCCTCCTCATACTTGGAAAGGGCATCCCCCCAGTATTCACCTCCTTCGTAGTCCTTGGCACTCTCCATAGCGTCCTTGAAGCTCTGTTCATACTCCACCTTCTCCTTGGCGTGGATTTCCATCGCCTTCTTGCGCTCGGCAGATTCGATACCATGGTTGATAGCGCCAAACACGCCACTAATGGTTGAAGAAGTGTTCCAACTGCTCCACTGTGCCTTCGCTGGCATCACTGCGGCCAGTCCCAAGGCAAAAATAATCAGGTTCTTTTTCATTTCTATTGTAATTTAATTATTAATTGTGTTCTATTGTGTAAATCCAGGAATAGGTACCATCCCCGTTATCGGTCGGCCCTGTAACAGTTACTCCTTGTTTAAATAGCCCGCCTTCAGCCTGGATGCCTCCTGACGTAGAACTCTTGCAAGTTACGGTCAATTGGGCTCCGATTGAACCTGTGAGGTACATCTGACCAAACACATAGATGCACTGGTCCTTGTTCTTGCAGGTGATAGCGTTGTTACCTTCGAGGGCGAGCGTGAGATTATCATCGCAGTCGAAGAATCCCCACAAACCGCTGTTAAAGGCATTGTATGTGGCAGTAAAATTATCTAAAGTGATTGTAGCGGCTTTCTTAAACCGGAAATAGTAGCCGATGCTGGTGCCGCTGAGAGTAAACGTAGCAGCATCATTGAAAATATATCCGCCGTTTGCATTAGGCTCTGGAGCGGAGATTGAGAAGGTCGGGCGTCCTGGAGTGCCTGGGTCCGTAGGAACAGTGGCTCTCGTTACATTATATACCTTATTGGTAAGGGTCTTAGTCCCCAGATCTATTTTATACCAATCACCAGTGCTTGGTTTGAAGCGGATGGCATGAGGATAGCTGGTAGCATCTTTCATGTTCGAGATATAGTAGGCAAAGGTGGCATTACCACTGGCGTTGGTTTTCACTTCGCCCACACTGGTAGTCCAATTTTCCGTGCCGAAGATGTGCTCCACCTGATAGGTGGTACTTCCAGCGAGACCGCTGATGTTGCAGTTGAAAATAGGGGAACAATAGCCTGATTCCGCTACCGCAAGGGAGAACTTACTTGCTGAATATGAACCACTGACATAGAGGCAATGGGTCATCAGTTCATCAATAGTAGAAGCCAGGAAATGGTTATATATAGGCATCAGCTGGGCATAGCTTAATTCGGGGTAAACCTCCAAATTGTTTATCGTGCCATTGTGCACCAGCAGGGCCGATACTAATGTACATTCACTTAACGGGTCTGTGGTGTTGAAGGTATGTGAAACCGTAAGATATTTCTTACTAGTTTTATCGTATTGATACACATGAAGACCTTTAGCTTTACTAAATTCATAACCGTTCGTAGAGGTATATGTTCCTGTAAACGTGGCAGACGTGCCACCGCTAATTGACGTGGCGTCAATATCAAGGATACCGGCAAGAATCTTACCCTCTGCAACTGTTCCCGTCACATAGAGTTTATCGCCACTGGTGAACTTCAGCGTGCGGTTTGTATCTTTACCCGAACCCGTTGTCGTAACTTCGCTGCGGGTCGATGCGCCATTGTCGATGCCTGCGCCAACGGTGATTTGAATTGTCTGGGCTGCGGCTGTCGGCTCTTCTACGGAGGGCTGCATCAGGTCGTCACCATTGCTGGAGCATGATATGAAGACGAAGGTCAGAGCCGTTGCTATCGTCAGCACTCCGATATGTAATGTCATCTTATTCATTATATATCCTCCTCTCCGTTATACACAACATTCACGTCCGCCTTGGCACTACCTGCCAGCAGTTTCGCCCGCCGCTTTAATTCCACCACCTTCATGCTGGGTTTTATATATTCCTTTTTCACTGTCTTCTCGTATTATTTAATTAGCTATCTTGACGGTAATTTTGAATGGCTTATCCTTACCCTCTAAGGCCGGATCTTCAGTGAACCACTCGATAATGAATTTCTCTATGCCCAGCGATGCCGCATAGTTTTCTATCTTTCTGCGCCAGCGGTTGCCTGGCTTCAGCATTTTTGAAGCTACACCTACATTATGCTTGATGACCTCGACAGCGTCATCCTCTGATTCTGCTACATAGAATTTATCTGAGAACATGGTTGCATCGATGGTCTCCTGCAGTTTTTTCTGTAATAGATCAACCGCACCAGGCTGCACCTTTTCACCATTAACGATGATATCGCAGCCCCATTCCTTCTTGAAGCGGCGAGGCTCTGACAAAATGAAATCTTTTGTAAAAGAACAGCCTATTGAATAACGTTTGCCAGAATTTTGCCAGATGTTTAAGAATTGTGCCTTTGTATAGTTATCTCTGAACCAAGACAATGTATATGATCCCGAAGGATTCTCTACCGACCAACAAACCTTGTTAGAAAGGTCGCAGTCGTTGGTCAGGATATCGGCAGCCATCTCATGCCCTTTTATCTCAAAAAGAAGTGTAGGTGTATGGCCTTCTACGTAACTCCATTCCACTTCAGTGCCATGGGTATTCTTCTTGACAGCCAAGTCATTGCTGGTCATAGATGTGCTCAGGGAGAAAGACGTTTCGTGGGATTCGGTATTGGTATCCGAATAGCCGAAATTAAAGCTGGGACCATTTTTATCAATACTACCACCAAAACTCCAGCCCGTTGAATGACTGTAGCCGTCACTCCTACCGATGGTGACGGTTTCATTGGAACTATTGTTGTCGGTGTCAGGCGAGCTCTCTTCCACCTTAATTTTGCCAGTGCCTTTCAGGTCCATACGATGAATAGACGCACTGAGCCAACTACCATAATAGTAGGCATATGCGCCATCTTCTTCATTTCCTTCAACGTAATATTGTACAACATTACCACCAGCCAATCTATATGTGGTGTATAGCCAACCGTCCTTACGATAAGGTCCCCAATAGAGTGTTTTGTCAAAATCCGAGTTCTGGCCGCCCATACGGATTTGGTGGTCTTCCTCTACATAGTAGAAATCGCGGTTGCTGGCAAAGTCATAGACACTCCACGCACGGATGGTGGTGTTGGACACGTTCTCACGATAATATTTCTTGCCTTCAAAATTACGAGCCCAAAGACCACCGGAAACAGTAAACTCGTCAGTGGCTGACATGATAGAGTTAATCACCTGATCACCACCGGCTCTGGTGAAAGCACTTGCTTCTGCAGGTTCTTCTTCATCCTGCTGGGCCTCTGCCTTCTGCTTCTCCTTGGCGTTCAGCCACGAAGCAGCTTCGTCGGCCAGCTTGCCATAGTGATAAGGATTCAGTATGTTCTTCACCTTCTGTTCGACGGTAGTCCCCTGACCGCTCTCGTAGTCGGCTTGGCTGGAGATGGTCTCCTCCTCGTTGTAAGGGGGAATAACATAGTCGGCATTGATGGAGAAAACAACGAGTTCTTCAATCACGGTGTTTTCGTCAACCTCTGCGGCTCTGTTGGTCATGGCAAAGGCATTGTTGACCTTGCGCACCATTTTGCCGTCTCCAAAGCTGCGCGCATTGGCTACGGCTTCAGACATCTCCACACCATTCTCTTTCAGAATGTCATTCTGAATCGCCTCGAACTGGTCATCCACGGACATGGCAAGGGTAAACGCTGCTGGGAACGTGGGGCGATGAAGGGCGACGTATCCTCCATTCATAATGACACGGGCCATCAGGTAGTAATCGGCTTCCGTTAACGACTTTACCAAACTGCCGTCCAACAACACGAGCTTCGTGTTGTCGTCGATGGTAGAAGTGGTCTTCGAGAGGCGTTTGATCAGGGCTGCGCCCACCGAATTGTCGTTGAAACTACTCAATACGGCGGTAGGCATGTCGTAGGTTACCTTCACCTCCAGCTGGTCGGTGGTAGGCTCTTCGTAGGGTTCTGACGCTTCACCCGACGGAGTGGGAGAGTCAGAATTGTCGTTGTTGTCCGAGCAAGCGCTGAAGCCTGCCATCATGGTTGCGGCCAACAGCATGGTAGCTATTGCCTTTCCTGCTGTGAAGCGAAAAATGTTCTTATCCATAGTCTAATATTTATAATTATCAGTTACACGTTGCAAAGATACACATTATTTTTTAATTTCCGCACTTTCTAAATTATTTGCTCTTGATGTCATGAAAGTTCTGTCCGGTCGATAACCGGTCGTCTTTTTGCCGCAAAGGTACTCAAATAAGCCCAAGCGTGCAAGATAAAAACCGCTGCGAGCGAAGATTTTGCATTAGCTGAGACTTTTTTGCATTAACTGAAAGTCGCCCTACCCTCCCGCAGACTTACGCATGAACGCATTTTAATCTCTATTTTTGCGTATTTTATATCGGAAAATGCCGATGAAATGGGGAAAAATTAAACTTTTTTGGAGAAAATTCGCCCGATTTCACTGGAAAAGTAGTAATTTTGCACGCAAGAAGCGTACGTAAAAAGAAAGATATGCCTGAACAGATAACTCCATTGTCGATACTGTATCTCCTGCTCCACGGCGCAGGAACTGCCGTGGCCGCCGTACTGTTCCTCTACCTGCTGTTGTGTCGGGGCAAGGCTATCGCACCCGACATCACGCCGCCCGCACGGCTGCGTCGCTGGGCTGCGGCCTTATTCGGCATTATGGCCCTGGTTCACGTCTGGTGGATACTGTTCTACACGTACTCGGACGACACCAGCTCGGTGATTTACGGGCTGCTCGTCGCCATGGACTGCATGGCACTGCCCTTCGTCTTCGTCGGCACACTGCTGACCATGCTGCAGGACCGCCGCCGACCGCTGTGGCCCATTTTTGTTGTCATGACTCCCTGTGCGGTGATTGCAGTGCTGCAGATAGCCCTGCCATCCATCGACCTCACAACCCCGAACAAGGTCTATGGGCTGGGGCTCGCCATAGCTTTTATTATATATATGGTGGTGGCTGTGAGACAATATGGGCGGTGGCTTCGTGACAACTACGCAGACCTGGAGCACAAGGAGGTGTGGTTCAGCCTGACGATGCTTATCGGCCTTGTACTACTGCTCATGAGCTATGAATATACCGACAACTACGTGATGTCCACCATCGCCCACCTTGCCGGATTCCCGCTGGCGGGTCTCCTGCTGTGGCGCGTGGAGACATTGAAAGACCTGAGCATCGACAGCCATGCCCCTGCCAGCGAGCTCCCCAGCGAAGCTTGCCCAAGCGAGCACCCGGCTATGGCGCCTTGTGAAGCAAAGAACCCCTCCACCAAGGGCATGGCTTCCAATATCGGACAACTGCTGGCGAAGCACTGCGAGGAAACACAGCTCTACCTGCAGACTGAACTGACCTTGTCGCAACTCTCGGTAGCC
Organism: uncultured Prevotellaceae bacterium; assembly: GCA_902774925.1. Lineage (GTDB taxonomy): Bacteria > Bacteroidota > Bacteroidia > Bacteroidales > Bacteroidaceae > Prevotella. The sequence goes on along the minus strand of CACYKE010000082.1, from coordinate 125 downwards.
GTGGGTGTGAACCGCTACTATCTCAGCCAGTATTTCACCAGTCAGGGCACCAGCTACTATGAATACATCCACGACCTTCGTGTCGCTTACTTCATAGCCCGCTACCGCGAGCTTGCCGCTGCACA
>CACYKE010000081.1 GCA_902774925.1 uncultured Prevotellaceae bacterium | reverse complement strand
GAACATGTCAATGAAGACTGTTCTATTTTATTTCCTGTCTCTGGACAGAACTTAGTATTGCTAGGATGTTCCTGATTACAAAATGGACATTTCATATAATTATTATCTAGCAGCTACTTTATTCTTAACACCAGCCTAAAACCAACATCTTCAAGACGAGAATCTGGACTTTCGTAATATCTATAGCATATATCACACTCTTCCTCATCTGTATTGAAAGATCCACCTCTGATTACTTTACAATCTCCTTGTCTTGGCCCTCTAGGATTGTTACTGGGTGAGTTGTCGTAATAATCTGAATCAAACCAGTCATGACACCATTCACGGACAAGACCACTCATGTCGTATATATCCAACTCGTTTGGTTCCAATTCACCAACGTCGTGTAACCCGCCATCAGAATTACCTTCATACCAAGCCACATCTTCCAGGTCATCACTCCCACTATATCTGAAATTTTCACTCTTTTCACCTCCGCGAGCAGCATATTCCCATTCGGCTTCAGTAGGAAGGTCAAATTTTAGATTAGTAAGCTTTCGTAGTGCACGAATAAACACCCTAACATCATCAAAACTAAGTTCTGTAGCGGGGAATTCTGGATTGTCAAGGACTTCTGAGGGAATATCATTCTCATCCCAATCTTCCCCTTCCGATTCTACAACCTCTTTTGATATGACTAGCAATAGTTCATTTGTTACTGGATATTTTCCAATGTAATAATCATGGGTTATTGTTACTTCATGTTCGGGATTGTCACTTTCTGTAGAGTCTCCCATTGTAAATGATCCTGCTTTTACTCTTATCATGTCAAAAAACACTCCCTTGACATTGAATGTTTTTATATCACCGCTGTGGTTACTGGGAGAGATTGATGGATCACCTTGAAGTGGATGTCCACATTGTGGACAAAATTTAGAGTCAATAGGAATATCTCGGAATTCACATGAGGGGCATGTCAATGAGGTCATTTCTATCTTATTTCCCGTTTCTGGGCAGAACTTGGTATTGTCTGGATGTTCCTGATTGCAAAATGGACATTTCATATTATTCTTGTTTATTAATTGTCAAAATCAATGTCTTCTTCAGTAGCAAAAGTGTTATTTCCTTGTTCACTATAATCGTTAGTAAATAAGTTTTGTATATCATGTTCTGTTAAGGGTTTCTTTAAATCATTAACTCCAGAAGGAGCATCTAACAAATCCTGTAAATCTGTACCGCCTATTCTTGATCTTTCACATAATGGGTCAGAAATCGTTAATCCTTCTATTGTTCCTATTTCCTCACTCTCATTGCTATTCAATTTGCTCTTATCATCAATCTCAGAATTGTCCATGAACACATTTATATGTCCTGTGAATGCAGGCTGATAGCCTATCGGCACTTTTATTAAATCCGGGGCCAGTTGATAACTGTGTTCTAAGACAAATTTGTTATACTGATTTCCTGTTACAAAATTAGAAGGAACTTCCATGTGCGTGTTCGCATCGTATTGATACGGGGCAGCTTCGTTTGTGGCGACCATAAAACAGTTTGAGTCTTTCCATGCCTCAATAAATTGTTGGAGTGGATATTCAATTCTAAGATGTCCAGTCCCTGGGTCTGTAAGCACAACTTTCACATCACTAGTATCAAGAGGATTGACTTCAACACCAGCAACAATTAGAGCATGGTTGCCCCCCTGATTACCAAAGACATCGTTAAACCAGTTTGCCAATTTTCCTTGTAGACTATTGTTGTACCAAAGTTCATCAGCATCTACACTTACAATTACACGATGTCCTTGAGCCAACTCGTTTGTCAAATCATAAATTGTGCTTCCTTCAACTTGATGCATACCAACGCCAGCCATCTCTAATACTTTGCCAATGTCATAAGTATAGGTGCCTTTTTCTGTATACCCCCCCGCATCTAAAGCATATCTTTCAAGGTCTGCAAAGGGTATGTCTATGCCAAAATCGCGTAATACAATCTGCTGGCTTCTCAAACCGCAAGAATGGTCATCAGGTTGCTTGATATAAACAGGATCGTACATATTCTCACCAGACTCACCATAGGCGCGATAACTTGTAGCCAAAGTTTCTCTCTCGTCAAAAATTTCAGGCTCTTGTTGACATTCCACTCCGGCATCAAAGCCCTCCTGTTGGTTTGTATGGGTATTATCTCCAAAAATATCATCAACAAGTCCTCCAAGATTGGCATTATCAATATCGGGCAATTCAAAATCTGGGTTAGCAATCTCCGGCGGCAATTGCAAATCAGAATCCGTAAAGCCTGCTATTGAGTCCTCTATCTCAGTGCTGGCATTAAGCAATTGGTGCAGCACCTCGTCTTGCTCTGCTAATTGTGAGAATTGCTTCATCTCACTTTGAGAAAGGTTGCCGTCAAGGAAGGCGGCGAACTTTTCGATACTTGGTAACGAATGATTAAACATTTGCCTCCTCCTTTCTGCAGACTTGCTTGTATTGCTTCTCTGCCAAAATACGTTTATTATAATAATTGTCCATACTCATACCGAGAGTTTCAGCGACCTCCTTGTGCGTCTTCTGTTCAAGATACAGCAAACGGATGATGTTGCGGTATCTTGTATTAGGCATCATGCTCAGTAAGGCTTCCACATCTGCACGGTTCATGCCACTGAAGTCTATTGGATTAGAGAGTTCTTCTTGCTTACTTCTATCACCAAACAAATCGTCATCCTCATCTTTTTTCTCCGGATCATGTTTCAATGGCTCATAAATGGGCATACGTTTTTTCAGGTCATACTTATTATAACAATAGTATAAGCATGCCGTTTTCAGCCAACTAGCCAAAGTACTCTCTCCTCTGAAGTTTTCCATCTGACACTTGCCTGTAATCTTGCTTGGTGCAAGGACGACGATGTAAATCTCATCCATAAACTCCTTGCAGCACTTACAGTCAGTGTAGAAGTTATCGTATATTGATTTGAAGAGAGGATAGTATTGTTGATAGAAGTAACGGCGCGTTGCCCTCTCATCACGGTCGATGAGAGATTTGGCAATTTGGAGATCCTCCTTGTAAATTCGCAATGCCGCCATATCTTCTCTTTGCTTTAGCGGTTAGTACTTTCGTTCTTCAACAATCACTGCACCAACCTACCTGCATAGAAAAAGCGCAGACAACTGTCATATCTCCTATCAGGTTCAGCACAACCCCATGTTACCTATAGTTGAACATAAGCTTATCGCACAGTTCCAATTGTAACATGGTCTTGCCCTTTAACTTCTCTGACGAGGTGCTGATTCGATAGGAGAACTTGAGCAAATATGAATTGACAACTCTTACGAGAAATCGCGTGTAAAGTTACGCATTTTTTTAAATAAGACCAAATTTTTTTACAAAAATTTACATTTTGACATAAAAAAACTAATCCAATAGCCAAAATGACACTAAAAAGCCATTTTAGCGGTAACAAATGCCATCATCACTACACTAGGTGCGTATGGCACAAATATACAAATTCCATGCCTAAACTAAGCGAAAAATGCAGCTACAATTTGGCTAACAAACGCAAAAACTATGTACTTACTCAATAAACACAAGTATCCCGCTGTAATTATCTGGCGTATTTGATTTTTCACACAGGTATTTCACAATATCAGCCACCTCTTCGGGTGACTTATCATCCATCAATCTGTCTCTGAGTATGTCTGGATTGACATAGGAACTGACACCATCCGTACAGAGGAACACCCTGTCACCAGGCTGTAAGTCGAACTGCCTTATCTCTACATCGGCATTCTGGCGGTGATAAGAGAAAAAACTACGGTTAATGTAGTCTCCCCATACACTTTGTTCGATATGGTCTTCTGTACGATAGACTATACCTATATCGGGTCGAAGGAGGTAACAACGGCTATCGCCACAATGAGCTATGGTTATCTTGTCATTGTATATAGCAGCAAGCACCATTGTGGTACCCATCTCTACTTTGTGGAGGACATCGGCTTTTGCATCCAACGCTTCTGATGCCAAACGGAAAGCCGTCTGTAATACCGGCTCTACCCCATCATCGAAAGATGCTTGTTCCCAATACTCGCAGATGGTAGAACCAACCACTTGACTAGCTATCTCGCCCATTGCGTGGCCTCCCATACCATCACAACATACAAAGAGATAACGGCCATCGTCGGGGTCGCATGAAATCTGGATGAAGTCCTCATTATTTGTCCTCACACCAGTCTCTGAAAAGCTTGCATATCTAATTTTACTCATTATCGTGCAAATTTACAAAGAAATAGTCAATAAATCAGTATTTTCTATCGTTTTATAACTAAAATTAAGTTCATCAGAAGAATATTTCACCCTCGCAGATCTCATCAAAGCATATTTCATTGGAATCGTATTATCATGTTGTTTATCAACTATAAGGGTTTTCGTTCTGCCCTACGGTGATGCTTGCAGCCTGAATCATTCTTCCACCACGGTTCACTTGCGGTTTCTGTACTGAGGTAATAATGGAACTACCAGGTGAAACATTCTCGTCTTCCACAAAAACAACCAGAGCATGCATGCCTTCACGATAGGTAGTCCCCAACAAGGGTACTATAGTATAATCCTCTGCCTGTAGAGCGTCTTTCATATAGTCAATGGCCATCGATATTTGTTTACGGCCTGGCACTTCCTGCATTTGTTTGCTATCAATCAATCTCTGCATGTGATAGAGGTTGTTTTCGATTCGTGAGATTTCACCGATAAGGGATATTACGGAAGACTCGTCGATGCCTCCCACCCTTGTAATGCGAATGATTTCCTCCTTCAGGAGCTTCTTCTCCTTCTCAGCCTGTTCCAGTATGGTTTTCATTTCAAAAACCTCACTGAGCTTACGACGGGAGTTCACCCAATTTACGACTGCAACAAAAAACATAATTGCTGCAAAAACAATTGAAAAATAAAAAGCTGTTATCATAATCATTGATTTTGGAATATCATTTAAAATCCTACTGTCCTACGCCATTGTCTGGCATAAGCTTTACCGCAATATCCAACATGGTCATTAAGGAAATGGTATGCTGACTTTTTGTCCCAAGATACATTCTCGTATAGGCTTCAAATCTGTCTGTGACAAACTTCGCTGCATCGTAATATATCATTTCTTCACCTTTGCTGACATTCACTTCTATGAGTTCGTCATAGACCTCCAGCTCGATTTTTACCTTATCTTCTTTCATATTCCCAAATTCATATAGATAGTATTTTCATAAAGTCTTTTTAGAAAGGTAAATCATCATCTCCCTCCACCTCTGGCCCTAAGAAATTGGCAATATAAGATTCAAATAATTCATGTGACAGATTGTTATTCTGTCTGCGCCATTCAACATTTTTCTGGTAAGCGTCGCGCAGTTCCTCAATGGTAGGATCTGACGGCTGCTTGTATTTTTCATCGAGTGCCTGAAAGGCATAGAGCTTGGCCAACGCTATGCGTCGCTGGTCGTACTCAAAATCAAAGGAAAAGTCATTTTTGTCGATAGCCTTAAACTCAGGGCTATTGTATATGGCTTCCTCGACAGCCTCGTTCCAATCTCTGAACTCTGCCGCCACCTCATATTGCTGGAGTTTTACAACGTAGTAGAAGGCCAGATTGACTTCACGGAAGTTGCCAGGGGTAATCACGTCACGGTGTTTGACCCGGTCAAGTCGTTCCAGTTTCATGATGAATGCATCATTTTGGCAGCAGTCATGGACAATGGAAAAAAGCGTATCGCGGGCATCTTCTGCAGTGATGTAACGGTCTGTGTGATAGAGTAAGGCCAAGTAGTCCGTATCGGACAATTTTGTACGGTCAATGACAAACTCTTTGTCTTTCGCCAGACGCAAACAGATGAAGTAATAGTCGCGCTCATCGGTAAACTCGTCCATGTGTTCCGTAATGTAGTCCAAAGGGAAATAACGGATGACTGACCATGAACATTTGTATTCATGATAGCTCTCCCATAGTTCCTTGACCTTGGGGAAGAAACTCTCATCCCAGAAGTCGAGGATCTTGCTGTAAGCCCACGCTCTATCCGACTTTCCAGCATCGAGGAAAGCCATTATTATCCTCTTCTGGTTTTTCCAGTCAAGTGCATTGAAACGCCACTTGATCTCCTCCCTTGATTCGGACACCTTGCCACTCTTCTTGTCGACATAGTTCCTAATCAACGTGGCGATGGGCGTATTTCTTTTCTTAGTCCCTTTTTGCATTTTCATCTTTTTATCAACTTATGTTCATACCCTTTATGAGATAAGAGACGAAAAAGTAACCAATATCTATCACTTATGAGCACTATTTATTTCATGCGCATAACCACTATCATCTTGGTCTTACGCATGTTTGATGAGTTGATTTCGTCACAATTTAACCTCAAAACAACCGCATTCCCCCCTACCCTTACGGTGGGGGGAGGATTGCTTTGCGGAGGAGGGCGATGAGGTCGCGGAACAGTTGTTCCTGACGGGCGGGATCGTCCTGGTAATAGCTGATGGTGTCACGACAGACGGCTATCAGCTGGGAGGTTCTTAACTCGAATCCTTCGGGAAGTTTTCCGTCTTAGACTCCGGACAAAGTACCATGGGTCATGCCGTAGCTATCCTCCATGATACGACGCTGGCGATAGAAGACGCGGTCGGCCTTCTTCAGCACGTCCACTGCCAGTGCATGTGCTGCCGGCAGCGTGTCTAAAACAAACTTGCTTTTCATCTTTTCGATTGATTTTAAGTGTTTAAATGTTAATATAAATATATTGTGTCCGCCGTACGGACAGTGTTTCTAATACCTCAACACTTCTCAGTACCTTTACACCGTCGACCGGCGACACTATATGTATTAACGTTTAAAACAAAGTTTTATTATGTTGAACGATGTAAAAAAGATGATTCAAAAGGAATTGCCCAGGGGGGAGACAATACTCCCTGACGAACAGTTGCAAGAAGCCTGCGAAATGTCCGAAGACATGGAAATGCTGACAAGGCTGTGTGACGACCATCGCATCACCCCGACCAAAGAACTTCCGCCAATGCGATTTTTATTTACATTCAACGGCACGCCATGCATGCCCATCTGTGAACTCGTGGCAGGCACTGGAAAGGCCAAGTCCGGCAAGACGATATTCATGTCGATGATTATGGCATGTGCTCTGAACGGCGAACAGCTCGCGCTGAAACGCGTTGATTCCGAACCGCTTACCATATTATGGTTCGACACGGAACAATCGGAACAGAGCACGCAGGACATCCTAGTCAACCGTATCATGCCGATGGCAGGGATAACAATCCGATGTCAGAAGGAAGAGGCAGGAGGGCTGACGGAAGAGGCTGTCGCTTATATTGACAAAGACGGCAAGGAATTTCCGTTTGACGACAAATTCTATGTACTGAACGTCCGAGGCATCGGCTGGGAGAAGCGCAAAGAGCTACTGACATTCGCCATCCAGCGCTACCAACCCAACCTCGTAATCTTGGACGGCATGAAAGACCTAATGCTCGACATCAACGATGCCACACAGGCGTCGGTGACCACCGAAGACCTGATGTTGTGTTCACAGCTCAACAAATGCTGCATTGTCAACGTGCTCCACCAGAACAAGAGCGAGGCCGACCGTAACATGCGCGGATCCATCGGTACGGAACTGACCAACAAGGCCTTCGAAGCCTTCGAGTGTGAGGTGATGGGCGGTAAGGATGATGACGAAGACGGCGAGGAAACCTTTGTCATCAGACACGCCATGTCACGTAAGAAACGTGCTCGTCGCAGGCTCTACTACCGGCTGAACGACGACAATCTGCCCGAACAGTGCAGCAAGCCCGACGTACAATCCCGTAAAGCCAAACAGGGTGCGACACCAAAGGCCACAGGCACGGTAACCGTCGCTCCGGAGGTAAAGTGGGAAGCGTTTAACCACGACTATCTCATCTTCCACGAGAAAAACGGCAAAGCAGGGAAGTGTCCATGGGAGTGGAACCTTGCCAAACTCTTCCGTGAAGCTTTTGAGAATCATACCCAACGACCCTATGCCCAAGTGATGGGTGCCGCCCTGCGTCTTAGCAAAATTCAGGACAAAAACTACTATTACGAGCGCTACAAAGAGGCCTGTCGGACGGGCATCATTGTGGAGTTCAAGCACCCCGAAAAGGGCGACACATGGGTCGAGCTGAAGACCGAAGGACTACCCTTCTGAATTCAATCAATCTCAATTAAATTCAATTAATTATTTTTGCCCCCCTGTACAGGGGCAAAAATTAAATTTAAATTTTAAATTAATTAATTTATAATTCTCTCACGCGATGACGAAACTGAAAGACATTCTCTCGCCGGCGTTCCCTACCCCACGGCCCCGCAAGCCGCTGGTGACGGTGGAATACGATTCCGACTTCTGTCTATGGGTCACCGACGGCAGTCATCAGCCGGACGGAAAGCCCATCCTGACGGAGGCACAGATGCACCATGCCGCAGAGCAATACCGCCTGGGCAAGAGCAAGAGCGGCAAGACCATCTTCTGGATGATTGACGAGTGTGGCATCGTTCGTGACGGACTTCTCGGCGATGCCTGGGTGTCCGCTCTGCTCAAAGCCCGCGAACCAGAGCTCCTCAAATACTGGCGCGTCCAGCACTGTCTGTTCGGGCTGCATCTGATAGGTCCCGCAAAAAGTACAGAAAGCACAGAAAGGGTTTCCCTAAAGGCGGTCGCTATTGTTGAGTCGCAACGGTCTGCGGTGATACTTAGCGAGATCTTCCCGGAAAACATCTGGCTGGCCACTATGTCGAACAGCTGTTTCAGCATCGACCTGCTCATCCCCTTGAAAGGCCGGAAGGTCAAGGTGTTTCCTAGTACCGACGAGACCATGGCTAACTACTGCTGCTGGAACGACATCTGTGACCTTGCCCGCCGCAACTACCGCCTCGACATCGAGTGTTCGGCATACCTCGAGGGCCAGGCCACCCCCGCCCAGAAACAACGTCACATCGACCTCGTGGATTTTCTCTTTGAGAATTCAGCGTAAATTCGCACCGAATTCTGCGTGAATTCAAGTCGAATTCTGCGTGCAAGCGAGAACAAAGTCATGCTTGCATGAACTTTGTCGAGCGCAAGCAGGATCGCAGCGCAGCTGCAATTCTGCGTGCAAACCATCCTAAATCAGTAACAACAATGAAAGCAATGACAAGACAGCAGTTAGCTGCTTATGCCGGGGTTGACGTAAGGACCCTGCGCAACTGGATAAAACCCCATCAGCGCCTTCTTTGGCGTATGGGAATGCCAACAGGCAAAGGGGCGCTTCCTCCCAACGTCGTAAAATGGATCGTTGACAAATATTGCATCGATACCAACCCGTAATCGGCATCAATCAACAAGAATCGACAAGAAAGGACATATGGCGGAAATCGCCCCTTTCGAATGTCGTACCTTTGTACTCGGAAAGGGAAACTCCCTTCTGAGTGAGGAGAAGGCCTTGCGCGCAGCCCAACTCTCAACTCTAATCTCTAAACTCTCAACTTTACATTTATGCCTGTACTAGTAAAAGTTTCTCAAAACAAGAACGACAAGACCGCAGCCTTCGGCAAGTGGTATGGTCGTGTGGTCAGTACGAAGACCATGAGCTATCAGGAGCTCTGTAAGCACATGTCGGAGCACAACTCAGTGTATGGTGAAGATGTCTGCCTCGGCGTTGCCAACAAGCTGCAGAACTGTATGCTCGAACAGCTGCTGGAGGGTAAGAAGGTGCAGTTCGGCGAACTCGGCACGTTCTACCTCTCTGTCAAGAGCACCGGCACCCTGAAGGAGTCCGACTTCAACCTCGGCGCCAACATCCAGGGCCTGTACCTCTGCTTTGCCCCCAGCCGCACCGATGTGAACAACCTCTCATCGAAGATGCTGAAGAAGAAAGCCGCCTTTATGAACGTGAAGGACCTCGTGGAGTCCAACAAGAAGTCTTCTGGAACCAATGGAACCTCTGGATCTTCTGAAACCGGAGGCGACAGCAATGGCGGCTCCAACTCTGGAACCTCTGAAACCGGTGGCAATGGCAGTGTGACTCCGTCAGTAGCTAAGCCTTCTATCCTTGGTACCTCACCCTTTGAGGAAACCACCCAGGTAAGCATCTCTGGCCCTGCAGGTGCTGAGATCCGCTACACGGTAGATGGTTCTGACCCCAGTGCTCAGAGCACGCTCTATAGCGAGCCCATCTCTCTGACTGACACCACCACCGTAAAGGCTATCGCCATCAAGGATGGCCAGTCTAGTCAGGTCGCCTCTCGCCAGTTCACCAAGGGCACAGCCCCCGAAGGTGGCGATCCAGGGGATGTTAACTGATGGAGCAGCGAGAGCAGAACTAAGCTGCTTAGATTCTCCGGGGTGTTGCGAGGAGACTCCTGAAGAGGTTCAACAATCACGTCTTCCCTCTTACATCATCCATCTGACATCTCTCCTGTACGCAGCCTGCTAGTCAGCCTTGGACTTTCATCCGTTCAATCCATGTCATCCGTGGTTAAAGAAAAAATTCCGTCCTTTCCTTTATATCTGCGGGACAATTAAAATTCACTTATTCTTTCTAATTTCTTTTGGATATGATCAAAGTAAACTGGACCAAGGTTGCTAAAGTCCTTAAACTCGTCGCAACAGTCATTACCTCTGTCCTCGGCACCCTCGCCGTTCAAAGCTGCGTGTAAGCGAGAGCAGAACTAAGCTCGCTTAGATTCTGCCGAGCGAAAGCAGTTTCGAGCATAGCTCAAAGCTGCGTGTAAGCGAGAGCAGAACTAAGCTCGCTTAGATTCTGCCGAGCAAAAGCAGTTTCGAGCAAAGCTCAATGTTGTATGAGTAACTAATCAGTGTTCGTTATGAAAAAAGAACTGAAACCCATGAAGGAGGTCCTGTACATCGTCGTCCACTGCTCAGCCACGAGGGTAAGCAAAAGATGGACCGTCGAAGACATCGACCGCTGTCACAAAGCCAAGAACTGGGCCATGATAGGCTACCACTGGGTCATCTACCAGGACGGCAGCATCCACCAGGGCCGTGACGAGAAGTATGCCGGAGCCCACGTGCGCCACTACAATGAGCATGCCATTGGCGTCTGCTATATCGGTGGCATCAACGACAAAGGGCGCAACGACGACACCCGTACTCCCGAACAGAAGGCAGCCCTCTGGTTTCTGCTGGAGGATCTCAAGCGGTCGTACCCTAAGGCCAAGATTGTCGGCCACCGCGACTTCCCCAACGTCCACAAGGATTGTCCGTGTTTCGACTGTCAGTCAGAGTACGAATCTCTGAATCGTTAATTACAAACCCCTCTTCACAAAACAAGGGATGGCCCACCAGCCATCCCTTGGTCTATAATAATAAATGACTATTTCTTTGGTTCTTTGCTCGCTTATTCGTACCTTTGCAGATGAATATGAAGCGAATCGGTGTAATTGCAATCATCCTGACGCTGTTGCCAGCCAAGATGCTGGCACAGACTGAGGGGAACAACGGCGTTCTGCTGGGGGGCAGTAGCGCCACCAGCTCATACGCTCCGAACGACATTATGCAGTCTGACACACTGAAACTGCATCTTGATCCGCAGTTCACCACACCCTTACAGATGAAAGAACCCAGCTACGGACAACACAACGATTTCATAGAGTCGTCGAAGATGGGTGCAGTTGGTTTCCAACTTTGGAAGAATGCTGCGATTGGAGTTGCGGGTTCGACGTACCACCTGCCCGGACTGATGGACATCTCTTCGGGTGCTCTGACGTTGCATCAAGACCTCGGACGCTGGCACTTTACGGCTTCCGGCATGGCCGACAAGTATTGGATGCCTTGGCAGCGCAGCCTTTCTACCCAATATGGCTTTGGTGGAACAGTAGGCTTCGACCTGAGCAAAAACATTACTTTACACGCCTTCGCTTCCTACTATGCCAACAGGATGATGGTCGGACCTGCCATGAGCCCTTACGTTAACACCTCCACTTTTGGCGGTTATGCCGACATTCGTTTCAGCAATATTTTCGGAACCAACGTCGGAGTGCGTCGGTATGTGAATCCCATGACAGGCAAATGGACTACCGAACCTGTTGTCAATCCTTACATCAAGATTGGCGACTCGAAAATTGAGCTGCCCCTTGGCGCTTTGCTGCAGCAACTGGTTTGGGGCGACCGCGACAATCCCATGA
>CACYKE010000080.1 GCA_902774925.1 uncultured Prevotellaceae bacterium | reverse complement strand
GGTCTTTATTTTATCACGACCTTGAGCTTCGCTCGAGCTCGTTCCCGCTCGGAAGAACTCGAGCAAGCTCGGTTCTTCTCTCACTTAATCACAACCTTTCCACCAAGAGCAACATAAAAAGGACGGTTTGTGTACCATTTTTCGACCATAAAAAAACACCGTCCCTGAGATCTTCTGTCCCCTAGTACAATAAAATACGAGAAAACGTTCATTTGCAGAGATTTTTGTTGCAATGAACGTTTTTTTTTATTGTATGAAACATAATTTATAGTATATAACGGGAAAAACACGTACCTTTGCAGCAGATTCAAAAATTATTGTAACTAAAAGCAAGATAATGAAAAAAGTGTTTTTAACTATTTTAGCCACAATCATGGTGGCGATGGCTCAGGCTCAGGTGACGCCGGTGGTGTTGGGCGACAAGCATGCAATGGTGCGAGTATCACAGCATACAAAGTACGTGCTGCTGCCCGTGCAGGAGTCGGAGGACATTGCGGCTATTGCCGTATTGAACGGAGGGAACGACATGGTGCAACGACTGAATGTGAAGCTGGCCATTGACCGCGTGGACTATTATGTGCCTTACGAGTTAAAGGGTGCCGCGCTGCTGGACATCGAGTTTCACGGTGACCGCCGCCAGAAGGGTGCCGTAGGCGAGTTTGTTTGCTGGAAAGAGATGAAGTTCTCCGACACGTTCGACACGACGAACCGCGAACGTTTCCGTCCTATTTATCACCACACGCCCGTGTATGGGTGGATGAATGACCCGAATGGAATGTTCTACAAGGATGGCGTGTGGCACTTATACTATCAGTGGAACCCGTACGGATCGCAATGGGAAAACATGACGTGGGGACACTCTACCTCGCACGACCTGATTCATTGGGAGGCACAGCCCGCAGCCATTGAGGCCGACTGGTTGGGAAGCATCTTCTCGGGGTCATGTGTGACGAATGGCGACGAGGTGGTGGCGATGTACACATCGGCAGGGCATCACCAGACGCAGTCGATAGCCATATCGAAGGACGGTGGACGTACGTTCGAGAAATATAGCGGCAACCCTGTGCTGACGACCAGCGATGTACCTGATTTCCGCGATCCGCGTCCATTCTGGAATGAGGATATCAAGGCCTGGAACCTCATCTTAGCTGCCGGACAGGAGATGCGCATCTATTCGTCGAAAGACTTGAAAGACTGGAAGTACGAGAGTTCGTTCGGTAAGGAGTATGGCAATCACGGTGGTGTGTGGGAGTGTCCAGACTTGTTCAAAATTGATGGTAAGTGGGTGCTGCTGTGCAACATCAACCCAGGCGGACCGTTCGGTGGTAGTGCCACGCAGTATTTTGTGGGTCAGTTCGACGGCAGGAAGTTCACTTGCGAGTCGATGCCGAAGGTGACGAAATGGCTGGATTACGGCAAGGACCACTATGCTACGGTATCGTTCTATAATGCCCCGGAAAACCGCCGTGTAGTGTTGGCATGGATGAGCAACTGGCAGTACGCCAACCAAGTGCCCACGAAGCAGTTCCGCTCGGCCAACTCCATTCCCCGCGATCTCGGTCTGTTCCAGCATGGCGAAGAGACCTACGTCAGCGTGACGCCCTCGAAGGAGATGCTGGCCGTGAGGGGTGCAAAGGTGAAGAAACTAACTGAGGCCTGCGAGATCGTTGTCGACACGAAGAGCCAGTCTGAAATAGTGTTGCAGAATGCCAAGGGCGAACAGGTCGTGATGAAATACGACGGAGGAAAACAAACATTCACGATGGACCGCACCGCGAGTGGCGATGTAAGCTTCAGCGAGGCATTCCCCTGCGTGACAGAGGCACCGACGTATGGACAGATAAAGCAGTTGCGCATCTTCATCGACCGCTGCAGTATTGAGGTCTTCGACGCTGAGGGCAAGATGGCTATGACTAATCTGGTATTCCCGTCGGAACCATATAATATGATTAAGGTAAAAGGCGGCAAAGCTACAATCTTTGAAATCAAACAATAAAACTATATGAAACAGAACAAATCAATTTTTCTGATTCCAGTGATGCTCTGCTTCTTCTGCATGGGCTTCGTGGATCTGGTGGGCATCGCCTCCAACTATGTGAAGGAAGACTTAGGTCTGACAGATTCGGTGGCAAACATCTTCCCATCGCTGGTGTTCTTCTGGTTCCTGATTTTCAGTGTACCAACAGGTATGCTGATGAACAAAATCGGTCGTAAGAATACGGTATTGCTGTCGCTTGTGGTGACGGTGGTGTCACTGTTCATCCCACTGTTGGGCAGCTCGTTTGCTATCATGCTCGTAGCATTCTCGCTGTTAGGCATCGGTAACGCACTGATGCAGACCAGCATCAACCCACTGGCTATGCTGATTATCGGTGATAAGAATCTGGCATCAACCCTGACTTTTGGACAGTTCGTCAAGGCCATCGCCTCGTTCCTCGCTCCCTATCTGGCTATGTGGGGAGCCACGGCAGCCATGCCTTCGTTCGGTTACGACTGGCGTGTATTGTTTATCGTCTATTTTGTAGTAGGTGTATTGGCCACCCTGCTGCTGTGGGTGACACCGATTCAAGAGGAAATGCAGGAAGGCAAGTCGTCGTCGTTCATGGACTGTATCCGTCTGTTGTCGAAGCCCATCGTGCTGCTGTCGTTCTTTGGCATCATGTGTCACGTAGGTATCGACGTAGGTACGAATACCACCGCCCCGAAACTGCTGATGGAGCGTGTGGGTATGACGCTCAATGAGGCCGCCTTCGCCACCTCGCTCTACTTCATCTTCCGTACTATTGGTGCTCTGACGGGTTCGTTCTTCCTCCGCGTGATGAAGACGCGTTGGTTCTTTATCATCAGTGTGTGTCTGATGGCAGCATCGATGGCGCTGATGTTTGGCGGCGAGTCGAAGATGGTACTCTATACTGCTATTGCACTTGTGGGTTACGGCAACTCGAACATCTTCTCGATGGCATTCTCCGAGGCATTGCTCTCGGTGCCCGACAAGCAGAACGAAGTCTCAGGTCTGATGATTATGGGACTGTTCGGTGGAACCATCTTCCCACTCATCATGGGTGTCATGAGCGATGCCATGGGACAGGCCGGTGCCGTTGCCGTCATGGCCATTGGTGTTATCTATCTGTTTACCTATATTCCAAGAATCAAACGCTAAAAACAAGAATCATATGAACAAACGTTATGTAGTAGGCCTCGGAGAGGCACTGTGGGATGTACTTCCCGAAGGAAAGAAACTGGGTGGCGCACCTGCCAACTTTGCTTATCATGCCGGACAGTTCGGACTCCAGACACTGGCTGTCAGCGCATTGGGTGAGGACGCACTGGCCGACGAAACTATCGAAGCATTGAAAGAACACTCGCTGAATTATCTGATGCCCCGTGTGAAATATCCTACTGGAACCGTGCAGGTGACGCTCTCTGGCGATGGTATTCCCACATACGAAATCAAGGAGAACGTGGCTTGGGACAATATCCCTTATACCGCTGAGATTGCAGAAGTGGCCAAAAATGCACGTGCCGTATGCTTCGGCTCTTTGGCCCAGCGCAATGTGGTGTCGTGGGCAACCATCCGTCAGTTCATAGACGATACCCCTGAGGACTGCCTGAAGATTTTCGATATCAACCTGCGCCAGCAGTTCTATACGAAGGATGTCATCGAAGAGTCGTTCAAGCGTTGCAACATCCTGAAAATCAACGACGAAGAATTAGTGGTCATCAAGCGCATGTATGGCTATGACGACCTTGACATGCGGGGCATCTGCGAGAAGATACTCGCTGAGTACCAGTTGAAGATGCTCGTGCTGACCTGTGGCACCAACGGCTCGTATGTCTTTGCCCCAGGGCTGACATCGTTCCAGGAGACACCAAAGGTGACCGTAGCAGACACGGTGGGCGCCGGCGACTCGTTTACGGGTTCGTTCTGTGCTGCTATCCTCAACGGCAAACCCATGGAGGAGGCTCATCGCATTGCTGTCGAAGTGTCGGCATACGTCTGCACCCAGAACGGTGCCATGCCAACCTATCCTGATGCACTGGTGGCAAAGGTGAAATAAACGGAAATCTTTATACCTGAATCCGTCCGGATAGCCTGAAAATGACTGTCTGGACGTTTTTTTTGTGCGAAAACGCTTGCTATTTCAAAAAATATTACTATCTTTGCCCTCACAACTATTTTGTACTGGCTTATGAAACGACTACTAACAATCGTGATAGTGTTGGCTTTGGGGCTTGTGTTTGTGGGATGCTCTCACAAACAGGCTAAATACATCATAGGTGTATCCCAATGTTCTGAGGACATCTGGCGCGACAAGCAGAATGCCGAGCTGCGCATGGGTGCTTATTTCCACGATGGTGTGGAGCTGAAGTTTGCTGCTGCCTACGACAGCGACGAACGGCAGGTGCAGCAGATTGACAGCCTGGTCAATAGCGGTATCGACCTGCTCATTGTGGCCCCGAATCAGGTGCAGACCATCTCTCCCGCCATCGACCGGGCCTACGACAAGGGCATTCCCGTCATCGTCTTCGAGCGTAAGACCAATTCACAGAAATATACCGCTTTCATCAGTGCCGACAACTACGAGATGGGGCGCGTCATGGGCGAATACATCGTTGCACGACTTCACGGACAGGGTCATGTGATGGAAATCAAAGGCCTGGAAGGCTCGTCACCATCCATCGAGCGTCATAATGGTTTCATGGACGCTATCAAACAGTCACCCGGCATCCAGGTGGTAGCCTCATTGCAGGGCGACTGGACGGAACCGACAGCCTACGAAACCACCCGACAATGGCTCGCCAATCATCAAGATGTACGTGTAGACCTGGTGTTCGGTGCCAACGACCGCACGGCTATGGGTGCCCGAAAGGCTATGCAGGAAAGCCAAAAGCTAACAGCTAATAGCCAAAAGCCTCTCTACTGCGGCATCGACGGCCTACCGGGTGAGAATGGCGGTATACAACTTGTGCGTGACTCTTTGCTTGACGCTTCGTATATCTATCCTACTCATGGTGATCAGATTATCGAGTTGGCCGTTAATATTCTCGAAGGGAAGCCTTACGAGAAGGAAACCATGCTGATGTCGGCCTTGGTGACAAGCGACAATGCCAAGGTGCTGCTGATGGAAAGCGAGGAAATCATGCGACAGGCGTCACAACTCGACCTGCTGCATAGTAAGGCCGACAGCTATCTGCACAGCGCGTCATCAGTTGGCTGGCCATCGCCTTCATCATTCTGCTTGTCGGCGTACTCGTGCTCTTCTATCTCTATCATCTCCGAAAGATAGCCCTACAGCACGAGCGCGTAGTCAATACTTTGTGGAATATGCAAGACCCCTCCGACCTCCCCTACCCAGGGGAGGCGACAGACCCTACCACAGACCCCATCAACCTCCCCTGTTCAGAGGAGGCTACAGATTCTCCCCCTACACAGGGGGAGTCAGAGGGGGGCTCCGTTTCGCATTTCATCACGTGCTTCAAGGAGGTGGTTGAGCGCGACATGAACCTCAGTCGCGTTCAGCTCTACCGCAAGGTGAAGGCCGTTACTGGCTCGTCACCTGTTGAATTGCTGCGTACCGCTCGCCTCAACCGAGCCTATCAGTTGTTGATCACTACCGATAAGAGTGTCAGCGAGATAGCCTACGACGTAGGTTTCACTGCCCCCAGCTACTTTACCAAATGTTTCAAGGAAACCTATGGTATGTTGCCTGGCGACGCACGAAAACAATAAAAAATGCTCGTAACAATAAGAATTATCGTTCATTCTATCGCAATCATGTTACATTGAAACATATTTTGCACGGGATGAACGATATTTTTCATATACATATTAGTTTTGTTTGTACTTTTGTAGCAGAAATTTTAACGCAAACAGTATTAATAAACTAAAAACGTAATGCAAATGAAACAAGCGAAACGATTCATTCTGAGTTTCCTGGCAACGATGCTGTGTACAATAATGTACGCGCAACAGGAAATCACTGGCACGGTGACCGACGAAATGGGTCCGGTCATTGGTGCGACAGTTATGGAGAAGGGCACGACCAACGGTACGGTGACCGACTTCGACGGTAACTTTACAATTAAGGTGGAAGCCGGCAAGACGCTGGTGTTTACCTACATCGGCTACAAAACTGTTGAGTTGCCTGCCAAGAACGGCATGGAGGTCAAGATGGAAGCCGATGCACAGACGCTGAATGAGGTGGTGGTGACAGGTTATACCACCCAGCGTAAGGCCGACCTGACTGGTGCCATATCGACGGTGAGCGTCGATGAGATGGCCAAGCAGAACGAGAACAACCCAATGAAGGCCCTGCAGGGTCGCGTGCCAGGCATGAACATCCAGGCCGACGGTAACCCGAGCGGTGCTGCGACGGTTCGCATCCGTGGTGTGGGAACGCTGAATGATAACGACCCGTTGTACATCATCGATGGTGTGCCTACGAAGGCTGGTATGCACGAACTGAACGGCAACGATATCGAGAGCATCCAGATATTGAAGGATGCTGCTTCGGCCTCTATCTACGGTTCGCGTGCTGCCAACGGTGTCATCATTATCACCACCAAGAAGGGAAAGGACGGCAAGGTGAAGGTAAACTTTGACGGAAGCGTGGCAGCATCGTTCTATACGAATAAGATTGAGACGATGAACGCCAATGAGTGGGGCCGTGCATACTGGCAGGCTTGCGTGAACGACGGCATCAACCCCTCGAACAACAACCTCGGTTATAACTACGACTGGAGCTACGACAAGCTGGGCTATCCAGTATTGAACGGCATGACGATGAATATGTTCCTTGACGAGAACGGCACAGTGCGCACAGGCGATACCGATTGGTTCAACGAGGTAACGCGTACAGGTATCGTCCAGCAGTATAACCTCTCTATTAGCAACGGCTCGGAGAAGGGCAACTCGTTCTTCTCACTGGGTTACTACGACAATCAGGGAACCATCAAGGATACGTGGTTTAACCGCTTGTCGGCTCGTGCCAACAGCGACTATAAGCTTGTGGACGGTCTGGTGACCATCGGCGAGAACTTTACCATCAACCGCACAAAGGGTGTTGACGCTCCCGGAGGTGTGTTGGAGCACGCACTGGAGTTCAACCCCAACTTCCCCATCTATGCTGAGAACGGCAAATACGCGCAGGCCCTGGGTGCCTATTCGGAGCGTGAGAACCCGTTGAGCATGATTGACAATGCCAAGGATAACGAATATACCCAGTGGCGCATGTTTGGCGATGCTCACCTGAGCATTACGCCATTCAAAAACTTCATGGTGCGCACCACCCTCGGTATGGACTATACGCAGAAGGAGCAGCGATTCTTCACCTACCCGATAGCCAATGGTAAGGTGATGCGCACTGACTCGGCCGTGGAGGATAAACAAGAGCACTGGATGCGCTGGATGTGGAATGCCATTGCCACCTACAATCTCGAAATCGGCAAGCATCGTGGCGACGCCATGATTGGTATGGAGTTGAACCGCCAGGACTATAAATGGAACAGTGCGAAGCGCTACGAGTATGCCATTTTGAATACTGACTATATGTGGCCCTCGGCAGGTGCCGGCAAGCAGTTGGCTGAAGGCAGTGGTGACGGATTCTCGTTGGTGTCGTTCTTCGGTAAAGCAAACTACACCTACGATGACAAATACTTGGCTTCGTTCACCATCCGTCGCGACGGTTCGAGCCGCTTCGGCAGTGAGAACCAGTATGGTACATTCCCTTCGGTGAGCGCCGGCTGGCGTATCTCGCAGGAGAAATTCATGGAAAAGCTTACGTGGCTCGACAACTTGAAAGTGCGCTACTCATGGGGACAGACCGGTAATCAGGAAATTGCCAACACTGCTCGCTACACACTCTATGAGTCAGCAGTTTCTACGGGTCTCTGGGGATCAGGAAAGGCAGGAACGTCGTACGACATCGCCGGACGCAATGGTGGTTATGACCTCGCCAATGGTTACGTGCGTAACCAGCGTGGTAACGACGACATCAAGTGGGAGACGACGACACAGCACAACATCGGTGTGGACTTCGCCTTACTGAGAAACGAAATATACGGTTCGTTCGACTGGTTTAACAAGAAGACTACCGACATCCTACTCTTCATGGAGGGTATTGGTGCCATGGGTGAGGGCTCTGGTCAGTGGATCAATGCCGGTGAAGTAAAGAACAACGGTTGGGAATTGTCGCTGGGCTATCGCCATCGTCTGGCCAACGGTTTCTCATGGGATATCAACGGAAATATCAGTAAGTACACGAACGAGATTACGAAGTTGCCCGAGACCGTCGCCGCCAACGGCAAGTACGGTGGTAATGGCGTGAAGAGCGTCGTGGGCCATGCCATGTTCTCACAGGTGGGCTATATCGCAGACGGACTTTTCAAGAGCCAGGAGGAGATTGATAACCACGCCAAGCAAGAGGGCGCAGGCATCGGTCGTATCCGCTATAAGGATTTGAACGGCGATGGCTTTATCACGGTAGAAGACCAAGACTGGATCTACGACCCGACACCCGACTTCACATGGGGTCTGAACATCTATCTTCAGTACAAGAACTTCGACCTGACGATGTTCTGGCAGGGTGTGCAGGGTGTTGATGTCGACTGCCGCGGCTACAAGTCGCAGACCGATTTCTGGGCAAACTCAGCCATCAACGTTCCTTACCTGAACAAGGGTGTTCGTGTGCTCGACGCTTGGACACCGCTCAATTATGATAGCAACATCCCCGCGCTCACCACGAGCGATACGAATAATGAGGGTCGCGTCAGCAGCTACTACATCGAGAATGGAAGTTATGCCAAGTTGCGCACCATTCAGTTGGGCTATAACATGCCTAAGAAGGTGACCGACAAACTCCACATGGACCGCATCCGTCTCTATGCTTCTGCTCAGAACCTGATTACGATTAAGAGCAGTAAGTTTACTGGCAATGACCCTGAGAATCCGGGCTTCGGCTATCCCATTCCCCTCAACCTTACTTTCGGTGTGAACGTAGGATTTTAATTATTTGATGATTGACGATTAGAAAATTGAGAATTATGAAAACGACATATATTAAATTTATCTGCATAATCAGCGTTATCTGTGGATTGATGAGCTGCGACAAGTTCTTGGAAGAGCAGGTGCCGCAGGCCACACTGACTCAGGACGAGGTAAAGAAACCTGAGTATATCGACAACGTGCTCATCTCTGCCTACGCAGGACTTCTGTCCATCGAGGACATGAACGCCTCGTTCTCACTCTGGAACTATGACACCCGTTCGGACGATGCATACGTAGGCGGTTCGAACTTCTCAGACGGCGAACCGTTCCATCGCTTGGAGATGAGCGTTGGCGTCACACCCAAGGAATGGCCCTTCAACAGTATCTGGGAGAAATTATATCAATATCTGTCGCGTGTCAATCTGTCGCTCGACATTCTGGCCACT
Source organism: uncultured Prevotellaceae bacterium (assembly GCA_902774925.1). Classification (GTDB taxonomy): domain Bacteria; phylum Bacteroidota; class Bacteroidia; order Bacteroidales; family Bacteroidaceae; genus Prevotella. Next base: position 6,758 of record CACYKE010000080.1, on the reverse strand, counting down.
GCCGACCAAGAGAACAAAATGATCCAACAGCGCACCGCCGAAATGAAGTTCCTCCGCGCCTATGGTCACTTCCAGTTGAAGCGCCTGTTCAAGAAAATTCCGTTTGTGAACAAACCCAATATGACTGAGGAGGACTACAACAACCTCTCGAATACCGAGTACACCAACGATGAGGGCTGGCAGCAGATCATCAACGACCTCGAGGAGGCCTATAAGGTACTCCCCGCCACACAGACCGACAAGGGCCGTCCCACAAGTGCCGCCTGCGCCGCATTCCTCGCAAAGGTCTACCTCTATAAGGCTTACCATCAGGACGACACCAACACGAACCAGGTGACCGCCATCAATGCCGAAGACCTGCAGAAGGTGCTCGAATACACTGCCCCCGCCCTCTACAACGGTTACGGTCTCGAACCCGATTTGCACAACAACTTCCGCCCCGAAGAGCAGTACGAGAATGGTAAGGAAAGTATCTGGGCTATCCAGTACTCGAAGAACGACGGTACCGTCTATGGCAACCTGAACTTCTCGAACCGCCTCATCGTGCCCTGCATTCCTAAGGTTCACGACAGCGGTTGCGACTTCTACAAGCCGTCAATCAATCTCGTCAACGCCTATCGTACCAACAGCAACGGTCTGCCTATGCTTGATACCTTTGCTGACAAGGATTACACCGTAGGCTCTGCCGAGACCGTTGACCCCCGTCTGTTCGTGACGGTAGGAGTCCCAGGCACTCCTTATATGTACAACCCATCGTTCATGATTAGCCAGACCAATGCGTGGAGCCGCTCAGGTGGTACGTATGGCTACCATGTCTCGCTGAAGCAGAATGTTGACCCCGCATTGACTGACGTCTATCTCTTCCTGTGTGACTCGCAATGGGCTACATCGATGAATCGCATCGTCTTCCGTTATGCCGACGTGCTGCTGATGCGTGCCGAGGCTCTCGCACAGACGGGCAATACCACCGATGCCATCGCCCTCATCAACCAGGTTCGCGAGCGTGCAGCTGGCATGATGACCAATAGCGTCGTCAGCAGCTATCCTAATAAGTATGGTGTCCACTTTGCTGTGGGTAAGTACAACGGCACGTATTCGAAGGATGACGCGATGAAGATTTTGAAGATGGAACGCCGACTGGAGTTGGCTATGGAGAGCGAGCGTTTCTTCGACCTCGTACGCTGGGGCGACGCTGCTACCGTCATCAACAAGTTCTACACCACTGAGAGTGAGAAGATGAACTTCCTGAAAGGCAGTGACTTCACTGCCAACAAGAACGAGTATCTGCCCATTCCCTGGGAGCAGTTAGCAGCATCCAATGGTCACTACACCCAGAACTGCGGACAGTGGTAATATACAGTTTAAAGTTTAAAGATTAAAGATGAAAGTTATGAAAACGATATATAGCATTATCTGTGCATTCTGCATCATCTGCGGCTTTACAGCCTGCAGTGACGATCATACCGGCTCTATCGATGTCAGTGGCTCATGCCTCGTCGAGAAGTTCGTCCTCAACGGCCAGTACGAAGGCTCTATCAGCCATGAGCAGCGCCTCGTTAAGATTAAGGTTCCCGTGGACTTCAACCAGAAGAATGACATGGAGATTACCGCTTTGACGGTATCGCCTGGCGCCAAGACAAATTTGAAGGTGGGTGAACATGTGAACTTCGACGCCGACCGCAACCTCCACGTTGCTAACGGCGACCTCTTGATGGACTATCAGATCAGCGTCCGCAACGATGAGGCTCTGATGACGCTCTTCCTTCTCGAAGGCGTCAAGGGTGCCATCAATCAGGAGGACAAGACCGTCACCGTCAGCGTGATGGCCAATAGCGGCATCGACCTCTCCAATGCCACCTTCGAGGTGGAGTGCAGCGAGGATGCTGTCTGCTCACCTGCCAGTGGCACGAAGGGTAACTTCACCGAGCCCTTCCTCATCACACTGACCGACAACACCGCCGTGAATACCTATACTGTTTACGTGACGATGATTGCCGAGCCTGTAGCATTGTTCGTCGGAGATGCCGAGAACATCGAAGAACTGAATGCTGAGGAGAAGGCCGCCGCCAAGTGGCTGACAGGAAATATCCCCAGCGCAGCCTACGCTTCGTGGAGCGACATTGCCAGCGGTAACATTTCACTTGAGAAGTGTAAGCTCATCTACTTCCACCGTCACGCTGCAGCTTACGGCAACTACAACGGTTTCGCCTCTGCTGAGACCGGAGCCATGACAGCACTTGCACGCATGAAGGAATACTGGCAGAAGGGTGGTGCTTTCGTGCTCAGCCGTTCGGCAGTCAACTACGCCATCGCATTGGGTGCTATGCCCGAGGATGCTTTCCCCAACAACTGCTGGGGCGGCACAAGCGGTGAAGGCTCCGACCAGATGGGTGACGACCCCTGGCACTTCTTCGCCTACAACATCGCTCATCCGCTGTGGAACGGTATGAATACTTATCCTGGTGCTCCTGAGGATGCTGTCTATACGCTCGACAACGGTTACACCATCTGTAACACCACGTCGCAGTTCGCACTTTGGGCTCCCTATACCGACAGCAATGCCTTCGAAACCATCACCAGTGCCCACGCTTTGGCTCACGGTGGCGACGGTGCCATCGTTGCCTGGGAACAGAAAGCCTATGCCGGCGACTTCGGCAAGGGTGGCATCATCTGCTTCGGATCCGGACTCTTCGACTGGAACTCTCCCACACCCTACGAGTCGTACTACCACGACAACATGGGTAAGATTCTCCTCAACGCATTCGATTACCTAACCAAATAAATACTTATGATTATGAAGACAATGATATATAGCATGATTTGCGCAATCAGCGTAATCTGTGGTTTTACATCGTGCTCCAGCGATGACAAGATTAGCGGCGATCCTGCTAAGGACTGGGCAGGCACTACCTACTTCTTCGCACCTACCGACGCTCAGGCTTTCGACACCTACTACATGCCTTCCGTTGGACGTGTCGGCGACCCCATGCCTTTCTACGATGCCCGCACCGGCGACTTCAAGGTGCTCTACCTGCAGGAGTTCATCAACAACATGACCTATCGTTTCCACCCCATCTGGGCTGTATCTACCAAGGATGGTGCTAACTACGAGTCGATGGGCGAATTGCTGGCATACGGTGCTAACGACTATCAGCAGGATGCAGCACTGGGTACTGGCAGCTGCTTCGAGAAAGACGGTACCTATTACATCTATTACACAGGTCACAACGGCAACTGCAAGAACCGCGAAGTGGTGATGCGTGCAACATCTACCGACTTTAAGACATGGACAAAGGACGAACTTTGGACTCTGAATGGTCCTGACTTCGGCTACTCTGGCAATGACTTCCGCGATCCACAGATATTCGTAGCCGACGACAATCTCTATCACATGGTTATCTCTACATATCCTAATGGTGGTGGCGACCCTGTATTCGCTGAGTTCAAATCGAGCGATATGAAGAACTGGGAGCACGTAGGCCGCATCCGTATGATCTGGGACCGTATGCTGGAGTGTCCTGATATCTTCAAGATGGGCGACTACTGGTATATCGTGTTCAGCGAGAGTTATCGCGCCAGCTGGAGCCGTAAGGTTAAGTATATGGTAGCCTCAACCTACGAGGGGCTGAAGAGTTGTTTGAACGACGGACCAAAGTGGGCTCCTGACGGACACGAAGGTGTGCTCGACAGCCGTGCCTTCTATGCTGGCAAGACCGCCTCGAACGGTACCGACCGTTACATCTGGGGCTGGTGCCCCTTCCGCTCTGGTGCTGACATCCACGAGAAGAACATCAACGTTGGTGCTGGCGACGGCAACGAGCCCAACTGGTCGGGTGCACTCGTCTGTCACAAGATTATCCAGCACGCAGACGGCACACTGACCCTTGGCGCAGTGCCCGCTATGGCCTCGAAATACAATCAGACAGTTAGTGCCAACGTGATGGAGTCGAACGGCTATAACGGCGGTACGCTCTCTGGCGACGGTGCCTACGTAATGTACAACCGTCTGGGTACTGCCAACCATATTTCGTTCACCGTCAAAACTTCCAACAACTGGGACAAGTTCGGTATATCCTTCGTCCGCGGCACCGACTCGAAGAAGTACTACACCATCGTCGTCAACCCCGAGGACGAAAACCACCGCAAGATCAACTTCGAACAGGAGGGCGCAGAAGGTAAAGGCTTCATCGAGGGTATCGACGGCTATTGGTTCGAGCGCCCGGCAGATAACGTCTACAACGTCGATATCTACACCGACAACAGCGTCCTGACACTCTATATCAACGACATTTGCGCCTACACCCAGCGCATCTACGGCATCCAGAAGAACTGCTGGAGCATCAACAACTACGGCGGCTCTATCACCGTCAGCGACGTCCGCGTCAGCCAGCAATAAAGATTCGTTTGCGTTCAATAGTAATTATCGTTCAATGTAGCAGAATAATGTTACATTGAACGATTTCTTTTATCCTATGTAACATATCTTATTATCTATTCAGTTTGTTTGCAGTAATTTTGCACTCAGAAAATTTTTAATGTCTAACCCTTTAAACAACAAAATTATGAAGAAAGTATTTTTACTCTTGTGCCTGATGGCAACAACATCATTCGCTATGGCTACTGATTTGTGGGAAGGTACGCACGCAGTAGATTGGTCTAACACACTGACTATCGAGGCTGCCAAGTTTGCAGATGCTCAGGTAGGTCAGAAAATCGTCGTGGAATTCGAAGATGCCACGGGAGAAGTCATCGAACTGCACAGCAACGGCGGCATGCTGCCTGGCACACGCTATGCCCACTCCCTCTATGCTGATCAGCACGAAATGCAGGTATTCATCACCCCAGGTATGCTGGCTTGTCTGAAGGAGCACGGCATGGAGATTTGCGGCAAAGGCTTCACTGCTACTAAGGTATGGTATGGCGACGGCAAGGACAATGTCGATGAGAACACCGTCTGGACAGGCTACTTCTGGATGGACGAATGGAGCACCTTAGAGATAGCCAAGACCTCGTTCGATGGCATTAATTGGAGCGACTACAAGGCTATCCGCTTCTATTCAGAGGCTAACCGCACAGACTATGTCATCAATGTGCTCACCAAGTGGGGTGATGGCGGCAAGCTGGGCGACCAGACTACCATGAACATGACTAACGAATATGCTGAACTCAGCCTTGAGGGCATTGATATGGCAACAAAGCTGGCTGATGTAGATAGGCTCATGGTTCAGTGTAACAAGGAAGGTGGCAATCCTTTTAACTTCACTGCCATCGTGCTCGTCAAGAAAGAAACCACGGGTGTCAGTGCTACGCTAATGAACAGTGAGAAAGTTAATAGTGATGTTTACACCCTCGCAGGCCAACGAGTAGTTAATCCCAGTAAGGGCTTATACATCATCAACGGCAAAAAGGTAATGATTAAATAGTTAGTTTTGGTTTTTACTTCATACAAATTGGTTTTTAGTTAGTTGGTTTTAGGTTTTAATTTAACAGCATTTGATCATGAACCAAATCGGTGCGACTCGCGATGAGCCGCACCATTTTTTATCTAAAACAAATCGTCCATAGTTAGGCTTTGTTAAGCCAATTTCGTCCCCATTTCCTAACCCTCAATCCATCAACCACTTGCCCCCGATTCCTTCAACCTTTCCACCAAGAGCAACCCAGAAGGACCGGTTTCAATGCTGTTTTTTCTCCGTTTTGCTTGTTATTTCATTTTTTATTTGTATTTTTGCACCGGAATAAATAAATCGAGATATGACAGCAATACAGATGAAGGAAGACCCGACGTTGATGACGAAGAATGAATTCTTTGCTCGTGTAGATAAAGCCGAGAAAGAAATCGCTGAGGGTAAAGTGTGTTACCTTTACGAATAAAGACGACATGAATGCCTGGCTAAATTCGCTCTAATGAAATACGCTATTACCTTGTTCAGTGACGAATGTAAAAGAGCATCCGCCTGATGATTCAAGCAAATAGGGTGATTTGCGATTAAGTTCAGAAACTGAGAAAGTCAATTCCATTACTTCGTAATATTGACCGTATTGTACCCTTGTCGCTTGAAATCTTCAATCGACATGTTGCCAGAAGTAAGGTCTTCCCATACCTTGCGGAGACCTACGGAACGCTTGAAAGCGGCCTTCTTTTCTTCTTTTGTTTCGTACACCTTTATCATCGTTCATTGATTTTCTCGGTGCAAAAGTACAAACTCAAAGGCAATATCCTTGAATGCGTAAGTTCCACCATAGCGTCCTTTTTTCACGATGATGCCGATTGCATTGGTTTTCTCAATCCACTCGCTAACGCTCATCACAAAGTTGGGAAGTCCTGCTTGCATCCTAAAGTGGTCAAATTCGACCACTTTGAAATGAGGGTTGTGTATCATTTCCCATGTACCAAGGAATTCGATGGTATATCTTGTGCGTAGAATCCTCGGTGTAGATGCCTACATCGATTCCTTTCACGTGCAGTATATCGTTTTTTATTTTACCCATTGTCTTGTCCTTTGCTTTAAGTTTATTTCTATTGTTGTAGGTAGTGCAGTTATATGGCGGTTTTTAAGCCCCTCATATTCAGCGCGTTATTTATTGTTCCGGTTCGTTTCATATCTTCGTTTGTCGTTTTCTATTCTGCAAAAGTAGCAAATAAAAATGTAACTACCAAATTTTCGAGCAGCGAAAGCAGAGAAAAACTTGTTTTTACTATGCTGAGTCGCGAGATAATATTAACAAAAGTTGAGTTTTGACGCCCGCCGTTTATG
>CACYKE010000079.1 GCA_902774925.1 uncultured Prevotellaceae bacterium | reverse complement strand
TCGGGATCTACGCCGAGCGAGTCGAGCATAGAGACGACGGCCTTCGACATGGGGCCAGGACCGCACATGTAGTACTCGATATCCTCGGGAGCCTCGTGGTCCTTCAGATAGGTGTTGAGCATGACCTGATGAACGAAGCCCGGAGTGTACTTCACGCCAGCGGCATCGGCTGCAGGGTCTGGACGGTCCAGAGCCAGGTGGAAGTGGAAGTTGGGGTACTCCTTCTCCAAGCCCAGGAAGTCGTCGAGATAGAACACCTCGTTGAGCGCGCGTGCACCATAGAAGTAGTGCATCTCGCGATCGGTGGTGTGCAACGTCTTGGTCATGTGCATGATCTGAGCACGTAGAGGAGCCATACCGGCACCACCACCAACCCAAATCATCTCCTTCTTCGAGTCGAAGTGTGGGTGGAAGTCGCCGAAAGGACCACTCATAATCACCTTGTCACCAGGTTTCAGCGAGAAGATGTACGACGAAGCGATACCGGGGTTGACATCCATAAAACCACTCTTGTCGGCCTTGAACGGAGGCGTAGCGATACGAACGGTCAGCATGAACACATCACCCTCGGCAGGATAGTTGGCCATAGAGTAAGCACGGATGGTGTCCTCGGGGTTCTTACACTTGAGTGGGAACAGACCGAACTTCTCCCAACTGGGCAGATACTCGTCGCCAATGAGGCTCTTGTCGATGTCCTTATCGTAGTCGATGCAATCGAACTTAGGAATCTTAATCTGGGCATAAGAACCAGGCAGGAAGTCCATGTGCTCGCCAGCAGGCAGCTGCACCTTGAACTCCTTGATGAAGGTAGCCACGTTCTTGTTAGAGATAACGGTACACTCGTACTCCTTAACGCCGAGGATAGACTCATCTACATGAATCTTCAGGTCGCCCTTGACCTTGCACTGGCATCCCAGACGCCAATGGTCCTTAATCTGCTTACGGGTGAAGTGAGGCTTCTCTGAATCGAGGATTTCTCCCCCACCCTCCAAGACCTGAACCTTACACTGTCCGCAGCTGGCCTTACCGCCACAAGCTGAAGGCAGGAAAATGCCGTTCTGGTTGAGGGTAGCCATCAGGTTGTTGCCCTGAGGGACGTTCCGTTAACTGTAATATTCACATTACCGCTGGGGCTGAGATACTTCTTAGCCACCAACAGGATAATCACCAGCAGGATGATTACCGCGAGGAAAACCCCTATACTATATGCTATAAACTGTGCCATACCTTATTATATATTTAATCCAGAGAAACACATCATCGCCATAGCCATGAGGCCCACGGTGATAAACACGATGCCGAGGCCCTGCAGAGGCTTGGGCACATCCGAATACTGCATCTTTTCGCGGATGGCACCCATAGCCACGATGGCCAGTGCCCAACCGATACCAGAGCCGAAGCCATAGACGATGGCATCCCAAACGCTGGTAATGGCCTGCGAGTTAGTGGGGTCCATCAGGATGCGCTGCTGCATGAACAGCGAAGCACCCATGATAGCGCAGTTTACGGCAATCAGCGGCAGGAAGATACCCAGCGCTGCATAGAGCGATGGTGAGTACTTCTCGACCGTCATCTCAACCAACTGCACCATACCGGCAATCACGGCGATGAAGAGGATGAACGACAGGTAGCTGAGATCTACACCCTCGACAAGGCAGTCGGGACCCAGCACCTTGGTCTGCAACAGATAGTTAACAGGAACGGTAACGGTAAGCACGAAGGTTACAGCGAGACCGAGTCCCAGCGAAGTCTTCACAGTCTTCGACACAGCCAAGTAAGAGCACATGCCGAGGAAGAAGGCAAAGATCATATTGTCGACAAAGATCGACCTGAATAGTAATGATATTGCGTGTTCCATATCTTATTTCTCCTTATAAAAATATGCACGATGAACCCAAATCACACATCCCACGAGAATCAGCGCCATAGCAGGCATCGTCATCATACCGTTGTTCACGTAACCGAAGTCGTAGCAGGCATCGGGTACAATCTGGAAGCCCAGCAGACTGCCGCGGCCCAGCAACTCACGAACGGCACCAACAATCACCAGAATCATAGCGTAGCCCAGACCGTTGCCTACCTCGAGGCGACCCATCAGGATACAGTTGGTGATGATCAGACCGACATACACAGAGAGCTGAACGCTGACGTCGTAGGCGAAAGCCTTCAGAATCTGAGAAACGATGGTAACAAGAGCAGCCACAACCACCAGCTGCACCACAATACGGATGCGGTTAGGAATGGTGTTGCGGATAATTGAGATAATCGTGTTAGAGAAGGCTGTGATGACTGTTACAGCCAGACCCATCACGATGGCAGGCTTCAGCTGTGATGTAACAGCGAGAGCCGAGCAGATACCCAACACCTGTCCAAGGATAGGATGATCTACATTCAACGGGTTTGTGAAAACCTCTCTATTTTGTTTACTGAATAATGCCATAGTTTACTGAATTGAATCGTTTTCTGTTACTTCTGGTTCAAACTTAATAGACTCTATATGCTTCACAACACCTTTCAGGCAATTCTGCAACATCTCACTTACACCATTAGATGTTAAAGTTGCTCCCGTTACAGCATCAACCTGCGTCTCTGGGTCTTCCACTTTCTTTACGACAGAAAGAGCTATGCCATCAACACCATCCTTATGAAGTTTCTTGCCGATGAACTTCTCCTGCCATTCCTGTGAGTCCTTGATTTCAGCACCAAGACCAGCAGTCTCACTCTCGTGGTTGAAATAAACACCATAAACAGTATCATAATCATCCTCCAAAGCAATAAAGCCACTGATACCACCCCAGAGACCCATACCTTTCAATGGGAATACATGGATGTTCTTACCATTTACTTCACAAATGTAGTATGATTTTTTGAATTCACCTCTTCCACCTGGTTCACTCTTCACAACCTCGGCATACTTGGCTTCAGCCTCAGCGCCGTCGAGGTCACGAATGTTGAGCGAGTAGAGAATCTGTTTCTTCACATCGAGCGCCACGTTAGCATCCTGCATGGGCTTCAAGGCCTGATAGACGAAAGCCAGCAAGAAAGCCACGATGACTACGAGTATCGCGCTATATATAATAATGTACGCGTTAGAGTTTGTATTCAGTTTCATTTGGTACCTCCTCTCTTTAAACGTTTCGAGATATTGCGCTCAACGATGAAGTGATCAATCGTCGGAGCAAACATATTACCAAAGAAGATGGCAAGCATCATACCCTCAGGATAGCCGGCATTCATCACACGAATGATGATGGCCATTGCACCAATCAGGAAACCGTAGATGTACTGACCGGTAGTGGTGCGGCATGAGGTGACAGGGTCGGTAGCCATAAACACAGCACCGAAAGCGAAGCCACCCATGACGAAATGGTGCCACCAAGTCATGCCCTGACCAGTCTGCTCGAACAGCAGGGCAAAGGCGATACCGCCAACGAACACGCTAATCATAGTGCGCCAAGAAGCGATGCCCGTCCACAGCAGGATGAAAGCGCCAATGGCAATGGCGATGAGCGATGTTTCACCGATAGAACCAGGGATGAATCCGAGGGCCATATCGAGGATAGAAGCATCAGGCGTGATGTTCTGTGCCAGCTGACCAAGTGGTGTAGCAGCGGTGAATCCATCAGGCAGGTCGTTACCCAGACCGAAGATGGAATTCTGAGCCACCCAAATGGTGTCACCCGTCATCTTCGAAGGATAAGCGAAGAATAGGAACATGCGGGCTGCAACAGCAGGGTTAAAGATGTTCATACCTGTACCACCAAAAATCTCCTTACAGAAAATGACTGAGAAGGCGCAGGCCAGCGCCAGCATCCACAGCGGACAGCCGATAGGAATAATCAGCGGGATGATAATACCAGAGACGAGGTAACCCTCCTGGATTTCCTCACCCTTCCACTGTGCCCAGGCAAACTCGATGCCCAGACCAACGATGTAGCTCACCAGAATCTTTGGCAGCACAGCCAGGAAGCCGTAGATGAAGATCTCGAAGAACGATGCGCTGGCCAGTGTGCCGGCAGCAGCATAGTTCTGATAGCCGATATTGTACATTCCGAACAGCATGGCGGGCATCAGGGCGATGACGACCATACTCATAATGCGCTTCGAGTCGATGGCGTCGTGAATGTTCACGCCACCAGCCTTCGCCGTGTCATTAGGCACATAGAGGAAGGTCTCAAAGCCGTCGAACACCGAGCGGAAGGCATGAAGTTTGCCACCCTCTTCGAAGTTCGGCTTGATTTTATTGAGATAATTTCTTAAAAAGCTCATAGTCTTATGCGTTTTCTTTACGTAAAATGTTCAGACCTTCACGCACAATGCGCTGCAACTCAAGTTTAGAAGAATCCACGAATTCTGCAAGAGCAAAGTCCTCGGGAGCAACCTCGTAGATGCCCAGCGCCTCCTGACGGTCTATATCGCCAGAGATGATGGCCTTGATGAGGTATTCACCATAAATATCCATCGGCAGCACCTTGTCGTACTCGCCGCTCATAATCATGTGACGCTCGCCACCCTTCACACGGGCATCGAGTGCATAGCTCTTCTTGCCGCACAACCAAGAGAAATAGCTGCGGTTTACAGAGAACTGCTTAAAACGTGGCAGAATCCAACCCAGCATCTCGTCGGCATCATTACCCTCGGGGATGACGGTAATCTCAGAGGTGTGAGCACCCAGGAAACCATCCTTGGTAGTTGGACGACCTGTCAGCACGTTACCATTGATGATGCGAACGCTCTTCGAAGCGTCGTAGCTGTTGCTGAGCAGCGTCGAGAGTTCTTCGCCCACCAGCATATCAACATAAGCAGGATTGGCAATCTCACTTCCGCAGAGCGCAACGCGACGGGTCAGGTTCACCTTACCCGTATTGAACAAACGACCGATGAACAGCACCACGGTAGGATCACCGATGGTCCAAACCACCTCGCCCTTGTTGACCGGATCGATGTTGTTAACCTGAACGCCAACGTTGCCAGCAGGGCACTTGCCGTCGAACACCGTTACTTCGGCATCCTTGTAGTTCTCGAAGCTGGAATGAACGCCACAGCCCAAATAGGTCTTGGCAATCTTCGAGAGAGCCGTCAGACCAGTCTGGAAATCAGCCTCCTGACCCTTTACTTCGAAATCAAAGTTGCCAGCCAGCGGCTTATCTCTCAGGGCAGAGACAAAAATCGCCTTAGGCTGCGCGCTAGGATTCGTCGAAACAGCATAAGGCAACTGGTTGATGTAGCCGAAAAGGCCGGCTTCCAACAACGCGTTAATCACTTGCTCGCCTGTCAGGCTGCTGACGTCTTTCTTGCCGAAGTCCACGAACTCCTGCTGCGCGTCGGCATCCACCTTGATGCAGAGCACTTTTCTGCGTTCGCCACGCACCACTTCGCGGACCGTTCCGCTCACTGGTGAGGCAAACTTTACTTCAGGATACTGTTTGTTGACAAACAAGGCATCCCCGGCTTTGACTTTATCGCCCTCCTTGACAACCACTTTCGGAGTAACTCCCTCGAAATCGTCGGGAACAAGTGCATACTTGCCGTTCGACTTCAACTGAATCAGTTTCTCCTCAGCTCGTCCTTGAAGGTGAATGTCCAAGCCTTTGTGTAACTTGATTACATTTGCCATTATTAAAATGAATTTGAATAGTTTTCTGAATGAATGGTGCAAAATTACTAAAAAAATGGTATATTATAAAGAAAAAAAGTGCAAAAATAAACCGAATCACAACTTTTTCTTGTAATTTTGTACCAAAATTCGTGGCAGACATTGCGTTTTGCTATCCCAATTTGTCAGTTTTGAAGTTATTGAAGTACATAATCAGCATCGTCGTATGGACCGTTTTGGGACTGTACCTCTTGTTCATTCTGACGTTCAAAATACCTGCCATGCAGGAATGGCTGGGTGGCAAATTGGCAGCAATGGCCGCCAAAAAACTGGGCACCAGCGTCACCATCAGCAGAGCAGATATCGGAATACCCAACCGTCTGACGCTTTACGGAGTGGTGATACGTGACCAGATGGGCAACGATATGCTGTTAGCCCGGCGACTATCAGCGACCGTCGACATAGTGCCTTTAACTGAAGGTAAAATATCGATTGCCACAGGACAGATGTTCGGTGTGCATGGCGTCTTTTACCAACGCGACTCGCTGAGCAAGCCTAATTTCCAGTTTGCACTCGACTCGCTGGCCTCGAAAGACACCACCAACACATCGCCACTCGACCTGCGCTGCAATTCGCTTATCATGCGACACTCCAGCATCAAGTTCGACCGTTTTGACAAGCCCGAGACGCCTGAAGTACTGAATCCTAATCATTTGAATATCAGCGATATCAGCATTCATGCCATTATCAAGACGCTGACTGAGGATTCACTCTGCATCAACCTCAAACGTCTGGCTCTTAAGGAAAAATCCGGACTGCAGATTGACCGTCTGGCATTCAGATACGAAGGAGGAAGGAGCTATAGCCTGTTACAGGATTTCGAACTGAAGATGCCAGGTACCGATGTCGCATTGGGTGACATAGAGGCGAAATACCAATTCAGGGATGACCACTTTATCATCCCGTCGCTGAACTACAAGGGAAGTATTGAGCCATCGACCATTACGTTGTCGGATCTGGCATGTCTGCTACCGTCGTTCAAGACATTCAACAGCACACTCGAGCTCTCGGCATTCTTCCGAGGACGCGGTGAGGACATCGACGTTTCCGACCTTTTGGTGAGTTCGACGACTGGCGACATTGACGTCAACATCGACGGATGGGTCAGGAATCTTACGCTGTCGGAGCCCACTTGGCTAGCAGACATCAAAGACCTCAGACTTTCCGACAAGACCATCAGCTTTATTTCCGAGAACCTGAAAGGGCAGCAAGTGGAGGTTCCTGCTGTCGTAACCCGCCTGGGAAATATCCACATGAAAGGATTCGTCAAGGGAACAGGTGTCAGCGAGGTGACCACCAACAGCCGACTGGCAACAGATGCCGGCAGCGTGGCACTCAGCCTGACGCTTGACAGACAGCGGACATTCAGCGGCAACATCAATACGGACGGCATCAATCTGCGACAATTGTTGGCCGACGACAAATTCGGCACGTTAGCCACGAAAATCAGCCTCAACGGAAAGCTTCCCGAAAAAGGCGATATATCCATCGAGGCAGACGGAACCATCAATCAGTTTGACTACAACGGTTATCAATACCAAAACATCGCTGTGAACGGACTCTATAGCCCTAACGACATTCATGGACTGCTGAGCATTGATGACCCTCACCTGAAACTGACTGTAGAAGGCATGATGGAACGGGCAGGAGGAGTTGACAACATTCAGGTGGAAGCCTCCGTCAGCCAGTTCTCGCCTCAAGCCATCCGACTTTCTGACCAATGGGGAAATGCCCGTTTTGCTGCCGATGTGAAAGTCGATCTCATAGGTAGCGGCACCAACGATGTCATTGGCAGTATTAATGTGACAAATCTGACGATGACCTCGGAGAAAGAAAACTACAAAATGGATTCATTACATATAGCATCCGGCTATGAGAACGACATCCACCAGATTCTCGTGAATAGCGATTTCTGCGATGCGAGCATCAAAGGGGACTTTGACTACAGGACACTCGTGCAGAGTATCACGAATTTTGTGGCTTCCAAACTACCAACACTGCCCGGATTGCCAAAGGTGAATCCTAACACTCACAACAACTTTGCCATTGACGCCACCATTCGGAAGTCGGACTGGATGGAGCATTTGTTACAGGTTCCCGTTAAGTTGACGAAACCCCTGACCTTGCATGGAACCGTAAACGACATGACACGTCAGCTGAACATCGAGTGTGACATCCCACAGCTGTTCTATAACGACAGTCAATATAACAAATGCCATCTAAATATTGTGTCGCCCATGAACACGCTGCTTTGCGACCTAAGTGTCACAAAATTGATGGACGACGGTGAGATGTGGGACTTGCAGGTAACAAGCAGTGCCTATGACAACAAGCTGACCACATCGTTACTTTGGGACAATCAAAAACCAGAGCCTATGAAAGGAAAAATTACGACTACGGCCAGTTTTGATACGACATTTGAGGGGAAGCAAATAACCAATGTGGACATCGCTTCATCAGAGATGACAGTACACGATGCCGAATGGAACATCATGCCTTGTCATATCACTTATTACGACAAGCGATTGAATATCAACAATTTCGCCATCCGTCACGACCAGCAATACCTCATGGTGGACGGCACAGCATCTGACAATCATCTCGACTCGCTGAAATTCAACCTCAAGGAAATTGACATCAGTTACGTCTTGAACCTCATCAACTTCCACGCCGTTTCCTTCAGCGGACTGGCAACGGGAAGTGGAAGTGCGAACGGCATCCTAGGAAATCTACAGGCCAATGGAGCGCTGAAAGTGGAACAGTTTAAATTTGAAGGAGGCCGCATGGGAACTCTCGATGCTAAGGTAAACTGGAATGTTGAGGAAAAGCAGATAGACATACACGCCATTGCCGACGACGGACCAGAAGCCAAGACCTTCATCAACGGATATGTATCGCCTGAACGCAACTACATCGATTTAGGTATCCGTGCAGAAGGGACATATCTGGACTTTGCCAAGTCGTTCACCAGCAGTTTCTGCAGCGATGTCAGTGGCCACAGCAACGGACAGGTGAGGCTCATTGGACCACTGGACGCCATCAATCTTACGGGTGAACTGGTGCTCAACGGTAATGCACACGTGACCGCCCTAGGATGCACCTATGAAATGCGTAATGACACTATCCGCATGATACCCAACGAGATAGAGTTCGTCAACTGCTCCGTTTACGATATATATGGTAATCAGGGCGTGATGACGGGCGGCATTCACCATCAGGAACTGACAAACCTGACATTCGACATCTATGTAGACGCCCAGAATCTGCTGGCATATGATTTTCCGGATTTTGGTGAAGACACGTTCTACGGAACAGTATTCGCACAGGGCAAAGCTGCTATTCACGGACGGGAGAACGAAACTATCATCGAGGCCGACATCACACCACAGAAAAATTCCTTCTACGTCTATAACGCCTCCAGCCCAGAGGTCGTCGCCAGTCAGGAATTCATAGAATGGGGGACTGCGGATAAACCTGCTAAAACAAGCAACGCTGCAACCACTAACGACAACTATCGTAGTGACCTCACCATGCGACTGAAAATCAATGCGACACCAGATGCACAGATACGTTTACTGATGGATGCTCGGACAGGCGATTATGTTACACTTAGAGGGCGTGGCGACTTGCAGGCAACCTACTATAACAAGGGTGGCTTCAATATGTTTGGCAACTACGAAGTGACGGAAGGTACATACAATATCACCATTCAAAACGTCATCAAGAAAGACTTCACCTTCCGTGAAGGCGGAACAATAATATTCGGAGGCGATCCCTACGACGCAAGACTGGATTTACAGGCACAGCATATTGTCAACGGAGTGAGTTTGTCGGACCTCAATATCGGACAGTCGTTCTCAAACACCGTTCGCGTCAATTGTCTGATGAATATCACAGGGCAGCCGAGAGCACCCATCGTCGACTTTGACCTCGACATCATGAACGTCAACAGCGACGAAAAGCAGATGGTTCGAAGCCTCATCAACAATCAAGACGAGATGCGACAGCAGGTTGTGTATCTGTTGGCTATCGGTCGTTTCTATCCGCAAGGTGCCAATAATGCTGCTGAAAGTGAGTCGGCTCGTAGCAGCACATCACTGGCTATGCAAAGTCTGCTGTCAGGAACCCTTAGCGGACAGCTCAACTCCATGCTGGGGCAAGTCATTAAGAGCAATAACTGGAACTTCGGCGCCAATATTTCGACAGGCGACGAGGGCTGGAATAATGCCGAGTACGAGGGCATCATCAACGGACGACTGCTTAACAACCGCCTGCTAATTAATGGACAGTTCGGTTACCGCGATAACGTCAGGACTGCAACACCTTCGTTTATTGGTGATTTTGATATCCGCTACCTGTTATTCCCTAGCGGCAACCTGGCGCTGAAAGTGTACAACCAGACCAACGACCGATATTTCACTCGTTCGTCGCTCAACACACAAGGAATCGGTATCATCATAAAGAAAGATTTCAACGGATGGAGCGACCTGTTTAACCTGAAAAAACGGGAAACAAAGGCAGTCAAAGGTGAAAAACGTTAAAAAAACGTAAATATTATAACGTTTGTCAATTCTCAACTCTCAATTCTCAATTAATAGTTGTACCTTTGCACTCCGATTTTCCCCAAAGGGGGAAATAGGAGCCAGAACAGGCGCTGACTCCTAGTAATAATTAACCCTTTAAAAGATGGTCTGATAAACGTCTGTTCAGATCTTAGCCCATCGAGAGATTGGGCAACAAATTTTTATTTATGTCAGAATTAACAAAGAACGTCCAGCCATTACAAGATTTCGATTGGGAACAGTTTGAGAATGGTCTGGCAGCTAATGTCAGCAAGGAAGAGCTTGACAAGGCGTACGACGAAACCCTCAACAAGGTTAGCGAACATCAAGTCGTTGACGGTAAGGTTATCAGCGTAGACAAGAAAGAAGTAGTCGTTAACATCGGCTACAAGAGCGACGGTATCATCCCCGCTTCTGAATTCCGTTACAATCCTGACCTGAAAGCCGGAGACGTTGTTGAGGTTTATGTAGAGAACGCTGAGGACAAGAAAGGTCAGCTCGTTCTGTCTCACAAGAAGGCTCGTCTGTCGAAGTCTTGGGACCGCGTCAATGCAGCCCTGGAGGCTCAGGAGGTCGTCAATGGTTACATCAAGTGCCGCACGAAGGGTGGTATGATCGTCGACGTATTCGGCATCGAGGCCTTCCTGCCCGGCTCACAGATCGACGTTCATCCCATACGCGACTACGACCAGTTCGTAGACAAGACGATGGAGTTCAAGATTGTGAAGATCAACCAGGAGTTCCGCAATGTTGTTGTTTCTCACAAGGCTCTCATTGAGGCCGAGCTCGAAGCTCAGAAGCAGGAAATCATGTCGAAGCTCGAGAAGGGTCAGATTCTGGAAGGTGTTGTCAAGAACATTACCAGCTACGGTGTATTCGTAGACCTGGGTGGTGTTGACGGACTGATCCACATCACAGACCTGAGCTGGGGTCGTGTTGACGATCCTCATAAGGTAGTTGAGCTCGACCAGAAGATCAATGTCGTTATCCTCGACTTCGACGAAGAGAAGAAGCGCATTGCTCTTGGTCTGAAGCAGCTCACTCCTCATCCTTGGGATGCTCTGGATGCTGACCTCAAGGTGGGTGACCACGTGAAGGGTAAGGTAGTCGTTATTGCCGACTACGGTGCATTCGTTGAGATTC
Source organism: uncultured Prevotellaceae bacterium (assembly GCA_902774925.1). Classification (GTDB taxonomy): domain Bacteria; phylum Bacteroidota; class Bacteroidia; order Bacteroidales; family Bacteroidaceae; genus Prevotella. The sequence goes on along the minus strand of CACYKE010000079.1, from coordinate 2,141 downwards.
AACCTGGTGTTGAGGGTCTGATCCACGTCAGCGAGATGTCATGGAGCCAGCACCTGCGCAGCGCTCAGGAATTCTTGAAGGTTGGCGACGAGGTAGAGGCAGTTATCATCACTCTCGATCGCGACGAGCGCAAGATGTCTCTCGGCATCAAGCAGCTGAAGGAAGATCCTTGGGAGGCTATCGAAGTGAAGTATCCTGTTGGTAGCAAGCACACCGCTAAGGTTCGCAACTTCACCAACTTCGGTGTATTCGTAGAGCTCGAAGAGGGTGTTGATGGTCTGATTCACATCAGCGACCTCAGCTGGACCAAGAAGGTTAAGCATCCTTCTGAGTTCACTCAGGTTGGTGCACAGATCGACGTTGTCGTTCTCGATATTGACAAGGAGAACCGTCGTCTCAGCCTTGGTCACAAGCAGCTCGAGGAGAATCCTTGGGATGTATTCGAGGCTAAGTACACCGTTGGTTCTATCCACGATGGTAAGATTATCGAACTGCTCGAGAAGGGTGCCGTTGTACAGCTCGACGAGAACGTTGAGGGCTTCGCTACTCCTAAGCACCTCGTCAAGGAAGATGGTTCACAGGCTGCTCAGGGCGAGACTCTGCCCTTCAAGGTGATTGAGTTCAACAAGGACAGCAAGCGCATCATCCTCTCTCACAGCCGCACTTTCGAGGATCCGAAGCGTGAAGAGAAGGCTGCTGCCAAGAAGGCACGTGCTCCTAAGAAGGACGACGCACCAAAGATTGAGAACGTAGCTGCAAGCACCACGCTGGGCGATATTGACGTACTGGCTGAGCTGAAGGCTAAGATGGAGAAAGGCGAGTAATTCACCTACTCCATTAAAATAATAATGTATGTGCGCGAAGAATTTTCTTCGTGCACATCTTTTTTGTATCCGCACACAAAACACTACCATTTTTCAGGCACGTTGCCTTGACATATATCAATTAAGTATCAAAACGTAAGCGTTTTCGTGAAAAAAGTGACGAAATGTTTGGTTTTTACCTGTTTTTGATATAATTTTGCAACCGCAAATGAGAAATAACTTCAATCATTAGTATATTTACATTAAAAATTAAACATTATGAATGCAGCAAAAGTTGTAGAGGAACTGAAACAGAGATTTCCCAATGAGCCGGAGTACATCCAGGCCGTAAGTCAGGTACTTCCCACCATCGAGGAAGAGTACAACAAGCACCCCGAGTTTGAAAAGGCCAATCTGATTGAGCGCCTTTGCATCCCCGATCGTGTTTGCGAATTCCGCATCACATGGACTGACGACCAGGGTAATGTACAGACCAACATGGGTTATCGTATTCAGCACAACAACGCCATTGGCCCGTACAAAGGCGGTCTTCGTTATCACAAGAGTGTAAATCTGGGTATCCTGAAGTTCTTGGCTTTCGAGCAGACCTTCAAGAACTCACTGACAACACTTCCTATGGGTGGTGCTAAGGGTGGTTCAGACTTCTCTCCCCGTGGTAAGAGCGACGCTGAGGTAATGCGTTTCTGCCAGGCATTCATGAATGAACTGTATCGCGTAATCGGTCCTGATGAGGACGTTCCCGCTGGTGATATCGGTGTAGGTGGTCGTGAGGTTGGTTACCTCTTCGGACAGTACAAGAAACTGACTCATCAGTTCCAGGGTGTGCTGACCGGTAAGGGTCTCTCTTTCGGTGGTTCACTGATTCGTCCTGAGGCAACTGGTTACGGTTGTGTATACTTCCTGACCTCTATGCTCGCCACTCGTGGCATCGAGCTGAAGGGCAAGAAGGTGCTGATTTCTGGTTCAGGTAACGTAGCTCAGTATGCTACTGAGAAGTGCCTGCAGTTGGGTGCTATCCCCTTGACGCTCTCTGACTCTGACGGTTATATCTACGATCCAGACGGTATCACATTCGAAAAGCTCGAGTATGTGAAGGAGCTGAAGAACGTTGAGCGCGGACGTATTAAGGAATATGCTGAGGAATATCCTAACGCAGTATATCATGCAGGTGAGCGTCCTTGGCACGAGAAGGCCGACATCGCTCTGCCTTGCGCTACTCAGAACGAGATCAACGGTGAGCAGGCTCAGGCCCTGATTGACAACGGTGTGATTGCTGTTGCTGAGGGTGCTAACATGCCTTCACTGCCCGAGGCTATC
>CACYKE010000078.1 GCA_902774925.1 uncultured Prevotellaceae bacterium | reverse complement strand
TAGTGGATAGCGGGATAGATCATCATCGGCTTGTAGTACTTCACACCATTGATTTCGTTGGCAACGTCGCCAGGGAATACATCGGTGATTTCCTCGTACATCTCGAAGAGGTTACCGTAGCGCTGCATAATCACATCGATACCCAAACGGTTGATTGACTCTGAGAAATCGAGGAACACAGCCACGCTCCAGATAGTAGTCGCGATCCTCCTCAGGAATCTCCCAACCCTGCTTGGTACCAGCCTGCAGAGCCTTGGCATCCTCAATCTTCTTTGGAACCCAGATACGACCATCGTTACGCAGCGACTCAGACATCAGCGTCAGCTTAGACTGCTTGTCACCATGCACGGGAATACAAGTGGGGTGAATCTGAACGTAAGAGGGATTTGCGAAGAAAGCACCCTTACGATAGCACTGAACAGCAGCGGTACAGTTACAACCCATAGCATTAGTTGAGAGGAAATAGGTGTTACCATAACCACCAGTAGCGATAACGACAGCATTGGCGCTAAAACGCTCCAGCTTACCAGTAACCAAGTTCTTGGCGATGATACCACGAGCGCGGCCATCAACGATGACAACATCTTCCATCTCGTAACGAGTGTAGAGCTTCACCTTGCCAGCGTTCACCTGACAGCTCAGTGAAGAGTAAGCACCCAGTAACAGCTGCTGACCGGTCTGACCCTTAGCGTAGAATGTACGGCTTACCTGAGCACCACCGAACGAACGGTTGGCCAGCATACCACCATACTCACGAGCGAAAGGTACGCCCTGAGCTACGCACTGGTCGATAATATTGTTAGAAACCTCAGCCAGACGATAAACGTTAGCCTCGCGAGCACGATAGTCACCACCCTTTACGGTATCATAGAACAGACGGTAAACAGAGTCACCATCGTTCTGGTAGCACTTGGCGGCGTTGATACCACCCTGAGCAGCGATAGAGTGAGCACGACGAGGAGAGTCCTGAATACACAGGTTGATCACGTTGAAGCCCATCTCGCCGAGTGAAGCAGCTGCAGAAGCACCAGCCAGACCAGTACCAACCACAATTACAAGCCTTATATTCCTTCCATTTCTCAGGTACTGGACCTGCGGGAATCTTAGAATCAATTACTTTTGCCATAATTCTTTCAGATTTAAAAGTTAACAATTAGCAGGCAGCGCAGCAACCACCATTACACAATGAAGGAGCGCAACCGAACCAGAAAGCCAGTACCACTACGAGGAAGCCCAACATCAGCAGGGTAACATAGATGCCACCAATGACCTTCCAACGGCAGAGCCAAGTCTTACCACTCCAACCGAGTGTCTGCATAGCTGACCAGAAGCCGTGAGTCAAGTGGAACCAAATGGCCACGAGCCAGATGATGTAAAGCACGCTAAACACAGGATTAGAGAAAGTCTCCTTGATCCAACCAAAACCATCAGAAGGACTCAGAGTGGTCTCCATACCTACGAGTTCAGCAAACATCATGTTGTACCAGAAGTTGAACAAGTGGAGCAACAGACCCAGGCAGATAATGATACCCAGCACGAGCATGTTCTTAGATGCCCACTCCACCTTGCCAGCATTTACCGTCGTAGCTACGTCGTAGCGACTGCTACCACGAGCGGTACGGTTCTGTGCAGTCAGGATGAATGCATAGACAATGTGAATCACAGCCAGAGCAGCCAGACCAAGTGTTGCCACAACGGCATACCAGTTGGCACCCAGCAATTCGCAAATCATGTTGTAAGCCTCACCCGAGAAGAGCGCTGCGATGTTCATGCAACAGTGGAATGTCAGGAACAAAATCAGCGCAATACCCGTGACGGACATTACAACTTTTCGACCGATTGATGAATTAATTAACCACATAATTGAATTTGAATTATTAATAATTAAACTATAAAATACTTGTTATTAGGTATCGCGCACACGTTTTAGGGTACAAAGGTAATGAAAAAAGATGAATTACGCAAACGTTTCCGTAAAAATATGTTTTATTTATACAAAATCCATTTGATTCTTTGGTGTTTTAGCCAACTTTTCGTATCTTTGTGGCACAAAACTAATCTCAAAAACAACAAAGGTATGAAAGAGAACATCGCCATCTTTACACTCACTTCTGAGTTGCACGACGAAGTTGCTGTCAGTGCTGTGACCCATGAGTTTCTGACAAGCCTGGGTATTGAGTACGAACTGAAAGGTAACGATTATAGCGACTATGGGTCAGCAAGTCTTAACCTGATTTATGTACGGACGGGGGGTACGGAAGGTATCTTCCTTCAACTTCTGTCCGAGTTACAAGCCAAAAGCGACAGGCCATTCTATTTACTGACATCAGGCAAGAGCAATTCGTTGGCGGCTTCAATGGAGATACTTTCTTATCTGCGTCAACACGATATCAATGGCGAGATTATTCATGGCAGTCCTGAGTACATCAGCAATCGCATCCGTCTGCTCCAGAAAGTTGAAGAGGCGTGTCGCTTGTTAAATGGTGCACGCTTGGGTATTATCGGCAAACCATCCGACTGGTTGATTTCCAGTCATGCTGACAAGGAAAAAGTGAAGGCTCGCTTGGGCATTGAGCTCGTGGATATACCAATAGAGACGATGTATAAACAGCCGGATATCTACGAAAGTTTAAAAACGATCATAGCTGAGTATCGGTTGCAGGGTTTTACGCTCCGTTGTTTCGATTTGTTGACTGCCCTGAAAGATACTGGTTGTATGGCGCTGGCCAAACTCAATGCTGAAGGCTATGTGGCAGGTTGCGAGGGCGACGTACCTGCTATGTTGACGATGATGATTGTCCGCTCACTCTTTGGCATCTCTGGTTTCCAGGCAAATCCTTCGACGATCAATCCAGAAACTGGCGAAATGCTGTTTGCCCACTGTACTATTCCTTTGGACATGGTAGAATGCTATGAGTTGGACACTCATTTCGAATCAGGTATTGGTGTCGCCATCAGAGGATTCATGAAGGAAGGGGCTGTTACGGTCTTTAAAGTTTCTGGCGATTTGAAACGTTACTTTATTGCTGAGGGGACGCTTGTACGCAATCAGGTAAAGCCCGACCTTTGTCGTACACAACAAGTCATCCAATTGGCAGACAAGAGTCAAGCGCAATACTTCCTGACAAACCCCATTGGCAATCACCACATCATCATACCTGGACATCACAAAGAACTCCTCGAAAGGATTGTCAATATGTGAAAAGAAAGAAAAACGGCAATTCTCTTTGCTGTTTGCTCTCTTATTCGTAATTTTGCAGCATGATTTTAAAATATGATGTAATTGTGATTGGTGGCGGACATGCTGGATGTGAGGCTGCAACGGCCTCTGCTAACATGGGTGCCAAGACATTGCTGGTCACGATGGATATGAACAAGATTGCACAGATGTCGTGTAATCCTGCTGTGGGAGGTATCGCGAAAGGACAGATTGTTCGCGAGATTGATGCCTTAGGTGGTCAGATGGGATTGGTGACGGATGCCACTGCCATCCAGTTCCGTATGCTAAACCGCTCGAAAGGTCCTGCCGTTTGGAGTCCTCGTGCCCAGTGCGACAGAGGGAAATTCATTTGGAAATGGCGCTCCGTTTTGGATGCTACGCCCAATCTTGACATCTGGCAAGACCAAGCCGATGAATTACTCGTTGAGGATGTTGCTGTGGCACAGCATTGCGCGCCACACTCCGACCTTCAGGTAGGAGAACACACTAAACAAGTCATTGGCGTCAAGACAATCTGGGGTGCAGAAATCAGAGCAAAGGCTGTCATCATTACCTGCGGTACTTTCCTGAATGGTTTGATGCACATCGGCAGGAAAATGGTGCCTGGTGGACGTATAGCAGAACCTGCTGTGCCCCACTTTACTGAGAGCATCACTCGTCACGGCATCCGTTCAGCCCGTATGAAGACTGGTACGCCTGTCCGTATCGACAAGCGCTCCATTCATTTCGAAGATATGGAACGACAGGATGGCGAAAACGGATACTATAAGTTCTCCTATTTGGGAGAGCCGCGCCCCTTGCAGCAATTACCCTGCTGGGTGTGCTATACCAATCCTGAAGTTCATCAGACTTTGCTTGGAGGATTGGACGACTCCCCACTCTACAATGGACAGATTCAATCGATAGGTCCACGCTATTGTCCTTCGATAGAAACTAAGCTCGTCACCTTCCCTGAACGCCCTCAGCACCTTCTATTTTTGGAGCCGGAAGGCGAGGACACCAACGAGATGTATCTGAATGGTTTTTCCTCCAGCCTGCCAATGGACGTGCAGATAGAAGCGCTGAAGAAAATACCTGCTTTGAGAGACTTAAAAGTTTATCGTCCAGGATATGCCATAGAGTACGATTTCTTTGATCCAACCCAATTGAAACATTCGTTGGAATCGAAGGTCATTAGTGGACTGTTTATGGCAGGTCAGGTAAACGGCACGACTGGATATGAAGAGGCTGGAGGCCAAGGAACGTTGGCGGGTATCAATGCGGCCTTGATGGCTGGTTCAGTAGGCGGTTGTGGCACAACCGCACACACAACCTTTGAACTGAAAAGAGACGAAGCCTACATTGGCGTGCTGATAGATGATCTCGTCACGAAAGGCGTGGATGAGCCATATCGCATGTTTACATCAAGAGCGGAATATAGAATACTGTTGAGACAAGATGATGCTGACGCTCGTCTGACAGAGAAGGCCTACGAAATAGGAATAGCCAAACGAGACCGTTACGACTGGTGGATAGAAAAGAAAGAAGCCATCGAAAGAATCGAAGAATTCTGTCGCACTTACGCCATCAAACCAAAACTGGTCAATGGTGCTTTGGAAGCTGCAGGTTCTACCCCACTCGTCTATGGCTGTAAGTTGGAAGACTTGGTGGCGCGTCCAGAACTGAACTTCGAAAAGTTGCAGGAAATCGTGCCTGCATTCCGTGAAGTTATCGAACAGCTACCCAACAGAAAAGAAGAAATTGCCGAAGCGGCCGAGATACATATCAAATATAAAGGTTACATCGAACGCGAAAGAATGGTAGCAGAAAAAATGCACCGTTTGGAGAATATCAAGATAAAAGGTAAGTTCGACTATCCTAATTTAACTGCTATTTCTACGGAGGCTCGTCAGAAACTTGAAAAGATTCAACCCGAAACTTTGGCACAAGCAAGCAGAATTCCTGGCGTAAGTCCAAGCGATATTAATGCGATGCTGGTGCTATTAGGAAGATAGTTGTTGTCTGGCATAGCATTGCGCGCCACACTCCGACCTTCAGGTAGGAGAACATACAGGAAGAATGTTCCACGTGAAACAATTAAAAGAATAACAATAATATAATAACGTTAAAACCAAAGATTATGAACAACAAAACATTGATGGCGAATCTTCGCTGCATTCCTGATTTCCCACAGAAGGGTATCAACTTTCGTGACGTGACGACTTTATTTAAGAACCCTGCTTGTCTGCAAATCATGGTGGACGAACTCTATGAGATTTACAAAAACAAAGGAATCACCAAAATCGTTGGCATTGAGAGTCGGGGTTTCGTGATGGCTTCAGCATTGGCTGTTAAACTGGGAGCAGGAGTAGTACTCGCACGCAAACCGGGAAAACTACCTGCTGCAACGGTGCAGGAAAGTTACGCGAAAGAGTATGGAACGGATACCATCGAAATTCACGAAGATGCCATCAACGATAAAGACATCGTTTTACTTCACGACGACCTCTTGGCAACTGGAGGAACCATGCGTGCCGCTTGCAACTTGGTAAAGAAATTCAATCCCAAAGGAATCATGGTAAACTTCCTCATTGAAATCACTGATGAGGGTTTGCACGGTAGAGACGTGTTCGATGATGTAGAGGTTACCACATTGATAACCGTGTAATGTTCCACGTGAAACATTGAGCATGACGAAGGAAGAGAACGAGACACGTTTAGAGAAGCTAAAGGCTATTGTGAGAGCCTTGCCAGAGAAGCCTGGTAGCTATCAGTATTATGATGCTGATGGAACCATTATCTATGTGGGTAAGGCCAAGAATTTGAAGTCGCGTGTTTCGTCCTACTTCCACGCAGAAGTTGACCGCTTTAAAACGAAGGTTCTGGTATCCAAAATCCACGATATCAGCTATACCGTTGTCAATACCGAAGAGGACGCATTACTGTTGGAAAATGCACTCATCAAGAAGTATAATCCGCGCTATAATGTGTTGCTGAAAGACGGCAAAACTTACCCCAGTATCTGCATCACAAAAGAGTATCTTCCGAGAATATTTCCCACCCGTACCATCAATAAGAAATGGGGCACGTATTATGGTCCATATTCGCATGTTGGATCCATGCACGCAGTGCTTGATTTAATCAAGAAACTCTATCATCCTCGCACTTGTAAACAGCCACTTTTGGAGGATGGTGTTGAGGGCGGAAAATATCAGGTTTGTCTGGAATATCACATCAAGAATTGTGCTGGTCCTTGCATTAAAAAACAGTCGTGGGAGGACTACCAAAAGAACATTAATCAGGCACGTGAAATACTGAAAGGAAACACCCGCCAGCTGCTTCGAGACATGCGGGAGGAGATGATGAAACTGGCAGAAGAATTGCGTTTCGAGGAGGCCGAAGAAGTCAAGCGAAGGTATATCTTGCTAGAGCAATTTGTGGCCAAAAGTGAGGTCGTCAGTCAGACGATTAACAACGTCGATGTGCTGTCGATTACGAACGATGAAAAGGTGGCGTTCATCAACTATATCCACGTCTCAAATGGTCAGATTAACCAAAGTTTTACCTTTGAATATAAGAAGAAACTCGAGGAAACTGACGAGGAATTGTTGCAGTTGGCTATCGTCGAAATGCGTGAGCGTTTTAAGAGCAACGCAAAGGAAATTATCCTGCCAGAAGAGGTCAATATCGATCTTGAAGGAGTGACAATTACGGTACCCCAGCGAGGCGATAAAAAGACCCTTTTGGACCTCTCGCTGATGAACGGAAAACAGTATAAATTCGACCGTCTGAAACAGGCAGAAAAGCTCAATCCTGAGCAAAAACAGGTACGATTGATGAAGGAATTGCAGGACCTTTTGCACCTGCCAAAGATGCCTTACCAGATAGAGTGTTTTGACAACTCGAACATCTCTGGATCGGACGCTGTAGCAGCTTGTGTCGTGTTTAAAAATATGAAGCCTTCGAAGGCAGATTATCGCAAATACAACATCAAAACGGTGGTGGGGTCTGACGATTATGCTTCGATGAAAGAGGTGGTTTTTCGACGCTACAAACGTCTTTTAGACGAAGAACAACCCCTGCCCGACCTCATCGTCGCTGATGGTGGAAAAGGACAAATGGAGGTCATTCGTCAGGCCGTTCAGGACGAGTTAAGACTCGATATTCCTATTGCCGGACTCGCTAAAAATGATAAGCACAAAACCAATGAATTGTTGTATGGCTTTCCGCCAAGAGTGGTTTGCATGAAGGATACGTCAGAGCTATTCAGAGTGCTCACGCAAATACAGGACGAGGTGCATCGCTTTGCCATCGAATTCCATCGAAACAAGCGTTCTAAGCGCGCCTTACACTCTGAGCTGGATGACATCAAGGGCATCGGTCCAAAAACGCGTGACGAGCTTCTAAATGGCCTTAAATCCGTCAAGCAAATCAAAGAGGCAACGCAGGAAAAAATTGCAGAGCTCATAGGCCCAGCAAAAGCAAAAATTGTCTATGAATATTTCCACACGTAAAGTTTGGAAATATCAAATTTATTGCTTAACTTTGCAGCATGAGAGCAGTGATACAACGAGTTACCCACGCCAGCGTCACCATTGAGGGCAGCGTCAAGAGCCAGATAGGACAAGGATTCTTGATACTTCTTGGCGTGTGCGACGAAGACACGATGGAGGACGTAGAATGGCTGGTGAAGAAGATAGCTAATCTACGCGTATTTGGCGACGAGAACGACGTGATGAACCGCTCGATACTCGATGTTCAAGGCGAGGCGCTGGTTGTGAGCCAGTTTACGCTATTTGCAAGCTATAAGAAGGGGAACAGGCCGAGTTGGTTCAGGGCAGGCTCCCACGAGCACTCTATACCGCTCTACGAAGCTTTCTGCGCCCAGCTTTCTGAGGCCTTAGGCAAACCCGTAGGTACAGGCGAATTCGGCGCTGATATGAAGGTGGAATTACTCAACGACGGTCCTGTGACTATCTGTATGGACACAAAGAATAAAGAATAATGAAAATAATTACATATACTTGTACTATTATACCAACATTGTTATGGGGTTTACTTATGGATAGCAATATAGATGAGAATATCATTGCTATAATCATAAAGGCAATAACTATAATATCATTTACAGGAGTAATAACTGCAAGTATAATACTTAAAAGTGAATTTAAAATGAAGATAATGTTATGTTTAATTTACAATATAATAATTACATTTGTTTTGATAGGCGGATTACTATACTCAGGAGAAATAAAAATGTAAACAAAAAATATGAAGAAATATCTGAGGGAAATAGAAATTTCAGGACTGATACTGGTTATTATCGGTATCGTGTGCTCTTGGATTTGGGGCGCAAATTTCGGCATGTGGCCCTGCTTGGTGGGATTGTTCCTGTGGCTCATTACCTTTTTGTACAAGGCATTCCACTGGAACGAATATGCCCGTGAGAACAAACAGAACATCATGATTTTGCTGATTGCTATCATTATACTCATCCTGCAAATGATTATAAGGCTATAACACAATACATTATAAACCTCATACATAAATTATAACATTATGAAAAAATACTTAGGCATAATCAACACAATTGGTTCTGGACTTTTCATTGTTGGCATAATAATAAAATTATACGGAGATAAGCAAATTGGTACATGGCTATATGCGATAGGCATTATACTCCTTCTCGTCAGTATCATCTACAAAGTCTTTCATTTAAAGGAGTACAAAGAAGAATTGAAGGAAAATGTGATTGCCTATGTCATTAGCGTCGTTGGATTTGTATTAATCATGATATCCATCCTATATTTTATATGACGATACAAGAAGCACAACAGGCTGTAGATCAGTGGATTAAGACGTACGGAGTGCGTTATTTCTCTGAGTTGACCAATATGGCTGTTTTGACGGAAGAAGTTGGTGAATTGGCTCGTGTGATGGCCCGTAAATACGGTGACCAAAGCTTCAAGCCTGGCGAGAAAGAAAACCTTGGCGAGGAGATGGCCGATGTGCTATGGGTATTGCTCTGTCTGGCTAATCAGACGGGTGTCGACTTGACGGAAGAATTGAAAAAATCGATAGAAAAGAAGACAAAACGCGACGCTGAACGTCATAAGAATAATAGTAAACTAACAAAATAAGCATCTATTTATTAACAAAAACCAATTAAAACTATGGGAGAACATTGTCATTGTGGTTGTAACCACGAGCATCATCACGACGATGCACAGCATTTGGAGAGCATGTACGATCAGGCTTTGGCACTTTATGACTTCAACATCAAAGACGAAGATGTGAAGGAAGCCGTCAAGAAAATCATCGCTGAAAAGGTGCCTGAAAACGACACGCCTGAGGTCAAAAAGTTCATGTTTGGATCTATTGAGCTAACGACGCTGACAACGCAGGACTCAGCTGAAAGCGTACTGAAACTGGTGGAGAAAGTGAACGATTTTGCTCACGAATATCCTGATATGCCACACGTAGCAACCATCGTTACCTACCCTCGTTTCACTAAGCTGGTGAGCGAGTCGTGCGAGGTGGAAGGAGTCATTCCTACCTGTGTCAGTGGTGCTTTCCCATCCTCACAGGCACTATTGGAAATAAAAGTTGCCGAGACAGCTCTGGCCATCAAGGACGGCGCCAAGAACGTAGATATCGTGATGCACGTTGGTGAGTTCCTGGCAGGCGACTACGAGACCGTTTGCGACGAGATTCGCGAGCAGAAGGCAACCTGTCGCGATGTGCCTATGAAGGTCATCTTAGAGACAGGCGATCTGGGCTCTTGCGCTAACATCAAGAAGGCTTCTATCCTGTCTATGTATGCTGGTGCTGACTACATCAAGACCTCTACTGGTAAGGAGAAAGTTAGTGCTACCCCTGAGGCTGCTTACGTCATGTGTCAGGCCATCAAGGAGTACTTCCAGAAGACCGGTATCCGCGTTGGTTTCAAGCCCGCTGGTGGTATCAATACCATCATGGATGCACTTACCTACTACACCATCGTAAAGGAAGTATTAGGCGAGGATTGGCTCAACAACTACTATTTCCGCTTGGGAACCAGCCGTCTGGCTAATCTCGTGCTGAGCGAGTTGGAAGGCAAGGAAGTAAAATTCTTTTAAAGAAAAAAGGCGACCTCAACGGGTCGCTTTTCTTATTTAATAATTGCGCTGAACGACGTAATCCACATAGGCTGTCAAGGAATCCTTGATGGCCTTTTCTTTGACGTTTTCATCGATATACTGCATACAAATCCTACTGAAATCTGCCATCTTTTGCTCAGCATAATCGATACCTCCATGTTGTTTGGTAAACTCTACCAAAACGGCAATTTCATCAGGATTAATCGTTCCTGCTTTCACCTTCTTGGCCAACGTGTGCATCGACTCGAAATCAGTATTGTTTAGAGCATAGATGACAGGAAGTGTCAATTTACCCTCGGTCATATCATTACCTGTTGGTTTACCTATCTCCTTTGAATCAAAATAATCGAAGATATCATCGCGAATCTGGAACATGATACCCAGGTTCTGACCAAATTGCTTGGCCTTCAGCATTTCTTCTTCCGAAGCACCGCCAGAGAGAGCTCCAATAGCGGCACAAGCCTCAAACAAAGCCGCTGTCTTCTGCTTGATAACATCGTAATAAACATCTTCAGAGATAGCCTGATTCTGGATGTTTGACAACTGGAGAATCTCACCAGCAGCCAACGTACGTCCCAGTTCAGCGAGATATTCAATGATGCGCTGATGACCTGTGAACGACACATGCAGCAAAGCGGTAGAAAGGATATAGTCGCCTACCAACACTGCCACCTTATTATTATATGAAGCATTGACGGACGCCTGACCTCTACGCTCGTCACTCTCGTCTACCACATCGTCATGAACCAGCGAGGCTGTATGCAACAGTTCAAGACCAACAGCGGAATGTTGGGTGACGGCACTGATATCACCAAAATTGCGTGCCATCAGCATCATTAAGATGGGGCGCATACGTTTTCCTCCACGCTGACGAATATGGCTCAAAGCAGAACCTAACATGCCATCGTCATGAGTCAAAGCACTATTGAAAAGGGCGATAAAATCGTCCAAATCTTTCTGAATCGGTTGTTTAATGATGCTTAAATAATCCATATCTAACGCTATTTTGATGCAAATTTAATGAAAATAATTGGATATTCGACAATTTATTAGTAATTTTACGCACAAATTCACAAATGGTTATGGAAAAACTGTTCCTTTTAGACGCTTATGCGCTCATTTATCGCTCGTATTACGCATTCATAAAAAATCCGCGTATCAACTCAAAAGGCCTGAATACATCGGCCATTATGGGCTTTCTGAATACGTTACAGGAAGTACTCACCAAAGAGCAACCCACGCACCTGGGTGTCGCTTTCGATCCTCATGGCCCTACGTTCCGTAGTGAGGCCTATCCAGCCTATAAGGCGCAACGTGAGGCGACGCCTGAGGATATCAAGCAGAGTGTGCCTATCATCAAGAATATCCTCAAGGCCTGGAATATTCCTATCCTTGAAGCAGAAGGCTATGAAGCTGATGACGTTATTGGCACCTTGGCCACCAAAGCTGGCGAACAAGGCATCGACACCTATATGCTGACACCTGACAAGGATTATGGCCAGTTGGTGCGAGAGAATGTGAAGATCTATCGTCCTCGTCACGGAGGTGGTTATGAGGTGATGGGTACTGAGGAAGTGAAAGCAAAATACGCCATTCCATCGACCGAAGCTGTCATCGACCTCTTGGCATTGATGGGTGATTCGGCTGATAATTTCCCTGGGTGTCCTGGTGTTGGTGAGAAGACAGCAGTGAAACTCATCAATGAATTTGGAACCGTTGAGGAACTCATCGCTCGCTCGTCAGAAATCAAAGGTGCACTTCAGAAAAAAGTAGAGGAACACATCGACGACATCAAACTCTCAAAATTTCTGGCGACTATAAAAACGGATGTGCCCATCGAACTCAAGATGGACGAGTTGAAGGTTTCGCAACCCAACGAGACGGAACTTGCCAAACTCTTCGAAGAATTGGAGTTGAAGAGCCTCGCGAGCAAGATTCTTAAAAAGTCTGAAACAAAGCCAAAACCTGTTAATCAACAACTCGATCTCTTTGCAGAATTTGCGCCCGAAGGGTCGAACGGGCCGGAATTCTCGAGTTTTGAGACGTTAAAAACGGTGGCTCACGAATACAAACTCGTTGAAAATGAGGAAGATATTCGCAGACTTTATGATTTTTTGGTCGGTTTGAGCTTCGCAGTAGAGAAACACAAGGCCTTTTATGTGCCCATTCCTGCCAATCGTGAAGAAGCGTTGCGAATTGTTAATATATTTAAACCGCTTTACGAAGATCCAAAAATCCTCAAGGTGGGTCAGAACCTGAAGTACGACCTCGAGGTGTTGCGCAACTATGACGTCCGTCTCGATGGTCCGATGTGGGACACGATGATTGCACACTATCTTATCCAACCTGAACTTCGTCACAACATGGACTATATGGCTGAGGTGTATCTGCACTATCAGACCATCCATATCGACGAGCTCATTGGTCCCAAGGGAAAGAACCAGCGTTCCATGCGTGACCTCTCCCCCACCCTCGTCTATGAATATGCTTGCGAGGATGCAGACATCACTTTGCAACTGAAGAACAAGTTGGAACCTGAGCTGAAACGCCTGCAATGCGAAGACCTCTTTTATAATATAGAGATGCCTCTGATGCCTGTCTTGGCTGAAATGGAAATGAACGGTGTGTGTCTCGATACAGAATCACTGAAGGAAACGTCAAAAGTTTTCACCGAAAGAATGAACGATTTGGAGCGCCGCATCTATGAACTCGCTGGCGAACAATTCAATATCGCCTCACCCAAACAGGTGGGTGAAATCCTGTTCGATAAACTGAAAATTGTCGAGAAGGCCAAGAAGACCAAAACGGGCCAATATGTCACCTCAGAAGAAGTGTTGCAACAACTGAAGAACAAGCACGAAATAGTGGCTGACATTCTAGAACACAGAGGGTTGAAGAAACTCATAGGCACCTATATTGACGCCCTTCCCAAGCTGATTAACCCTCGTACTGGTCACATCCATACATCGTTCAACCAGACGATTACAGCCACAGGACGCCTGTCGTCTTCAGACCCCAACCTGCAAAACATTCCTATTCGTGGCGAGGATGGCAAAGAGATTCGCAAGGCCTTTATTCCTGAGCCCGACTGTCTGTTTTTCTCTGCAGACTACAGCCAGATTGAGCTTCGTGTGATGGCTCACCTCTCACAGGACCCCAATATGATTGAGGTATTCCGTGAGGGAAAAGACCTGCATGCTGCCACAGCTGCCAACATCTATAAGAAGCCTATCGAGGAGGTTACACGCGATGAACGTACGAAGTCAAAGCGTGCCAATTTTGGTATCATTTACGGTATTACTGTCTTTGGTCTCGCAGAACGTTTGGACATTCCTCGCGACGAAGCTAAGATGCTGATTGATGGTTACTTCGCCACTTTCCCAGAGGTTCACGACTACATGGAGAAATCCAAAGAGATAGCCAGAAAACAAGGCTATGTCACTACACTATTTGGGCGTCGTCGCTACCTCCCAGACATCAACTCACAAAACAGCGTCGTTCGTGGTTTTGCTGAGCGTAACGCCATCAATGCCCCCATTCAGGGCACTGCTGCTGACATCATCAAGGTAGCAATGATTCACATCTTCAAGCGCTTCAAAGCCGAGGGAATCAAGAGCAAAATGATCTTGCAAGTCCACGACGAACTCAACTTCTCCGTCTATCCTGAAGAAAAAGAAAAGGTAGAACGTATTGTTATCGAAGAGATGCAGAACGCCTTCCAGATGGCTGTTCCCCTCGTTGCCGACTCCGGCTTTGGCGACAACTGGCTCGAGGCACACTAGTCACGTAAACTGCGCTATAGAAGGACCAATGTATACACAAATGATTATAACACATAACCATAAAAAAAACAATGAAAAATCAACTATTCTTATTGGTATTTATACTGCTACCATTGGTAGTAAGTGCAGAAAAGGTCGAAATCGACGGAATCTTTTACAATTTGAATACTGATGCCCAAACGGCAGAAGTAACATATGGCTCACAAGCGTATGTTGGAGATATTGTGATTCCAGCATCAATAACAGTTGATGATGTTGTTTATAACGTAACGAGTATTGGAGAAGAAGCGTTTGCTTATTGCTCTAATCTCACTTCTGTCAACATTTCTAATAACGTAACAAATATAGGGAAAGGGGCATTTGAAAGTTGTAGTTCCCTCACCTCTATTAACATCCCTAATAGTATCACAACTATTGAGAAAAAAACATTCTCTGGCTGTCATAAACTTACTTTTATTGACATTCCAAATAGTGTGACGAGTATCAGAGAAAAGGCGTTCCAAGATTGTTTTCTGCTGACTTCCGTCAACCTTCCTAATAGTGTCACAAGTATTGAAGATGAGGCATTCACCAACTGTGGTTTAACTTCTTTTACCTTTGGTAATAGTGTAACAAGTATTGGAAGAGGGGTCTTTGATGGTTGCTATCATTTAACTACCATTGAGATTCCAGATAATTGGACAACTATTGGAAATGGAGTATTCCGTAATTGTGGTTTAATCTCTGTCAATATTCCAAATAATATCACAGAGATCGGAGACAATGCGTTTAGAACCTGTACTTCTCTGATCTCTATTAACATAACCAATAATGTGACAAGAATAGGAAATGAAGCATTTGGAAATTGCAGAAGTCTGGCTTCAATTGTCATACCTAATAGTACGAAGAAAATTGGAAGGTATGCATTCAATTGTTGCTTCAGTTTGACAAATGTATATTGCTATGCAGAAGAAGTACCTGTTACTGATTCTCATGTTTTTAATGATATAAATAGTGAAAACGCTACACTTCATGTACCTGCTAATTCTATAGAGACTTATAAGAATGCAGAACAATGGCGAAACTTTGGAAATATCGTTGCTCTGACTGATCCATCTGGAATCGAATCAACAACAGCCTCACAACAGCCTACAATTGTAGAACGCTATACCATTGACGGAAAACGTATCAATCAACCTCAGCGTGGCTTGAATATCATCAAGATGAGTGATGGTACTATCAAAAAAGTTGTTGTGAAGTAACAATCATAAAACCTCATTGAATGAATAATAACTAAAGATATGAAGAAAGTTGTGTTTTGTCTGGCAGCACTGACTTGGATGAGTGCTGCGAATGCCCAGACGGGCGAAGAGTGGGATAATCCCAGTATATCACATGTGAACAGGGAAAAGGCCCATACGGGAGCCTTGCCTATGACCAGCGAGAATGATGTGGTGAAGAACGATTTGACACTCTCGCCCTACTATCAGTCGCTTGATGGTAAGTGGAAGTTCAATTGGGTAAAAAAGCCGTCGTTAGCCAAAACGAATATGTGTGAAAAGGACTATAACGACACTTCTTGGACAGATATCGACGTACCTTCCAGCTGGCAGGTTTGGGGCCTGAATAATAACAAGTCTTGGGACAAGCCGCTCTATTGCAACGTGGCCTATCCGTTCTCGTTCAACGAGTCGAACTATAGTGTGATGGCCGAACGTCCAAGCTGGTTTGAGTATAACAGTAACATGCCCAATCCTGTAGGCACTTACCGTAAGCACTTCAATATGACGAGCGATTGTCTGACAGGACATAACGTGTACGTACGCTTCAATGGTGTGGGACATGGTTTCTATTTGTGGGTCAATGGTCAGCGCGTAGGATATAGTGAGGACTCGTATGTGCCTGCTGAATTTGACATCACAAAATATCTGGTTGAGGGCGATAATGTGATGGCACTGCAAGTGTATCGTTTCACCAGTGGCTCGTTTCTGGAATGCCAGGACTACTGGCGCCTGACAGGTATTCAGCGCCACTGTTTTATCTGGGCTGCTCCTAAAACACAGATACGTGACTATTTCTTTACCACTGACCTGGATAACCAATACGTGAATGCCAAAGCCAATGTAAAGGTCAGCATCACGGGTGCAGAAACTGATGGCACAGTAGAGGCAAAAATAATGGATGGCTCAACCGTCATTGCCTCAAAAACTGCTTCTTTCAATGCTCAGACATCAGAACTCAGTCTCAATATGAATGTCACGACTCCACGTTTGTGGAGTGCTGAGACACCCAATCTCTACGATTTAATATTGACACTGAAGGATGGTACTGGCAAAGCTATCGATATACGTGGCAGCAAAGTGGGTTTCCGCGAGGTTGGTATTCGTAACGATGGTGCACTGATTATCAACGGTAAACGCATGGTGTTTCATGGTGTGAATCGCCACGATTTCTCGCCTGTAAACGGACGTGCCATTACTGACGAGGAGATAGAGGAGGACATTAAGACGATGAAACGGTTGAACATCAATGCCGTGCGTACTTCACACTATCCCAATGATCCTATCTTCTACGACCTCTGTGACAAATACGGCCTCTATGTATTGGCTGAGGCTGATGTGGAATGTCACGCTCATCAGAAACTCTCGTCACTGTCGCTGTTCCGTCCTGCTATGGTAGAACGCTCTGAGAATCATGTGCTTACTCATCGTAATCATCCTTGTATTTTTATATGGTCGTTTGGTAACGAGAGCGGAAACGGCAACAACTTCCAATATGTGGCCAATGCTATCAAGGCACTCGACAAGACGCGTCTGACGCACTACGAAGGCAATAGTGACTATGCTGATGTCTCCTCCACGATGTATGCCAGCTATGAAACCATAAACTATATTGGTTCATCACAGCATAACCGTCCGCATATCCAGTGTGAGAACAGCCATTCGATGGGTAACTCAATGGGTAATGTACGCGATATGTTTGACCTCTATGAGAAGTATCCTTGTCTGACGGGTGAGTTTATCTGGGATTTCAAGGATCAGGGATTGCTCACTAAGAGCAGTAGTGGTCAGGAATACTGGGCATACGGTGGCGACTTTGGCGATAATCCTAACGACGGAAATTTCTGTATCAATGGTTTGGTACATCCTGACTGGAGCTATACGGCCAAGACTTATAATACGAAGAAGATTTACCAGCCTTTGGAGTTTTCTGCAGTAAGTGGTAAAACTGACATCTTCCGTATGAAAAACAAGTTGGCATTCTTATCCAGCAGCATTTATGACGTGAGCTATAATATCGTTGACGAAGAAGGAAATATTCTCAGTAACGGAACTATCAGCGATGACGTTGCTGCTGGTGAAACTAATGATATCACTATCGATATAAGTGCTGTCAATAGTCTCGCGCCTGATAAAGAAGCATTCATATATTTCTGCGCTAAGCAGCGCGAAAATACTGCCTGGGCTGATGCCGGCTATGTGGTAGCTGAAGAAAAACTGCCCGTGAAGATAGCGACGAAACCAATGAAGAACCTCACCTTTGCCAATAATAATGCACTGACAATAGAAGAGACTGACGCTGTTGTTAACATTAGTGGTGCCAATTTCAAGGCTACATTTACCAAGAATAAAGGCACACTCACGGGATATACTCTTGACGGTGTTCAGATGATGAGTAAGGCTCTGCAACTCAATGCCTTCCGTCTGCCTACTGACAATGACGGTAGCAAAAAAGAAACTTGGGACGGTATGGGACTGCGTAGTCTCAGTACGACAGGTAAGGGTACTGAAACGAAGGTGACAAAAGCTGATGATGGCAAGACCGTCACTGTGAGTATGAAGAGTACCTATGGTAATAGCTCAAACACTTTCGATGTCAGCCTCGACTTTATTGTCTGTGCCGATGGTACATTGATGGTCAACTCCTTTATCCGTCCGCAGAATACTGGTGTCATCCTGCCTAAGCTTGGCTTTAAGTTAGAGATGCCAAAGGAAATGGAACAGCTTGCGTGGTTCGGACGCGGCCCTTGGGACAACTATCGTGACCGCAAGGAAGCCTGTCTGCCTGGCATCTATCAGAGCACTGTTACTGAACAATATGAGGAATACATCCTGCCACAGGAACACGGTACTAAGCAAGAGGTACGGTGGATGTCAGTAACAAATAACGAAGGCCAAGGTCTGCTATTTGTTGCTCCAGACGAGATGGCAGCCTCTGCCGTTCATTTCCGTCCAGAAGACAACTATACGAATAGGGAAACACGCAAGAAACATACCTATCAGTTTGTACGTTGCGATAATACCGTTGTCAATCTCGATGCTGCTACCCGTGGTTTGGGTAATAACTCCTGTGGTCCAGACGTAATGGATAAATACGAACTGAAAGCTGCTAATATTGCTTTCCGTTTCTTCATCATTCCGTTGAAAGCTGGAAACGATGTTGCCGCAATCGCTCGAGTAGATATGCCTGTATGCCAGCCCGTCAGTTGTGAACGTCAGAGCAATGGACGCATCAAAATGACCACCCCAACGAAGAATGCTACCATTTATTATAGCATCAACGGTGGTGAATATCAGAAATATACGAATCCTCTTGTCCAAAATGATGCCTGCACGATCAATACCTATTGTACTGCTGAAAACTTAATGGATAGTCCAGTAATGACATATGATTTTGATCTTTTTATCAACAAGTCAGTTTGGAAATTGGTCAGTGTCGATAGTCAGCATAGTGGTAATGAAGCTCGTTTAGCTTTCGATGGCAAGAACGATACTTTCTGGCATACGGAATGGGAAGGTGTAGAACCGTCTTGTCCGCATACGATAGTCATTGATATGGCCAGTGAATACAAGGTAACAGCAATCACCTACCTCAGTCGCCAAGATGGCAATCAGAATGGTATGGTGAAAAATTTCGAAGTTTATCTTAGTAATGACGGTTCGACTTGGGGTTCACCTGTAGTTTCAGGTCAGTTTAAGAACACAACGTCACAACAGATTGCCAAGTTATCAACGCCCACTACAGGTCGTTATCTGAAGTTTGTGGCAAAGTCAGAGATTAATGGTAATGCTTGGACATCAGCTGCAGAAATTGGTATTCAAGCAGAGTCCGACTATACTGCCATTGGACAAGTTAAAACAGACTGCCAACAGAATACTGCTGCTGTTTACAATTTAAATGGTCGTAGAATGAATGGTCATTTAGCACAACAACCCAAGGGTATTTATATCAGTAATGGTCGGAAAATTGTTAAATAGTCAGGCAACTAACGAATAATAAGTGCTTCTGCAAACTTATAGATAACGATACCTGTTGTTACAGAGACATTCATAGAGTGTTTAGTACCCAGCTGAGGTATCTCTAAACAGCCATCTGAGGCGTCTACTACTTCCTGGTGGACGCCTTTTACTTCATTTCCCATCACTACGGCGTATTTTAAGCCACGCTGAGGCACGAACGTATGCAGTTTGGTACTGTGTTCCACCTGCTCGACAGAAAACACGCTGTAGCCCTGTTTTTTTAGTTCTTCTACTGCCTCTAATGCTGTCTTGAAGTAGCGCCAACTGACACTCTCCTCTGCACCAAGGGCTGTTTTATGAATTTCAGTCGATGGTGGCGTCTGACAAATACCACAGAGATATACAGCCTCTACACGAAAAGCATCACACGTACGAAACACGCTACCAATATTATACATTGAACGTACGTCATCCAACACCACTATTAATGGTAGTTTCTCTGCCTCACGATACTCTTCTATCGTTAAGCGCTTCATCTCTATTGTCTTTATCTTTCTCATTGCGCGTACAAAGGTACGAATAAGAGAGTAAAAAGCCAAATATATTTGAGCTTTTTCGAACGTGAGTACTTTCGACGAAGTCAAAGGTACGAAAAAGTGTTGATAACTATGTGCATAACCATGTTAATAATTCATTCATAACTTCACAAATATACAATACTCCCCTACTCGACTGTGCATTTTGGGCATAAATTATAGCCTTTCAACTCATTTTTCCACCAAAAAATGCAAGAAAAAGATATAAACTTATTAATTTTGCACCAAAATAGAGAATTGTGGATAAACTATCTAACGGACTAAGTATCAATTAGTAAATATCCACAAAGGGTGTGAACAACGTTAAATTACAGGTGGATAAATATTCTGGCAAGAAAAAGCAGAAAAAGTTTTGCACTTATCAACGGCATATCATCCATTTCATTCTCTTTTTTAAAAAGAAAAAAAGAAAGAAAATAAAATATTAATGTGATGTTGAAAAAGGAGTGGAAACAAAAAGGATTCATTGACGAAGCTGTCAATGTTCCTGAAGGAATGAACGAGACGGAATACTTGAAACAAGAAATTCGTCGTATGTGTCAAGAAAAGGGAGCTATTATTTTAGCTCACTATTATACCATTGGTGATATCCAGGATATTGCTGATTTTGTAGGCGATTCATTGGCTTTGGCTCGCAAGGCTGCAGAGACAGATGCAAAGATGATGGTCATGTGTGGTGTTCACTTTATGGCAGAGACTTGTAAACTGCTTTCTCCCGAGAAGATAGTACTCTGTCCAGATCTCAATGCTGGTTGTTCTTTGGCTGACTCTTGTAAAGCAGAAGACTTGAAGAAATTCAAGGATGAACATCCTGGCTATCAAGTTATTTCATATGTCAATACCACTGCTGCTGTAAAGGCCCTGACAGATGTTGTTGTTACTAGTGGTAATGCGAAAAAGGTTGTCGATCAGTTGCCAAAGGATGCGAAGCTGATTTTTGGTCCTGACTATAACTTAGGTAATTATATAAACGAAGTGACAGGCAGAAATATGTTGCTTTGGAATGGTGGTTGTCATGTACATGAACGTTTTTCAGTAGCAAAAATATTGGAACTCAAGAAGCAGTATCCTAATGCTGTTGTGATGGCTCATTTGGAGTGTAAGGGACCTGTATTGGCACTTGCTGATGTGAAGGGAAGTACGGCAACGATGCTTAATTATGCTCAGCAACACGACGACAAGCAATATATTGTCGCCACAGAGGCCGGTATTTTGCACGAGATGCAACGTTCTTGTCCAGATAAGCAATTTATACCTGTGCCTCCTGAAATCAGCGAGAGCGGCTTGGAATGTAGCTGTAATGAATGCCAGTATATGAAGATGAACTCACTCCTAAAGATATACAACTGCTTGAAG
>CACYKE010000077.1 GCA_902774925.1 uncultured Prevotellaceae bacterium | reverse complement strand
CAGCTTCATCTATCACGGTCGCAACGGTCACCGCAAGACGCAGTCGCGACTGGTGTGGACGGAGAAAGGCCGCGACTTTGTGCTGGGACTGATAGGATAGGAACAAGCGTATGGGGAAGCATGTTGAAGTCAGTTACATTACGAACCGTTACGGCATCACCGTCAAGGAGTGCTGCGCGTCGTGCAGGAACCGACTGCTGATGTCGAGGAAACGACAGTGCAGAATAACAAAGAGGACAGTGGCGTCAGGGCACGTTTGCCGGAAATGGGAAATGGCGGAACACTTGAAAAACGTGGGAAAAATAAAAAATTAGAAAATTATAAATTTAAAAAATTAGAAGATTAAAAAATTATGATTAGAAGTGAACGATTATTGAATCAGCTGATGCTGATGGAGGGGTTGCGACTGGAAGCGTATAAGGATGCCGCAGGGGTCTGGACCATCGGTTATGGTCATACGCAGGATGTGCGCCCGGGTGACAAAATTTCAGAGTATTGTGCGAAGGAGTATCTGTTGCAGGACTTGTATCCGGTGGAGCAGGCCGTCAACAAGCTGAACATTGCACGCACGGAAGGACAGTTTGATGCGCTGGTGTCGTTTGCCTTCAATCTTGGCATCGACCGCCTGAAGAAGTCGACGCTGCTGAAGGTGATTTGCAGCGGGGGCTCGAAGAACCAGATCAAACGGGAGTTCAAGAAGTGGGTGTATGCCGGGGGCAAGAAGCTGAAGGGGCTCGAACGCAGACGCGAATGGGAAGCACGGAGATTCTTCGAGTAAGTCAAGAATTAGAGAATTTTTATTTCGAACACGAATCTCACGAATAATATTATATCAAGAATTAGAGAATTAGAGAATTTATATTTTGCAATAAGTAATTTTAAACATTTAGATTTTAGTATTTTTATTATGGAGACAAGAATTTTGAAAGTAACGGGACAGGGTGATCCAATGATGGTCCCGAGTAAGAAACAAGAAGGTGGTCAGTTGGCGAAGTGCTACATCCGCTTGAAAGAGCTGGGTGGTGACTATGCGGACGAATACCTTGCGGTGATGTTCGGCAACTTGGCGCAATGTCGGTTTGCGGAGGGGTCGGTAGTGGCTGCGAGTCTGGAGTTCCGCACGCACGAAAGCAACGGGGCGTACTACCAGGACGTTATCGCAAAGGACGTTGCACCGCTGAATTAGACCACGGATTTTACGGATTAAACGGATTTTAGAGTATGAGAAAGTATTAATGAGTAAGCAGAACAAGACTGTGACGATGCAGGCTGCGGTCGCCGTCACGAAAATGGAGAACGGGTTGAACTATCTGCAGGTGTTGCCTGAGAACCCGCGTGTAGGAATAGTAGAGCCGTTTTGCGGACGAGGAAGGGGGCAGTTGCTGTCGAACGGAACCTTCGACTTCGTGCAGACGAAGAGGCACAAGAAGAAGCCCGAATTCAAGGGCCCACATATCAGCCTGTCGTTCGGTGAGGACGGGTACGATAGAGTGATCTTTGTGTTGCCCAGCGACCAGCGCGAGGAGTTGCCGAAGATTTACCAGAAGGAGTCGGCAATGGTGATGGCGTACGCAAGCGAGCATTTCTACCACAGAAAGTAAGACCACAAATTAACCGATGGTAAACGAAATCTATTTGGACGGGGGGCGTAAGAAGGCGCGCCCCGTCACTACCAGGGAAGCGTACATTGCCAGGCGTAATACGCCCGAGAATGCCAAGAACTTCTACGATGCCCGTGCAGGCAACGAGAAGGCGAAAGCCCGTCAGGTGCAGTATAATTATGGCGACTTGTTGCCGGACGGTGTGCTGAAGGGTTGCTGTCATCCCTCGTCGACTTTTCCGCACGACATCGACTGCAACGATGCTGAGGAACAGGCGCGTATAAAAGACATCCTGATAGCCAAGAAGGACGAGATAGGACTGCTGGAGCTGTCGGGTTCGGCACGTTACGGACTGCATGCCGTCTGTCGCAGGGAGCGGGGAAGGACCATTCTGGAATCGCAGGTGAAGGTGGCCTTGCTGACGAAAACCGAGATGGATACGTCGGCCCACGACCAGCAGCGCGTGCTTTACACCGGTCCGGCAACGGCGGATAACCTGTTTTATCTGGATGACGCGATATTCGATGAGCCGCTGAGCATTGAGGAGTCGGCAGCGGAATTTGAACGTCTGAAGGAGCGTGAGGCGAGGGGAGAAGAGGATGTGCCCGCAGGGGCTAAAAAGGCCAATAAGCACTACCGCCCGTGGGAAGAGAGACTCACCCCTAACCCCTCTCTGGGTAGAGAGGGGAGTGAGACGGAGAGGGTCTTTCCGAACGACTATCACGGTATTCCCTTCAAGGATATCATCCGGAAGTATTGGGAGGTGAATAATGGCGGGTATGAGCCGACGGAGGGCGACCGGGACACGCTGACGTTCCAGTTGGCAAGCGACCTGAGGCATATCTGCGGAAAGTCGTTCGAATGGCTGGATCAGGTCATTCCCTGCTACGACGGGTTCCCGCTGGAGGAGAAGCAGCAGAAGATACGCAATGCGCTTGCCTCGAAGTATGAGGGAATGCCGCAGCGACTCAAGGCAGTGCTGGACGCCTTAGAGGTGAGAGGTGAGAGATCCGACATCAGCCTTCAGACATCAGCCCTCAGCCCTCAGACTTCAATGCCGCCGGAGATGCCGGAGAAGGTGCCGAAGTTGATTGGCCTGCTGACGAGCAAGACGCCGCAGATGTACCGGCCGGCAGTGGCCCATGCGGTGTTCCCTGCGCTGGGTACGCACCTGAAGGAGGTGAGGTTTATGTACACCGACAATGTGGAGCACGAGGCGACGCTGATGAACGTGCTGATGGCGGGTACGGGTGCTGGTAAGGGTTGTATCGACAAGCCCATCAAGCACATCATGGCCGACATCCGCCGACGCGACGCCGAGAACGAGAAGCGCGAGCGGGAATGGAAGAAGGACTGCCAGAAGAAGGGTGCCAATAAGGACAAGCTGGTGCGCCCGGAAGGCTTGGTCATTCAGATCATCGACCCCGACATGACGAAGCCGGCACTGGTGACGCGAATGGACGAGTCGGAAGGTCATTTCGTCTATGTGAAGCTGAACGAGCTGGACTTGTTTGACCAGCTGAAGGGTACGACGGGCAAGCAGCACTTCCAGCTGATGTGCCTCGCCTTCGACCCCGATTCGGAATACGGCCAGACGCGTATCGGTACGCAGTCGGTGACTGCCCGTCCGCGCTGTAGGTTCAACTGGAACGCGTGTACGACCGTTCAGAAGGGTCAGCGGTACTTCCGCAACGTGTTGACCGACGGTCCGATAAGCCGTATCAATTTCTGTACGATTCCGGAGTCGGAGATTGGCATTGAGCAGCCCGTTTACGGACAGTACGACGCGGCGTTTGACGAAGCCCTGAAGCCGTACATTGACAACCTCTGTGCCGCCCGTGGTTTTGTGGATTGTCCGCAGGCAACGAAGCTGGCCAAGAAGTTGCAGCAGGAGTGTGCTGAGTTTGCCCGTTTGTCGCAGGATGAGGTGTATTGGAACTTGTCGTTCCGCGCCTGCGTAATCGCCTGGCTGAAAGCCTGCGTGCTGTACGTCGCCAACGGCTGCAAGTGGGAGAAAAGCATCGAGGACTTCGTGCGCTGGTCGCTGAACTACGACCTGTGGTGTAAGATGCAGTTCTTCGGCGACGCCATCCGAAAAGCAAACAATGTTGACGAAACCTCTGGACGACGCGGTCCGCATAACCTCTTGCTGGACTTGCCAGATGTATTCTCGTTTGAAGATGCAAGAAGGGTGCGCAGGCAGCAGGGGCTTCCTGATAAAGGGTTGAGACCCATGATTTCCAATTGGAAAAGCAGGGGCTATATAAATCAGATATCAGAAATCAGTTTTGAGAAGCTCAGGTTCAAGTCTGGCGAGTAAACAAAAATTTCGGGCTCATCGTTTGGTGGGCTCGGATTTTTTTGAAAATAATCGGCATAACCTTTGGTTATTGCTTGCTTTTTTGTAACTTTCTCCTTTGGAGAAGTTTCTCAAAGAGTGTGGCGTTGCAATCTTTCGCTCGAAAATGAAAATAAATCATAATTTATTTTGCATTTTGCTCGCTTTTTCGTACCTTTGTCCGCGAAAAGCGTAAACTGCACAACCAAGCATAAACTGATTAAAGCAGAAATAACAACAATTATAAACAATAACAACATTATGAACAAAAGATTATTTAACCAACAAAACCTGACGCGAAGGCTCAGACTGCTTTCCGTCTTGTGTGCAATGCTGCTTATGCCGTTCAGCGCGTGGGCAGACAGTTATTTCGGCATCAATATCGATACCAGTGAGGATGGGATATGGGTGACTGACGCAAATGCCTCTAATATCTTGGGTGACGGAACAATGAGCTATAATGTCACCAACAACATTCTGACGCTCAACGGTATTAATTTGTCGTTTACTTCAGATTATTTTAGTGATGCTTTTATAGCAATGGTAGATGAAGATCATCCAACCCTTACAGTACATTTGGTTGGAGATAACACCTTGACCTTAGGAGACAAGGCATGTTTTTTCAATGGATGGGGTATCACGTTCACGACAGACACATCCGAGCCTGGAACGCTGACCATTAATACAGGAGATAATTGGGGTGGGGCTTTGTTCATTGATAATCCGTCTCATGATCCAATCAATGCAACCTACAACAACGGACTCAGCCTATCGCAAAATGGAAATACCTATACGATTCAGGTTTCTCCTGCCAACTATAATGAGGCTTATGATATCAGAATAGCAGGAACAACGGTTACTGACGCAAATAAAGACGACGTTTTTGATGATGGTACTGTGTCATTAACTGTAAGTGAAGGACAGGCTGCTGCGCCGACCTATACGCTGACGCTGAATAATGCATCGATTATCCCAGAGACAGAGGATGCAGGTATTGCTTATATGGGAGAGACCGGTTTGACCATCAGACTGATAGGTACCAACACGGTAAAAGGTATTGGCGGATGTCCGGCCATCGCATATTATGGTCAGTTAGAGACCGTTCCCAGCCTGACATTTACCAAGGGCGACCAACAAGCTTGCTCAGTGGAGTTGGAGGCAGTAGTGGAGGCAGTAGGCGAAACCGCTATTGATGCCTTCACGATCAATCACGACGGTTTATTCATGCTTAATGACAGTAGGGAAGAGAATGAAACTCCCATAAGTACCACTACCATCACGTCTACTCTCTTCGGTGGCGGTAGCGGCACTGCTCAGGACCCGTTCCTTCTCAAGACCAAGGAAGACGTGAGGGATTTCGCCAAGTACATCAATAACATGTCGATCAGTTCAGGTGCCTCCTTCCAACTCTATAACGATATCGACTGTGACGGCTTAACAGGATATGAAGCAGCAGGTAACGATAATAACCCATTCTCGGGCGTTTTCGACGGAAACAAGAATACTATCAGCAACCTCACTGCACAAGACGGTTTGTTCCACACTATCGGTGGAGCTACCATTAAGGACCTGACACTTAGTGGCTGTACCATCACAGGAACCACAGGTTCTAATGCAGCTGGTATAGCTGTTGAGACGACGATGAGCGCTAGTGCCATTCAGAATTGCTCCGTGGTCAACAGCACGATTGCTTGTAAGGCAGATGCAAACAACCCGACGGTGGGTGGCATCTTGGCTCAGTCCTATGGTGCCACTGTCACAGGCTGTACCATTGACAATGTCCAGGTTAAGGCAGAAACCACCTATGCCTTAGGAAACATAGCTCAAGGTGTTGCAGGCGGCATCGTCGGTAATGCTTCTGGCGGTGAAATCACTTCATGTGAAGTGAAGAATGGTTCCAAGATTACCGACTACAATGCCAAAGAGACTGCAACTCTCAAAGCTGGCGCCATCGTAGGAGATTATTATGGTACGACGCTTTCGGCCAACTACTATTATTATGATGTGAATGTTGAAACTCTTACTGGTACGGATACAGAAAATAAGGTGACGAAGTCTGGCTATACGCAGCGCGCAGTAGGTGGAACTACATATAATGAGCAAACCCAACAAGAGGAAGACAATCCTGACGTCACGGCGAACAACGGTGCTGTGATGTATACGAAGGCGCTGACAGTTGGAATTAGCAACGAATTTGAGTCTGACTACTACGAACCATTAAGTGATTATCAAAATGGTATATTAGCTTTAGCACCAGGTCAGGCCGTCGATATTTCTTTGTATCCTGCAGATGGTGTGACTATTTCTGCTGCTTCGTTGGTCTATACACCCGAGGGAGGTGAAGAGCAAACGGTTGCTCTTACGAATATAGGAGATCCTGGCCAATATAGATATTCGTTTGAGATGCCGGATGCTGATGCAACGCTGAATGCTACCATAGTAGAGAGCTATGCCTTGTGGATTGGTGAGACTCAGGTAACGAGTGAAAATGCTGACGACGTGCTGGGTGATGACGGTAGTGTGACCTTCACTGTAAGTGGAGGACAGGCTGCTGCGCCAACCTATACGCTGACGTTAAATGATGCAGCGCTGACCGTTCCTGTGAAGGTAGGCTTGTCTAACCTGACTATCGATATTCATGGTAGCAACACCATTACTACGAATACTACTTGTATTCAAAATGTCGCCGAAAAAGTTACTCCTTCGCTAACCTTCAAGTCGACCAGCGACGTAGTAGGAAGCCTGATACTGACGAAAGGTGGCGATGGTCGTATTAGTGATATAGGTGAGGGATACATCACTGTCAGCAATGAACTTGCAGTGTCCCTAACGGTATATGGAACTGAAGATTACACTTCCAGATTATATTGCATTACCGATGGTTCCACAACTGTGGCCAAGATAGTTCCTGGATACGGTGTTACTATAAACGAGAAACAAGTTCATGCTGGCAATGCCGCAAACGTTTTGGGTGATGATGATAATGTAACGGTAAGCTTCGATGAGGAGACTGCCACCCTGACGCTGAATAATGCCAGCGGCATTTCAACTATCAGTACCTCTTTAAGTACGCTGAATATTGATTTGATTGGCAGCAATTCACTCTACCGCAGCAGTGACGGCTCTATTCTCGAAAGTTTATCTGGAGAGGATGCGACAATTTATCTGGAGTCGACTAGTGCAACAGGAGTTTTAACAATAAAAGCCCCGACAAACTATGGTGCTACAATAATTGGAGAAGATGTGACGCTGACGCCAGTAGCTCCAGTAGTCTTGCTGTCTAGTGATGTGGAAAATAATAAAGGCACTTTGATGTATGGCGTGAGCTATGGCTTGACTGTTAATGGCGTGCCCGTGACAATTGCCAATGCGGGAGATGTGAAGAATGACGACGGCACTGTGAAGTTCGACGGACGCAACCGTCTGGTGCTGAACAATGCTTCGCTGGCTGGAATTACCGTGGGAACGACCAACACGCTGCCTGAGTCAGGACTTGAAATCTACTTGGAGGGCGCCAGCACCATCACGAACAATGATGACTACGCCGTGAAGTACGAGGGCACTGATGTATTGTTGAAGCTGACCTTCCTGACAGGTGGTGACGATCCTGGTATGCTGACATATACCAGCGGAAGTGATACTCCTGAGACAGTGTTCGCAAACATGAACGTGAACTTCCGTAACAAGCTGGCCAGAACCACAGAAGCTAACGTCACGACTGTGAGGACGCCTCTACAGTTGATTGTGGATGAGGTGGCAAGTACGGCTCAGACAACAACAACCTCAATTAGTTACTCCGAACCTGCTCCCGCAGATGAACCTGTTACTACCAACGCCTTGAAAAATCTTATTGTCCGCAATGTGCTTTATACGCTCAACGATTTAGGGACAGCTGAATCACCAGATGGTTATGATCAAACAAAAAAGTCGTTGGTGATTAACAGCACGATGACAGATGCTCAAGTTCAACAAGTGCATGAAAAGGTGATGTCAGGCGAGTGTCATCCTTCCCTTCCTTCGATGGGAGGACAGCCTTCGTTTGAAGACTATTTCAGGGGCCTGACATTTATGGTGCCGGCAGGAGAGGGAGTTATCGGTATCAATTCCGAGACAGCCGAGGGCTTTGAATTCCATCTGAAGATTGGCGGTCAGCCCGCTATAAAAGTAAAGAAAACCAATATAACTTATTTTATTCATTACTCAGTCACCGAGAATACTTTCGTTTACTTGTATCTGGTGGAAACCGGCACTTCTGCTCCTGCTTACGCCCAGTCCAATGGCGGTCACCGTATCGGCCCGAAGTCTTCCGTCTCTGGAGCTCTTGGTGGTCTGAGTGTACAGTCGAACTCGGTCAGCACTGCTCCGGATGCCAGCGCTAGCTATTTGATGATGTCTGTTCATGATTTCGCACCAGTAGTAGGCAGCCATGGCGTTAAGGTGAACAATGCAGACGTGACCGACATGCCCGATGGTGCTTTCGCAATGTCAATCGGTCCGGCTCCACGCAGGGCTCCCGATGCCAACATGATGACGTTTATCGACGCCAGCGACACTAAGATTACGGGTAAGAGCTTCTCTCGTACGGAGGGTGCCTTCAAGGGCGTGCCTGAGGAAACACTCATCTACCTGCCGGCAGGTAATACTGCAGTGGGTAAGAACTTCATCATCGGTGGCATCTGCGAGGATATGGAACTGAAGGGCAACAGAGAGGATCCCTTCGAGGCCGCTGCCGACTTCACGGCTGCTAGGGCTACCTTCGACCGTGAGTTTACTGAAGGTGAGGTGGGCACCGAGAAGAAGTGCTACACCATCTTCCTGCCTTACGCCCTCGAGATTGGAGAGGTTGGCGGCGAACTCTGGGAGTACGCTGGTTACGATAGTGCTAACGAGACCGTGAAGATGACTCAGGTCGTTGCCACCTCGGATAATAAGGGCTGGACCACACCGAACACGGTTTACTTCTTCAAGCCTTCGAAGAACGGAGCCTTGAAGCCCATGCTCAGTACGCAGGTGAAGAAATTCACAGGTACAGTTGCTGAGCCCGATAACGAGGCTGAGGCCGATGGAATGCATGGTGTCTATGAGTATTACAAGTGGACGACGAAGCCGTCGAACGTATATTGCTACTCTGCTTCCGACAAGGACGGCATCGAGGCCGGTGAGTTCGCCAAGGTAGGTGTCGATACGTACATCAACCCGTTCCGTGCTTACCTGCGACTCAGTACCTCTTCGGCCCCTGAATTCCTCTCCATCACTTGGGGCGACGGTACGACGAGCATTGTGCCGTTGGATAAGGAACAGGTTCGTCAGGATGCTGACGGCTGGTACACCATCACTGGTTTCCGCCTGCCCAGCAAGCCCACAGAGAAAGGAATCTATATTCATAACAGCAAAAAAACTATTGTAAAATGAAAAAAGAATATATTGCCCCTAAGATAGACATCGTCCGCCTGCAATGTGATGGCAACATTTTGATTGGTAGCCTGAATGGCGGTGAGGTGGGTGCTCCCCAAATAGATACTTTCGACGACGCGGAAGCTTTTGAGGCCGCGGGTCTCGGTGATATTTTTGGAATACCGGGATTCGAGTAAATAAACTTCAGAAGTAATAAAAAGGACATGATGATGAAAAAACATGTGAGATCAGTAATGACCACGGCTTTGGTGCTTCTGTTTGTTTCGGTTAGCGGAACGGCCAACGCTCAGGGCAAGGAGCTGACGGAAGAAATGGTTGCACCTTTGCCTGATGTGGAATATAACGGTGAAGTACAGAAACCTGAAGTGATCATCTATGATGGTGACTATCAATTGGAATACGGCAAGGACTATTGGACGTCGTATAGTGACAGTGTCAATGCTGGTAGAGCCCGTTGCGAGATTAATGGTAAGGGCAATTATACGGGTCAGATAACCAGGTATTATACAATCGAACAGGCCGACTTCAATGTGAATGTTGCTGACATTCCGGATCAGACTGCCACTGGTGAGCCGATTGAACCGCAGCTGACGGTGACGTTTAGGAATACAAACAACAATGTAATTACCGTTGACGCCAGTGACTACAATGTTGATTATAGCAACAACACGAATGTCGGAACGGCCACGGTGATACTGTCGTCGGCGGACAAGAACTTCAAAGTGGGGTTGACGCAGACGAAAATATTTAAGATTAATGCCATCGAAGACTATCTTTCCATCAAGGACGGAGATGCTTTCTTGTCGAAACTCAGAGTGACGAATGGCAATACGTTTGACGTCAAGGCGCATTATCAGGTGGTTTGTCCTGACGACATCCCAGCAGCGGATTTGACCTGGACCTCTAAAAATGAATGTGTTTCAGTTGACAACGGTGTGATTACTGCTGAGGGATATGGTAATGCAGAAATTGTTTTCGCTTACGCAGGAGACGGCAAATACGCGGCTGATAGTTATACTTTCTACGTGGATGCTGCACCAAAGACTCCGACCATCAGCTTGCCCGCCGGTGCTTATTCAGAGGATCAGGCCGCGATTACGATTACCAAGGAGAATGTTGCCGGCATGGCCATCAGCTATACGTGGGATGACATTAACGGTGATAATGATGCAACATGGAAAAATTACACGGATGAGGGTGTTGTATTCCGGGAAGGCACCTTGTCGGCTAGGGTGGGGTATACTCCTGCAGGCGGCGGTATGACGATATTTAGCGACACCGTTTCTGTGGTTTACACCATAGCTGACCCGATGGAGATTACGGCACAAATGTTGGATGCTGCGATTGGCGGTAACACGTACGGAACCTTCTACAGCAATGATAACGACACTTATCTGCCTGATGGTTATTCAGCATACTTCATTACGAGCGTCTCGGGAACGAAAGCTACCACGCAGTCGATTACCTATATCCCCAAGCAGTCAGCTGTGATAGTTGAAAAGACGGCAAGCACGGGTGCTACGGCTCCGGGCGAGGGCAACATGATGATTCACGTGGCTGCTGATACGGATGTCACCACGATGGCCGGAACCATCTACGAACTCAATAACGACAAGTTGATGATGGTCACCACGGGTACGATTGCTGCCGGAAAGAATGTGCTGCAAGTGACTGGCGGCAGCATTGCTACCGAACTGACCATCGGCACTGGCGGCAATACCACGGGTATCGACACCGTGGGTTGCGATTCTGTCGCAACCGACAATGAAGGCTTGTTTACGCTGGATGGTCGCAAGCTGCTGCAGGCTCCCGCCCAGAAGGGTCTCTACATTCAGAATGGTAAAGTTGTTGTTAATAATAAATAAGGTACGCGCGATGCGAGCGCAATATGAATACAGCAACAGATTTCATACTGGAAGAGGCGGATTTTTAGGAATCTGCCTTTTTTTTTGAAAAAAGTCCCGAAAAAGTTTGGCAGTTTCGCAAAAAGTGATTACCTTTGCACCCGCAAATCAGAAATAGGAACTAATTTGCCGCCCGGTTTTCGGGAAAAAGGAGGTTCCGTAGCTCAACTGAATAGAGCATCTGACTACGGATCAGAAGGTTGTGGGTTTGAATCCCGCCGGAATCACAAAAGAAACGCCATCAGGAGAGATGTGACGTAACGAAATGCGGAAATAGCTCAGTTGGTAGAGCACAACCTTGCCAAGGTTGGGGTCGCGGGTCCGAGTCCCGTTTTCCGCTCCACATGTTGAACAAAAAAGAGCATTAGGACGCTGGGTTCTAATGGTAAAAATGCCCAGGTGGCGGAATTGGTAGACGCGCACGTTTCAGGTGCGTGTGCCGCGAGGCGTGCAGGTTCGAGTCCTGTTCTGGGCACTCT
>CACYKE010000076.1 GCA_902774925.1 uncultured Prevotellaceae bacterium | reverse complement strand
CCCTTCTTGCCAGATGATTCGGGAGTCTCGCCATTGCCGTACTTCAACCAAGCCAGCATCGACTTACAGATATGAATACCGCGGTCGTTCACGATGTTCGTCTTCACCACTTTGTTGCCGTTGGCCTCCATAATCTGAGCCAGCGACCAACCCAGCAGGTTGTTGCGCACATGACCCAAGTGTAGGGGCTTGTTGGTGTTGGGGGAAGAATATTCAATCATGACGAGGGGAGAATCCTCGTTCGCGGCTTTCATGCCGAAGCGGTCGTCCTGATCCATAGCCTGCAGCAATGAGAGCCATGCCCCTTCACCAATGCTCAGGTTCAAGAAACCCTTGACGACGTTAAACTTACTGATAGCGGTACAGTTGGCAACCAGATATTCGCCAATCTCCTGAGCCGTCTGCTCAGGACTCTTCCTGGCCGCCTTTACAAAGGGGAAAACCACCAGCGTCAGGTTACCCTCAAACTCACTTCTTGTCTTCTGCAACTGCAACATCTTCTCTGTGGCGTCCATGCCATAGAGTGCCTTCATGGCCTCACCTGCTGCCTTGCTGATTAATGCTTCAATATTCATATCTTTCCAATTTTGGGCGCAAAATTACCAAAAAAAAATGAGCTGACCAAATGTCAGCCCACCTTTTTTATTCGTACGCGTTATTGCAACGGCGTCAACGGATAGACGATATTCACGATGAAGATATTCGCGGCGAGGATGATGATGTTCATCAACAGACCGATACGCAGGAAGTCGCTGAAATGGTATCCACCAGGGCCATAAACCAACATGTGAGTAGGTGAACCGATGGGCGTGGCGAAACTGCTGCTTACACTGATCATCAAAGCAATGAGGAAGGTATAAGGTTCGTACCCCAGCTTCTCGGCAGCCTCATACATAATGGGGAAGAACATTGCTCCCGCTGCCGTGTTTGAGATGAATTCCGTGATAAACGTCCCCACAAAACAAACGGCCGTCATCACGATAATCGGATTGGTACCGCAGACGTCGAGAATACCTGATGCCAACTGTTCGGCAATGCCCGTCTTCTGGATAGCCAGTCCGAGAGCGATACTGCCCGCAAACACCATGATGATTTCCCAGTTGATGGCCTTCATGGCTTGTTCCAAGTTGCAACAGCGGCACAGCAACATGGCGGCAGCAGCAAGGAAGGCACATTGCAACAGGGGCAGGATGCCCAGTGCCGACAATGTCACCATTGCTATCATGATAACCGTCGAAACGAGTGTTCCTACACCCATGTTCGGTATGTCATCTGAGTCGAAGAAGTGGAGGTCGTTCTTCAGGGATGAGGTGTCAACCTTGATGTGACTTGGATATACTAACAGCAGCGTATCACCTGCCTGCAGTACCACCTTGCGCGGCGCCTCGTTGATGCGACTGCCGCGACGGGCGATTGCGGCAACCATCAGATTGTGGTCCTTCTCGAAAGTTGTGTCGGCGATGCAACGGCCGATGAGACTGCTGCCAAAAGTGACGAATGCCGTGCGTACTTTGCCGTTCATGTCCACCTCGTTTATGGAGAAGACATGGTGGTCGGCGGTAACCAACTGGTGGCTCGTGGCCATCTCGTACAGCTCATCTATCTGTCCGGCATACACCAGAT
This sequence comes from uncultured Prevotellaceae bacterium, assembly GCA_902774925.1. Classification (GTDB taxonomy): domain Bacteria; phylum Bacteroidota; class Bacteroidia; order Bacteroidales; family Bacteroidaceae; genus Prevotella. The sequence goes on along the minus strand of CACYKE010000076.1, from coordinate 10,152 downwards.
GATCGCCGCCCATTAAGGGTTCATCCTCGGTAACGGGCGACGGAATATCATCGAAATGAAACATCTTTATCAGGCTGCCGCCCTTGATGTGATAGAGCCCGGCCTCTTCCAACGTCTTGCCGATGAACGGATTATCTGACGGCACACGCAACTCGACGGTATAATCGCCCGTCGATTCGAAGTCCGACTCAGGAGCCTTCCTGTCAGGTAACAGCCGCTTCATGGCAATAATCGACAGTACACCCACCGCCAGACAAAACAGTCCGGGAATGGTCGTCGCCAACACGTTCATCGCCGTACCTGTCATGTCGGAATAGAGTCCGCTGATAATCAGGTTCGGCGGTGTACCAATCAGCGTACACACACCACCCATACCCGAGGCATAGCTCAGTGGAATAAGCAGCTTCGACGGTGAAATACCCAGTTTCTTCGACCACATCTTCACGATGTTTACAAACATTGCCACCACCGTTGTGTTGCTCAAAAACGAACTCAATCCCGCCACTGGCAGCATCAGTCTCACTACTGCCTTGCCGTAGCTGTCGGGCTGTCCTAACAAGTTGCGCACAATCCATTGCAACACACCCGTATGCGTCAGTCCTGCCACCACGACGAACAATACACCGATGACCACCACCGATGTCGAACTGAACCCCGAGAAGGCCTCTTTTGCGTCGAGCACGCCTGTGACAAAAAATATGCCGACCGCACCCATAAACACTACGTCGGTGCGTAACTTTGTAAACAGCAGGATGCTGAACATCCCCAGCACCGTCACAATGGTAATCCAAGCATACAGGCCAAAGCCCAGAAATAAATCTGTTTCCATGATAATCCTTTTATTTTTTAATCGAATATAACTTAGCCACTAACGCACCGCTAATGTTGTGCCAAACGCTGAATACGGCTCCAGGGATGGTGGCTAGCGGATAGGCAGCGAAATGCAATACGGCCAGCGACGAAGCGAGCCCCGAGTTCTGCATGCCCACCTCGATGCTGAGCGCCACACATTTGGGTTTCTGCAGGTGGAGCAGCCGACCCACAATGAAGCCGATAGTCAGTCCGAGCAGGTTATGAATGATGACTACTGCCACCACCATCAGACCTGCTGTCAGCAGTCGATCAGCATTGTGTGATACGACGATGCCTACCACCAGTGCTATTACTACCGACGAGAACGCGGGCAGATAGGGTGTCATGCGTTTGGTCACCCCGGGCAGGAACCGCTGACAAAGCAGTCCACATATGATAGGCGCAATGACTACATACACGATACTCATGAGCATCCCCATCGTATCTACATCGACCATCGTACCTGCCAACGTCCACACCAGCAGGGGCGTCAGCAACGGAGCCAACAGTGTCGAGGCGGCAGTCATACCCACCGACAGCGCTAGGTCGCCCTTTGCCAAATAGGTGATGACGTTCGACGCCGTGCCACCAGGGCAACAGCCCACCAGAATTACGCCGATGGCCAGTTCCTTTGGCAATGCAAACGCCCACGTCAGTCCTATGGCCAGCAGTGGCATCACCGTGAACTGCGTCAGACAACCGATGAGTATATCCTTGGGGCGGCTCAGTACAATCTTAAAATCCTGTGGCGAAAGTGTCAGTCCCATGCCGAACATGATGACACCCAGCATCGGATTGATGGCCCATGTGTCAATCCATACAAACGATGCCGGAACCACCAGTGCCAGTGCTGCCACCAGCAGCACCATTGCTCCCATCCATCGGGCTATGAAATCACATACTTTCTTCATCATTCTTTATACTGTTCGAGTTTGTTCAGACAGTAGCGGCGTACGTCGGCCCAATGGTAGTAGGGTGCGGAATGGGTAGGGATGGGGAGTCTGGCTTCCTGTTCGTTGAGGAGGACCTTGACGAGGACATCCTTGTCCTTGGGACTACTGCGATAGAAGATGAACTGTACGTTGGCACCCATGGGGAAGACGCTAGAGCACCACCAGCCGCGCCTTTCGAGTTCGTTAAGGTTGCCGGTGGAGAGATCATAGCCATTAATGCCGATGAGACATACCAGTGGGAGAATGACGGTCTCGTGGCCGAAGCGCAGTTGTGCTCCGGGACGGTCGAGGCGGATGCAACTGTCAGCGTCGGCAATGAGCTGTCGCAGGAGGTGTCGCTGAGTATAGGGCTGCCGACCGCCATTGAGTTTGCAGGCTCCGTGCTGGATGTACCAGAGGGCGTTGTCAATCTGCCACATGCGATAGAGCTCTTCGGTCTGGAAGAGACTCAGCAGGAAGGTCTCGGTCTTCATGTGGGTATTGAGGATAAAGAGTCCCATCTTCATAAGGTAGTAGTTGAAGAATGTCTCGTCGACGATTTCCTTGACGATGTCGGGATTCTTGAAGATCATCTCCATCAGACGGCTGTTACCCGTTCGCGGAGCGACGTAGGCGTCGTAGGCCTTGCGAGCTTCGGGGGTCATATAGCCCTTGCGTAGCACGGGATCCTGGAAGTTCATATAGTGCTGCATGCGCTTGGTAGACTCCATGGTGATGTGCAACTGGGGGTTAATCCGGGCCAGTTCCATGAGGGCATAGCTCATCGATACCATACAGCGGGGAACGATGGTGCTGCGGGCACTGACATTGGCGGCACCCTCAAACACTTCTGGGAAACGCTCGATCATGCGACGGGCAATCTGGCGGTGCTGCTGGGCTCCGATGTAGGTCAGTTCGCCCCATCGGTCCTCGGAGTCGCCCATGATGGCTTTCATCTCCTGTAGCACCTTCTTGCCGATAGGTGTGAGTTCGTCGACACTTTCAGCCTGCAGCATCATCTTGTAGGGCATGTCATAGCCCGTACGGTTGCTGATGTATCGTGAACCGTGACGACCGTAGTGGGAGATGTAGAACGGCTTCTTGCCTGCTGGTGCAGGAGTCAGATTGTTGGGAACGCTATCGGGATAGATGTCGTAGTTACACGAGGAATAGGCAGGGTGTTGCCGGATAATTTCCATCACGGGCTGGGCAACAATTGATAATTGACAATTGAAAATTGAGAATTGGAGGAGGATGAAGAGTATTGCGAATCGTCTCATAGCGTTATCGGGTTTTGTCGAGTTCGTCTTGGCGGGCTTTCTCATAGCGGTAGAGCTTACGCAGATAGTAACGTTTTACGTCGTTCCAGTGGTAGTAGGGTGCACAGTCGCTCTTGAAGGGCAGACGGGCTTCGTGACCGTTGAATATAACCTTGATGAGTGGGTCGTCGTCGTTCTTGTCGCGGCGGTAGTGGATCATCATGATGCTGCCGCCCGGCGGTGCGATGTTGTTGTCGAGCCATCCGAGAGCTTCAAGACTGTCGAGGTTGGCGGTGGCCACGCCGCAATTGTCGAGCTCCATGAGACTGGCCATGGCGAGCATTACGCCCTGATTGGTGTAGCGCAGGTTGAACACGGGGTAGTCGTTCTTCATAATGCTGTCGCCCATGTGCATCATGTTCCACAGCGGTTCACGCTGGATGTAGGGCTGATGACCGCCGTTGAGCGTGCAGTTGCCGTAGCAGATGTAGTTCCAGGCATTCTGTCGGCGCAGGTGGCGTTGCATCTCGTCGGCTTCGAAGAGGTCGTCGAGGGTCATCGTCTTGCCGAGTTCTGTCTGGTGGATATTCTGCGAGAGGATGTAGAGTTGCTGACTCAGTGCCGGTGCGTCGATGTTGGCGATGACGTAGTTCTGGTCGTTGAACAACACGCGCATCAGACGGCCTGCCCCGCTGTTGAGGATGGTGAAGCGGTTGTAGCGTTCCTTCGTCAGCGAGTCTTCGCGCTCGGCAAGGAGGTCCTTGTCCTGTGCGTTGAGCCAGGGCTGGTTCTTGTGCGACGCCTTCACGCTGATACGGTCGGAACGGAAGTGACGGGCCATCTCCACACCGACCTCGTTGGCCATCTGGATGCAGTGGTTCTGCATGACGCTGCGGATGTCGACATAAGTGTCGGGGGTGAACATGGTGGGAAACTGCATGACGAGCTGTTGCACCTGTGTGCGCATCATCTTGCCGCCCTCGGCAGTCATCTCCCCCTCACGACCTTTGGCTTCCTGGCACAACAGGTCGAGGCGGTGCAGAATGTCGCGTCCCAGCTTGGTCAGTTTGCCTTGTTTGTCGGCTTTGGCAAAGATGGTGTACGGTCCCTCGTAATCCTTGGGATTCAACAGATAATGGCCTGTGGCACAGCCATAGTGATTGACGTAAAACGGTTGTTTGCCTCCAGGCACAGGTGTCTCTCTCTGTCCTTGTATGGTGACAGAGACCAGCACGGCCAAAACGGCCAACAAACATCTCATTCGTAGGTGGTTGTCAGATTTCATAACTGTTATTCATTGTTTTCTGACGGCAAAGGTACGAATAAGTGAGCAAAATGCAAAAGGAAAACAAGTTTTTCTTTTCATTTTCGAACGAAAGTACTTTCTCGCAGAGCGAAAAGTTACAAATAAGTGAGAACAATACAAAAAAAAACGTTATTTTTTGTTGTTCACAATGCCACACTCATGCCTTCAGGTATGAAAACAGCAGACTTTCACCCTAAAAAGGTGCAATTTCTTTCACTCCATAGGTCTGATACACCAGATAGTAGCTGTCGGCAGCGAATGAGAAGCTGTCGCCGAGGGCTTCGTTCAAAGTTCCTTGCCACCATTCGTCATAGGCATAGCTGTTCCATCGCAGTCCCTCTGAAGTCAATTGCCGACAGCCAAAATTAAAGATGCTGACCTGCTTGCCTTTCTCCGATTGGAAAGTCCGATTACCATAGGCGGGAGTGAAGAAGCCATAGTCTGTAAACATGATGCCCTCGACGCCCATCTTCCGATAGTAGCGCATGAGCAGACCGATATTGCCCAACGTGTGGTCTTCACGTAAACCTGTGCAGCCCAGATATGCAATCCGTTTCCAGCCTTTATTTAAACAATAGCGTGTGGCCTTAGTCAGGTCGTTGTCCTCCTGCTCGTCAATCTGGAAAAGGCGATTGTGGTATTCTGCTGGAACGCTGTCACCGTCGCCCACCACAGCTTCAGCCTGTGGTACATGGCTGATGGCACCATCGCAAGCTACGATATGGCGGGCGTGCTTCAACACCTCTAAAGGAATGCGGTGAGTAGGGAATTCACCATTGGCTACTATGACTACGTCGAACTGTTCTGTCATGACTTTTCTTTATGATGATAGTTACTGATTGCTCTTGACCACCCTGGCCTCTCGCCTCCATTTGAAATAGCCTGCTATGGCAATGACGTTGTAAAGTCCGTAGAGGAAGATGTAGTAGGGCATGTCTGTCTGTGCGTAGACGATACAGCTGATGGTATTGGCTACTATCCAGAAGAACCACTGTTCCAAGAACTTGCGCGACAACGCCCACAATCCTACAATTGAGACGGCGTTGGTCAGCGATTCCAGCGTGGGCGTGGGAGAATCGGTAAACCTGACGAGGACATAGCATGTAACGCCCCAAAGCACAAGGATAACAGCGACGACAGGGAGGTAGAACCGTCGTGGCATGTAGACAATGGGCAACGGCTGGTGTGTTTCCCTTGTCTTCCTGAATTTCCATACGGCAAGTCCGTAGAAAGCTGCCGCTGTATAGTAGCAGGTCAGGGCTGCAAAGGCATAGAGACCGTGACTCCAATAGAGATACACCTGCATGGCAGGCATGACGATGCCTACCACCCAAAGCCAGATACTGGCTTTGTACTCGAGCCAGATGTATATCAGCCCGAGTATCGTGGTTACTATCTCTAACCAGTTGGAAGCCAGATAATCTGTCATATTCTCTCTCTGCCCTCCTGTTCCTTAGAAGTTCAACGACAGGTGCGCCATCATGTTGAAAGGTGCAGAAGGAGCGAAACCTGCTGCTCCGCTGTCACGTATGCCCCACTCATTGACGGCTTTCACTGTGCCACCTTCGCTGATGAGCTGAGGTGCTGCCCAGCCATTATTGTCGAACTTGGCACTGAAGATGTTATAGAAGGTGGCTCCGACTGTGGCCGACTGCAGCCCAATCTTCTTACATGTGAAAGTGTACGACAAGTCTATATTCGTAGTGAAATGGTTTTTCAGCTGCAGAGTTTCCAGAGTCTTATTACCCTGCTCGTCCATACATTCCATATCCTTGAATCCGGTATTGGTCAGATATTGGTCGCCCACATATTGGCTTTGGATGCTGGTCTTCAGGCCTTGCCAGGTGAATGTAAAGATGTTGTTGGCAATGAGGTCGGGCGAGAAAGCCAGCGGCTGGTCGCCCAGGTTGACATTCGTGCCGTCAGTCAGGGTCACCACCATATCTTTCACGCGATTCCGACTCCACATGGCGTTGATATCCCAGCGGAACCACTCTACAGGCATCCATGCTGCTTCCAGCTCTATACCCAAGCGATAACTCTTATCCAAGTTCTTTGTCAGTGCCTCACCAATGGCATTCAGTTCACCTGTCAGCACTAATTGGTCCTTGTAGTCCATCCAGTAGAAATTGGCTCCTGCCGAGAAGTGAGGGCTTTGGTATTTGTAGCCAACCTCTAAATCGTTCAGTCGCTCAGCCTTGGCAACGACATCCTGACGGTCGGGGTTGGCAATCTGCTGCATAAAGTTATTGCGTACTGGTTCTTTGTGACCGATACCATACGAGGCATACACCTTGTGGCGGGTATTGAAGTCATAGTTGAAACCGAATTTGGGGTTAAAGAAGTTATAGTGGTTATCGATGACGTAACGCTTGTCTGTATTCACACCATACGCCACTGTGGGGTCTTGCAGCTTGTAGCCTACATGGCGGTATTGCAGGTCGAGGTAGGCACGCAGGTTCCTGACAAACTCGTATTCAGCCTTTCCATAGATATTGAAATCTGTCTTGCGCGAATGATTGCGATAGTATTCGAAGTCAGGAGACAGCGAGGCCGGCTCCGGCACAGTAGTTTCCACGCCTGGCTTAGCCCACACAATGTGTCCGAACTGGTCACCTGAGTATCTGTTCCATGCGCCTCCGAAAACGGCCTGCAGGTTCTTGCGATTGTTATAGTTCAGCGAGGCTACAATACCATAGAAATCGTTGTCCATTTTCTGCTGATCAGCCAAATCCTCCTGTACATTATCGTCAATGCTCAGACCGAAGGTCTTCCACGATGTTCCATACAACATCTGGGTGGATGCACTCTGGTATTGTTGGTAGTAGCCCTGGCCCTTAGTGTAGTGCAGTCCTACGTTCGAATTCAACTCGTTGCTGATACGCTGGTTCCATATCAACTGGTAGTTTTGCTGATGGTAGTTGTCTGTCTGGTCATTGTAATAGCCTGATGGATTGCCGTTGTCATCATAGCCCATCACACCACACGAGTTATAGCGACGACCATAGAGGCTCTGCTCGTATTTGGACGTATAGTTCCAGGCGTGGTAGGTTTCTTCGATGCCGTTCCAAGTAATGAGTTTCACTACTGTGTTGTCGCTGAAGTAACCACCCTGAATCAGATAGCTGTTCAGCTTAGTAGAGGCGCGCTCCAGATAGCCTTTCGAGCCGATGTTGCTGAGTCGGCCCTGTATGCCCCAATGCTCGCCCAGTATTCCAGTGCCAAAACGCAGCGTCTCCTTATGGCTGTAGTATGAACCGCCACTGAGGTCAAGCCCGACAAACGGCTTCATGCCGATATTCTCAGTCTGCATGTTCAGCGTTGCACCGAATGCTCCGGCACCATTTGTTGACGTACCCACACCACGCTGTATCTGCATGGACTGCACACTTGAGGCAAAGTCGCCCATATTCACCCAAAACACAGTGGCGCTCTCTGCATCGTTCAAGGGAATGCCGTTGGCAGTGATGTTGATGCGGCTGGGGTCTGTACCTCTTACGCGCAACGAGGTGTATCCAATACCATTGCCTGCATCTGAAGTTATTGTGATGCTCGGCGTCAGCGACAGCAGATACGGAACGTCCTGTCCGTAATTCACTGCTTTCAGCTGTTCCTTACTCATGTCCGTAAATGCAACGGGGGTTTTCTTCGAAGCACGCGTAGATACTACCTGAACATTCTGCAGTTCCACTGTTTTCAACGTGTCCAACTCGTCGGCCTGGGCTGTCAAGGTGCCCAATAAGGCCATCATCGTCAATCCTTTTTTCATTGTTTCTTTTTTACCTTATTTATTTGTTAATACATTAAATAAGGGGTTGTTTTGTGTTACTCATCATCCCTGCGTCGGCATTGTCCGTATCAGGTTCCGAGGGTATCATCTCAGCCCACACCCGTGAGCACCCCTTGATAGTTTTTTTAAAATCGGGTGCAAAGTTACGAATAAGTGAGCGAAATGCAAAATAAATCAGCATTTATTTTCATTTCCGAACGAAAGTAACTTCTCGCGAAGCGAAAAGTTACGAATAAACGAGCAAAATGCAAAAGAAAAACCGATTTTTCTTTGTTTTTTCAGAATTTATTTCTACCTTTGCCCAAATGGACGCTAACATCATAACTTATAACAATATCACTATGAAGAAGACTGTTTTTTCTTTGCTGCTCATGGCGCTGATGTGCCTGACGATGACGGCAGCGGACGTACAGGGGCAGCCGCTCCTGAAGACCCATGTGGAGACGGGCGACGTACAGGGTGTACTCGAAGGTTCGCTCGCAGTGTATAAGGCCATTCCGTATGCCGCACCGCCCGTCGGCGACCTGCGCTGGCGTGCCCCGCAGCCTGCCAAGGCGTGGGAGGGTGTCCGCGTGTGCGACAAGTTCGGACCGCTGCCCCCACAACCTACGCGTGAGGGTCGTACCGCCGACATGATGAGTGAGGACTGCCTCTATCTGGGCATTGCCACGCCTGCCACGAGTGCCAACGACATGCTGCCCGTGATGGTATGGATTCACGGTGGCGGATTCCAGACGGAATGGTATGGTGGCGACCTGTGGAGCCATCTGGCCATGCGTGGCGTCGTCATTGTCAGCATTGAATACCGCACCGGTGCCCTGGGATTCATGGCCCATCCGGAACTGACGAAGGAGTCGCCCGACGGACATTCTGGCAACTACGGACTCCTCGACCAGATCTATGCCCTGCAGTGGGTACAGCGTAACATTCGTAATTTCGGCGGCGACCCGTCGAAGGTCACCATCTTCGGCGAATCGGCTGGTGCCATCAGCTGTAGCATGCTGTGTGCCTCACCGTTGGCCAAGGGCCTCTTCCGTGCGTGCATCAGTCATAGCGGTGGTTCGTTTGCACCGTGGACTGACCAACCGCGTTCGCTGGGTCTCGACGCCTCGCAGAAGGGTGCCGAAGCGCAGGGACTGGCCTTCCAGCAGCACCTGAAGAAAAAGAACCTCAAGCAGTTGCGCAAGATGGATGCTATGGCGCTATGCGACGGTAATGTGGGCTTTGCGGGCTTCTGGCCGTGTGTCGACGGCTACGTCATCTGCGACGACCAGTATCGCCTCTACGAGCGTGGCGAATACAATGATGTGCCCGTCATCGTGATGACCAATAGCGACGAGGGTGCCCTCTTTGCACCTCGTGATATAACCGTCGAGAACTACCAGAAGACCGTCAAGAGCATCTTCGGCGACTGGGCTGACGAGGCGCTGCGTGTCTATCCCGGCAATACCGATGATGAGGCTTGGCACGGCTTTGGCGACGCTTTCCGCGATATGGGTTTTGCGTGGCCGTCGTTTGCCTGGGTCAGCCTGCAGTCCAAGACAGGCAAGAGCCCCGTCTATGCAGCCTATCTCGCTCAACCTTCCAAGATGAGCTTCTCGCAGGATCCCCGTCGTCGCGGTGTGGCCCATGCCGACGATATCATGTATCTCAACGGCCATTTTCTGACACAGGCCGACAAATATCCTGCCGAGGCTGCCGTCGCTGAAATCCTCCAGCAATACTGGGTGAACTTCGCCAAGACGCTCAATCCCAATGGCAAGGGACTGCCCTACTGGCCTACGTTCAACGACACGAAACCCACCACCATGCAGTTCTCCAACGGTGCTTCGCTCATCACGGTGCCCAACCGCGAGCAGATCGACTTCGTCGACCGCTACTACCGCGCCAAGCGCGACGAAACCGAGAATGCCCGGAAATGACCGAGTGACCAAAATGACCGATTCTTCGGAACGCCTTTATTTAGGGCTATTCCCAGAGACGACAAATCCCACGTTATGCTTTATAACGTGG